>JBGPHH010000227.1:0-6785 GCA_041484265.1 Vicinamibacteria bacterium
CCCTGCGTCGCCTCGAACGGAATGCCGTAGTTCTTGCCGAAGTCGGTATGGTGAGTGCCGAGTGGCCAGTGTGGCACCCAGCCGAGCGGCTTGTCGCCGAGTTCGTCGACCGATTCGAAGAACTGCTGAAGGGGGATATTGCCAGCCGCGTCGCGGACCCACTCGGTTGTCCTGACGAACGGCTCCTCGAGATAGATCGGATCGTCGATGAGAGTCATGACGATCAGGTAGTCACCGTGCCGGAACCAGGCCTCTCTCATCACCCCGTACGAACTGGTGGCCGCTCCATTGCGCTGGATCACACCCGTCTTCATATGTGTCGTCGTGACGAAGAGCGCGTTGCCTTGTTGCACGCCGGTCGAGTAGCCGTCCCAGGTGTGTTCGGAGTAGTCCGACGGATGGTTCCGGCCATCCAGCCAGATCCGGCGGTCTGCGCGCCCGTACAAACCCACGATCGAGTAGCCGATCAAATCACCGGTGACCGGGGTGTACATCTTCGACCAGCGCAGGTTCGGTCCGCCCCCGCCGCGCATCGAGTACTGGGCCGGATGCGGCTGAGCCTGTCGCTCGGGCTCGGAGAGGGTTGAGGCGTCCCACGTTTCCGCTTTCTGGCGGTCGGCGGCATTGATCGGCAGCCCGGTGTAGTCACCCAGCTCGGGGCCCGGCTGACGGTGTGGCTGGTCCTCCTGGCGGATGGCCCCCCACTCGCCCGACAGATCGAGCGGAGTCTGCTGTGCGACCGGAGCCTGTGCGATCAACGGGACGCCGACAACGGCCACGGCTGCGAGCGCGCCGAACGCCAGTTTGAACCAACGTGTACGGTGTGACATCAGTGCCTCCAAAAAGGGCGCCTCGCCGAAGCCAAACAGCCGCCAGCAGGCGAGATCGTAGGGCGATTTGACCACAGCCAACTCCACAGGTCAACACGCCGAACAATTTACGAACTGGCCGGACATCAGGATCTGTCGATGATCCAGGGCTGGTGGAGGCGGCGGGACATGGAGCCACCGCCGCCCCACAAAAAGAGCGGGGGGCCCCGAAGCCCCCCGCTCTTTCCTTTTTCTTGAGCCCAGAGCCTTTAGAAGTCGAACGTCAAGCTGATCTTGTAGAACCGTCCCTGGAGAATGCTGGTCGGCGTCCACAGGGTGTTCGAGACCGCGACCCCCTTGGCCGCGATGGCGGCGTTACTGGCGAGCGATGTTGACTGCGTCGCCAGATTGTTGGCGCCCACCGGCCCGTTGACCGTACCAATCGTCGACTGGGGGTTGGCATTGGTGCCCTGAAGATTGACCGCCAGGTTATTGTTCCGGCTCAGGACCGGATTCGCGTTGAACACGTTGTAGAGGTCGAAGTTCACCGCCGTCCGTGTCCGCCCGAACCGCAGGATCTTGCCCACGCGCATGTCGAGCTGGTTCAGCCGATCGTCATACACCTGGGTCGGCGCGAGCAAGTTGAGACTCTTGCTGTTGGCACCGCAAAGTCCTGCGGCGACCTGACCTGTGCAACCCCCCAGGAAGAGGGCCGCCTCGTTGCCGCGCGGGTCGGTGTTCCTGCTCGACATCGAGTAGACCGCCTGCAGCGCGCCCCCCGGGATGTTCTGGAACGTCCCGTTCACCTGGACGTTTTCGAGAATCGTCCCGAGCGTCTTGGGCAGTTGAGCGTACCGAGGCAGTGTATACGCCGCGAGAGCCTTCACCTGGGTGAGCCATGGTTCGGTCGACTCGCAGAACGACTGGGGGTTGTTCCCCAGGGTCTCCGGCAGGAGCGCCGTCACCTCGCAGTTGTTGAGGTACGTCCGCCCCGTGCTGGTGCCGCCCTGGAGGAGCAGCCCGTTCTGGAGCCGGGCATTGACGTTGACGTCCACGCCGTTCCAGTGCTGGATCTGGTTCGCCCCGATGCTATCGGTCAGGACGACCTTGTTGGCCGCCGTCGCGGCCTGCGCCGTCGTGCTGGCGTAGTCGACGAAGCCGGTGATCGGATACCCACCCCCGCCGGGCAGCCGGTTATCGATCGGCGCGGTGATGTCGAACGACCGGAAGTCGGCCGGGGTGACCTGCGTCTGATCGGTCGCCGTGAAGTTCCCGAACCAGCGCCGGAAGTACGAGACGTCCAGCGACACGCGCGGGAGGATCTCGCGCTGCACGCCGGCCGAGAACTCCCAGTTGTACTGGCGCACGTTCCACAGCGAGCTGCCGTCCGTGTTCGCGCGAATGTCCTGGTCGGCAAGTTGCGAGGGCACGAGACAGTTCAACGCACTGATGGCCCCGGAACAGCCGTTATCTTTCTGGTACTGCGTCGGTGCGCCGCCGGCTCCGCACTCCCCTTGCGCGCTGGGGTCGCTCAGGTTGCAATTCACGACGAAGTTCCCATTCGGCGCGCCCGCATCGGTCCAGTTCCGGTTCACGCTGTTGGTGAGCCGCGTGATCGGGTTGGCGCCGGCGCCGATCCCATTCGCCGTGAGACCCGCCACATACTTGTTGAGGCTGACCTTCACGGCCGTCTTCCCGTCGCCGGACAGGTCGTAGGCCATGGCCACGCGCGGTGTCCAGTCCTTGTAATTGTTGGCATTCGGAACGGCATCGAAATGCGCAGCCGGACGCCCGAGTGTCGAGGCCGCCAGGTCCTGCGCCGGAATCTCACTCTGGTTCCAGTCGAGTCGCACGCCGTAATTCAACGTCAGGCGGTTCATCGTCCACCGATCCTGGGCGTAGATCCCCATGTCGTGGTTCTGGTTGACCACCGTCGTATACCCGGTCGAAAAGGCCCTCACGTTGCTCGGCGTGAGGTTCGTGCTGAAGGTGTAGGCCACCGGCCGCCCCTGCGTATCGAGCGTGCTGAGGTACACGTTATTCACAATGTAGCCGAACGAATCCTGGATCCCGACCTTGTACGAATGCGCGCCGGTGATGTACGACACCGCCCCGCGATACGTGTAGTTCGGCACCCAGTTGTTGTTTTGCGTCCCGGTCGGCCCGTGGAAAGTCACGCCGGCGATCGGATCGCCCGCCGTCTGCGTCACGCCAATCATCTGGGGATAGAGCGCATATTGCGCCGGCGTGACGTTGAGTGACCCGCCGTCGCCGGTCGGCCGCAGGTCCATGTTGCCCCACCGCTCGGTGCGGTGCAGCGCCACGAACTCGATGAGGATCTTGCTCGTCAGCGGCGACCACCACTCGCCATGCAGCAACTGCTGCGTCGGGAAGCGGCGGTCGTTGCCAGCTTCGGGCGACACGGTCGAGCTGACGCCGTTTGGACATTGGCACTTGAACTGTTGATCCCACGTGCCCGCGAGCTTGTTCTTGGCGTTGAGCTGATACGTCAGCCGCAGCTGGCTGTCATAAAAATCGGTGTGATTGCCCAGCGCCGGCCGCGCACTGGCGCCGTTGGTGCCGTCGGCGGGCACCCGAGTCCACACATTCGGCAGGAACTCGTTCTGGTTGAAGAACATCCCGGCCGCGTAGTTTTGCTGGCCGTTGTTCCGGTACGTGTAGTAGTACCACAGCTGGTCTTTCACAATCGGCCCGCCCACGCCGGGATTGAAGTCCCAGTTCTGCTTGTACTTGCTGAGCGACGTCACGCCCTGATCGATCAAGGACTGCGTCAGGTTGCTCGCTTGCTGGTTCTCTTGTGCCTCGGTCGCGAAGATCGAGCCGCGGATCGTGTTGCCGCCGTCCCGCGGAATGAAGTTGATGCTGACGCCGCTCGTCTGCCGTTCGGCCGACGCCGCGGAGGTGTCGATCGCCACTTCCTGCGCCGCGCTCGTGTTCGGCACCATCCCGCCGGTGCTGCCAGTGCCCGTCTGGATCGTCATCAAGTTGAGGCCGTTTTGCGTGATGCGCTGATCCCCCGTACTGCCGCCGTGAATGGCGAGGGAGGCCATCGGGTTGCCGCTCGCGCCGCCCACATCAATGGCGCTTGTGGTGATCCCGGGGATGAGGACCCCGAGGTTCGCGTAGTACCGGCCCGTCGGCAACGCGTCGACCACGTCCTTCGACATCACGCGCTCTTTGGTCGTGCTCTGCAGGTCGACCACCGGCGTCTCCCCGCTCACCGTCACCGTTTCCTCAATGGCGCCGACCTTCATGTCGACGTTAATCGTGACGACGTTCGAACCGGACAGTTCGAGGTTATCGCGCTTGAACGTGTTGAAGCCCGGCAGCGTCGCCGTCAAGCTATACGTCCCCGGCCGTAGCCCGACGATCCGGTACTGCCCGGTGCCGTCCGTGACCGCCGACCGCACCTTCTCGATCAGGGCCGGGCTCGCCGCCTCGACCGTCACCCCGGGCAGGACCGCGCCAGACGTGTCCTTGACCACACCCGTCAGCGTGCCGCTGACGACGTCCTGTGCCCGGACTCCCGACGAGAGCAGGGTCACACACGCCAGTAGACTTAGAATCTTTACCCATCCCCGCATACAGAGCCCTCCTTACAAAAGGCGTTGCCGACTCGAACAACCAAGCGGAGTCCAGCGCATGCCTGCTTCATTCGCCATTTCGCCCTAAGGTGTTAGCACATTCCCCATGCGGACCCGGGCAAGAGGGTAGTTCTAAAGGAGGGCAATGTCTAGCAGATCCTGCCGCAGATCCTGCCCCCAAAGATGTGAAATCCATCACTTTGAATCAGCGGAAGAGGAGGCCGAGTGGCCCGAGCCACAGACCACTGACAGGCGCGGTGGCGAGCGGGCGGCGTCGCGCCGCTGCCCGCCGCCCCCCGCAAAAAAGGACTGGGGCCCGAGGCCCCCCGCTCTTTCAAGCTGATCTCACGTGTTGGCGCTCACTGACCGGCGGACGTTGTCAGGCGCTGCTCGATGGCACGAGCCTCGGCCCGCAGCGCTTCACGCGCCTGCGCAATCTCCTGCGGCGACGTCGCTTGAGGATCGCCGTCGAGCAGTTCGATCAGCTTTTTCTTCAGCGCCGTGTACTGCGGCGTCACCATGGGCATGGTGGCGCCGTCCGCTTCGTCCCACGTGATCCACTGCCGGAGCAGGTGCGTCATGGAGAAGACCGCTTCGGTGGCGTTCTCGAATGCACCGGAGGCGGCGGGCGCCAGGCCGGTCCGCGTCGTGAGGCCGTCGCCCAACGTGACGTCCGCACCATGCGCCGAGGTCCCGTGGCAATCGAGCACCTGTCCCGCGCCGTCGCGGGCTTCCACCCAGAGCTCGTTGAGGCGCGTCGCCACCTGACCACTGTTCTTGAGGCGGCCGGAGACCAGCAGGCCGTCGAACTGATCGGCCTTCATGCTCATCCCACCGTCCATTTCGACACGTCCGGCGAGCGGCTGCGTCTCGAAGCGATCGGCTGAGGCGATGAGTCCGAGGCCGGTGACCTGTCCGGCGGGAAACTCCGCATAGATCAGAAAGCAGCCGGTCCCCCCCGGCTCGATCACAGTATCGGTGACGATGCGACTGCGCTGAAGGCGGCGACTGCTGCCGTTGACGAACGCCGTTCCTGTGACGCCGAGTCCGCCGTTCGATCCCTCGAAGCTTGCTCTTACGGCGACGAACGGCGCTGGCGCGCCCAACCAGCCATTGCGCACGAGGCCCTTGACCTGCACATAGGCCTGATTGGCCAGACGCTCGCGTGTGGCGTGAACCGTGCTGAGGATGACGAACGGATTCGGCTGGCCTTTCTCGACGCTGTTCCTGATTCGAACCCGCGACTCTTTGGAGGTCTCGCTCTGGCCACACGCGTTGACCGACCGTACGCGGACGTAGTACGTGCCGTTGGCCATCGGCGTTACGAAAGTCAGCTCCGTTCCGGCCGTCTGCGCGATGCCGACGTCCGAGAGCCCACGGTCGGAGCCAGCCTCGATGGCAAAGGCACTCGGAATATTACCGGGGTGGTTCCGATCCACGTTCGGGAGCGTCCAACTCAGCGTGAGGACCGCGGGCGTGAACGCCTTGGTGGACTCGGTTGTGAAGGCGTCATCGACTTTCGTCTTGACTCCGCCTGGTGGAGCCGGGGCAGCCGTGCATGCTGGTGGTGCCGTCTGTCCTCGCGCAGGCGCACAGCACGCGATCAGAATCGCCGCTGCGAGCACGCCCATCCTGCAGGCCGCCATAAGTCCCTATGATGGCAGACTCGCGGTCACGAGCGCGTTGAACCCCACCTGGTCGTGACTCTTTCCATCTACGGGATCAATGGCTTCAGCGTCAGTCACCGGCATTGTGTTTACCGTTCCTGCATTAAGTTCGAATGAATACTGATTCTAGGACCGCCGTCAAGATTCCCGCTTCAACAATAAGGGCGAGCGGTTGCGATAGTCCTAGCCAATCACCCAGGTCGCGTACAGCACATCGTGCCCCTGGGCGACCCGGGGCCAGGAGGCCGGCCGGGTCGGGAACGCCCGCTTGAACGCATCGACGCGGTCGGCGAGCGTTAAGCGTCGACGGAACTCACACGGTCGGATGAGGTCGCGCGGCGCTTACGGAGAGCGGCCACGCGGCAGGTGGGCCGGCAATGGCGCTGTCGCCAGTGCTTCGGCGTGAACGACTAACCACAGCCCGCACATAGAATGGCCCTGGTAACGCACGGAAACGCGCCATTCGCTTGATCGAGCTCCGGTCCGACCTCTGGGGCGCCGCTCATGCGGCGACCCACCAGTCCTGCAACGGCCAGCGGCTGCGCGCCCGTGATTTCTGACGACACGCGTGCCCCTGTCACCGTCCAATCGTCTCCACCATGAAGTTCGAACTCACGCTAATCCCCCCTGGCGGGAGCTTTCTGAGGACGGACGTACGTGTTCTTGAGCTGCTTCCGATACTCCGGATACATCGTTTCCGCGCC
>JBGPHH010000228.1:0-6771 GCA_041484265.1 Vicinamibacteria bacterium
GTCTTTTCTCCGACGCCCGCAAGCGCGTACGGCGCCGGCTGGTCGGAGGCGCCGGCTGACGGTGCCTCTCCGGCTGCCTCTTCGGCCGGCACCTCCGAGGTGCCAACCTCGAGGCCGGCGAATTCGGCCTCGACTTCGCGCCGCTTCTCTTCCTCGCTCTTGATGTCGATGCGCCAACCAGTCAGCTTGGCGGCCAGCCGCACGTTCTGGCCCTTCTTGCCGATAGCGAGCGAGAGCTGCTTGTCTTCGACGACCACTTCCACCACGCGCTCGCGGTCGTTCACAATCGATACGCGCTGGACCTTCGCGGGGCTGAGCGCATTGGTGACGAAGGCGATGGGATCGTCGGAGAACTCGACGATGTCGATCTTCTCGCCGCGAAGCTCGCGGATGATCGACTGCACGCGCGTACCCTTCATGCCGACGCAGGCACCGACGGGATCCACGTCGCGCTCCCGCGAAAAGACCGCCACCTTCGCGCGGTCGCCGGCCTCGCGTACCGCGCCGCGGATCATCACCGTCCCGTCGTAGATTTCCGGAACCTCCTGCTCGAACAGCTTGATGAGCAGGGCGGGGTCGGTCCGCGAGAGGACGATCTGCGGCCCCTTGGCGCTGCGGTTGACGCCCTTGATCACCGTCCGGATGCGGTCGCCAGGCGTATAGCTTTCGGCGCGCGACTGCTCCTTGCGGGGCAGGACCGCCTCGATGCGGCCGATCTCGATGATGATCTCGCCGTTCTCGAAGCGCTTGATCGCGCCGCTCACCACCTCGCCGACGCGTTCGTTGTATTCCGCGAAGATGTGCTCGCGCTCGGCCTCGCGGACCTTCTGGAAGATGACCTGCTTGGCCGTCTGCGCCGCGATGCGCCCCAGGACCTCGGTGGGTTTGGGGAACTCCATCTCGTCGCCGAGGTCGATGCTGCTGGCCACCTCGTCGCCGTAGAGCTCCTTGTACATCCGGCGCGCTTCGTCGATGGCGATCTCGGTCGCGGGGCTCGTCACGTCCTGCACGACGGTCTTCAGCGCGAAGAGATCGACCTGTCCGGTCTCCATGTTGAAGCGCGTCTTGAGGTTCTCGCCGGTTTTGTAGTACTTGCGCGAGGCGGTCGCCACCGCCTCCTCGATCGCGCTGATGACCACGTCGGGCTCGATGCCCTTTTCTTTCGCCAGCGCCTCGATCGTCTGCTGTAGAGGATTCGCCATGGTTCTTAGAAGTCCACTTCCAGATTCGCTCTCGTAATCACGTGCATCGGCACCCGGTGGCGCCGTCCATCATCGGTCTCGATCACGACCGCGTGTGCTTCCACGCCGCCGAGCCGGCCCTTGAAGAACATCTGGCCGTCCACCGCGACGCGCATCACCAGTTTGGCCCGCCGGCCCGCAAACCGGTCGTAGTCCGCCTCGCGCCGGAGCGGCCGATCCAGGCCCGGCGACGAGACTTCCAGAACGTAGGCCGTCGGCACGACGTCCTCGACGTCGAGCAGCGCGCTCAAGTCGCGGCTGACGCGCGCGCAATCCTCCACGCTGACACACTCCTCGGCCGTCGCCGCGGCGCCGGGCCGATCGATCTGCACGCGGAGCACCATGCCGGGGCCTTCCCGGCGGAACTGCACGTCGAACAGGTCGAGCCCCAGCGAGCCGGCCACCCGACCGGCCAGGACACGGACGTTTTCGATGACGTCGGGCACTGCAGGGCCCTTAAACAAAAAAAGCGGGCACCCGCCCACTCGGTCTTACACCCAGGGTCCGAATCCGAAATTATATCAGAACAGGCCTTTCCACGGGCCGCGCAATCAGGTCGTAATCCTTGGCGCCAACGACTAGCACTTCGGCGAAATCGCCCGCCCGGTAGCTGGAGGGGTCGCATTCGGTGAGGTACACCGCCGCGTCGATGTCGGGCGCCTGACTGGCGAGGCGGGCCTTCAGCACGAGCTCGTGGTCGGCAGCCGGTCCGTCGACGATGACCCGCGCGGGCTGGCCGATGCGGTCGCGCTGCCGCTTCCGGACCAGCTGCTTCTGCAGGCCCATCAGACGGTTCCGACGCGCCGCCTTCGTCCGGGCCGGCACGTCATCGTCGAGCGCGAACGCCGACGTGCCGTCCTCGTGCGAGTAGGTGAATACGCCGACGTGGTCGAAGCGGTGGTCGGTCGAGAATTCACAGAGCTCGTCGACATCAGCCTCGGTCTCGCCCGGGAAGCCGACGATGAAGGTCGTGCGGAGCGCAACGCCCGGCACCCGGTTTCGAATATGGGTAAGGAGCGCATCGTAGCGCTGCCGTGTGCCAGGGCGCTTCATCCGTTTGAGCACAGGGTTCGACGCGTGCTGCAAGGGCAGGTCGATGTACTTGCACACCTTGTCGCATTCGGCCATCGCCGCCAGCGTCTCGTCGTCGATCGTCGTCGGATACAGGTAGAGAAGACGGATCCATTCGAGGCCGTCGATCGTATTGAGCTCGCGCAAGAGTCGAGCGAGCGCGTGACGCTCGTGACGGTCGTTGCCGTAGAACGTCGTGTCCTGAGAGATGAGGAGAATCTCCTTGACGCCTTGCGTCGCGAGCGTTCGTGCCTCCTGGACAATCGACGCCGCCTCGCGGCTGCGATAGTGGCCGCGCAGCGTCGGGATGATGCAGAACGCGCACTTGTAGTCGCAGCCTTCGGCAATCTTGACGTAGGCGTAGTGGCGCGGCGTGGTCAGGACACGCGGCGTGCTCGCATCATAGATATACGTCGGTGCGGGGGTGCGAGGGTGCGAAGGTGCGAAGGTGCTTGGTGCGAGGGTGCTTGGTGCGAGGGTGCTTGGTGCGAGGGTGCGAGGGTCACGGACGAACGCGAGAGGTGCGACCGCCGGTGCCGAGGTCGCACCGCTGATCGCGCGGACGATCTCGGGGACCTCGCCGGTGCCGAGCACGGCATCGATCTCCGGAATCTCGCGCACGAGCTCGTCCCGATACCGTTCGGCCAGGCAGCCGGTGACGATGAGCCGCTGGCACGCGCCGTCGGTCTTGTGTCGGGCCATCTCGAGGATGGCGTCAATCGACTCCTGTTTGGCCGAGTCGATGAACGCGCAGGTGTTGACCACGAGCACATCGGCCCCAGACGGGTCCTGCGTGAATTGGTGGCCCGCGTCGCGCGCAAGCCCGAGCATCACCTCGGAATCGACGAGGTTCTTGGGGCACCCGAGAGAGACAAGGCCGATCTTCATGAAAATGAGTCGTGCGGACGCCCTACCATCCTAGTCTATGCTTCGTTCACAGGAGAAACGTCATGCGTAAGGGAATCCGTATCGGACTCACCGCCGTCGGTGTGGTGGTCGTGGTCCTCGCCGCTGCTTTGGCTTACATCATCCGAAGGGATGCTGATCGGGTGATTCCTGGAGGTGGCGTTCATGTCGATGGGTGGACCGGCAAGATTGATGCGCGCTCGGCCGGCCAGGGGCGCGTGCTGAATGACGCCAGGTTCGCCAAGGAAGGCGAGGCGATTCACGTGACGACAGGGCCCGCGACCACGTACTGGAATCCGGCGAACGCGGCCACCGGCGACTACACGGTCAAGGCCACGTTCCTCGAGCCCCAGTTCATGGCGCTCAACAGCCATCCGCATTCGTACGGGATTTTCATCGGCGGGCACGACCTGGGAACCGACCAGATGAGCCTGGTGTACTGCGTCGCGTACGGCAGCGGCGACGTGCTCGTTCGCGGATTCGGCCCTGCGGTGTTTACGCTGCTCGGAACCTCGGCCAACGCGGCCGTCCACAAGGCCGCCGCCGTCGGCCAGCCGGTCACGCAGGAGATTGCGTGGAACGTCAAAGGGAACCGCGCCGAGTGCGCGATCAACGGGACTGTGGTTGCCGGCTACAACAAGAATGAACTGGTCGGGCAGGGCAAGCTCAAGTCCACCGACGGCGTGTACGGCATTCGTTTTACGCACAACGTCGAAGCCATCGTTACTGGTTTCGGGATGACGAGTCTGCCATGACAAGAGCTGTGCTCGCCCGCATCGCCCTCTCGCTGCTGGGCGCGTCTGTGGTCGCGGCGCAAACGCCGCCTGTGGACTGGCGGAGGCAGGACGCTGAAGTTCTTCGGCACTACCGGTCGCTCGTTCAAATTGACAGCAGCAACCCGCCTGGCAACGAAACGAAAGTCGTGAACTACCTGAAGCAGGTGTTGGAGGCCGAAGGCATTCCGACCAAGACGTTCGCGCTCGATGCGTCTCGTGCGAACCTGGTCGCACGGCTGAAGGGAAATGGCAGCAAGCGGCCGCTACTCATCCTGGCTCATACCGACGTCGTTGGCGTGCAGCGCGAGAAATGGCCGATGGACCCGTTCGGCGCGGTCCTGAAGGACGGCTACGTCTGGGGACGAGGTTCGGTGGACGACAAGCCGGTCCTGGCGGCCAATCTGATGGTCATGCTGCTTCTCAAGCGCAGCGGGGCGCGGCTCGACCGCGACGTGATCTTTCTGGCGGAATCGGGGGAAGAAGCCGATGTCACGGGTGTGGGGATCAACTTCATGGTCAGCCAGCACTTTGACGAGATCGACGCGGAATTTGCTCTCACCGAGGGCGGGAGCGCGACGCTCGCGAACGGCCGTGTCTCGACGGTCAACATCGGGACCGCGGAGAAGGTGCCGGCGCGCGTCCGCCTGGTGGCGACCGGGACCTCCGGACACGGATCGGTCCCGCGCGTGGACAACCCGCTCGTTCATCTCGGCGCCGCTCTCGAGAAGCTCGGCACGTGGGAGACGCCGATGCGTCTCAACGACACGACGCGCACCTATTTCGGGAAGCTGGCGTCGATGAGCCCACCAGAGCAGGCGGCGCGGTATCGGGCGCTGCTCGACCCGCAACGGGCAGGCGCCGTTCAGAAGTACCTCGCGGAGTTCGAGCCCGGCCACTATTCCATGCTGCGGACTTCGGTCGTGCCAACGATGCTCAAAGCCGGCGTCGGACCGAACGTCATCCCGTCTGAGGCGGAAGCCACTCTCGATATCCGCGCGTTACCGGACGAGAACATCCCGAGGTTCTACGAGAGCATGCAGCGGGTGATCGGCGACCCTGCGATCACGATCGTGCCGTTGCCGGCCACGCGGCCCGCGTCGCCGGCCTCGCGCCTCGATACGGAGATGTATCGCGTGCTGGAGCAGGTCAGTCTGCGGATGTACCAGGGCTCGACCGTGCTACCCAGCATGTCGACAGGCGCCAGCGACCAGGCGCAGCTGCGGGCAAAAGGGATCCAAAGCTACGGAATCGGCGCCGCCGCGACCGCCGAGGACCGCACCAACTTCGGGGCCCACAGCGACGTGGAGCGTCTGCTGGAGTCGTCGCTGTACAAATTCGTCGAGTTCACCTGGAGCGCGGTGACCGAGGTGGCAGTCAGTAAGTGACTGGTCACATTGGGAGCATGGAGGGCTAGTCGCGGACAGCGTAGACTCGAATCTCGGCCTTTTGCGACCCACGGTGCGGTACGGCTAGATACAGGCGACTCGTCTCTGGCACGAACAGCGACGTGCGGGCGCCGCCGGCCGTCGGGATGTGCGCGACGCGCGTATAGTGATCCGCATCCTGCTGCTGAAGCACGTCGAGGAAGCCTTCACCGGCGCTGACATACACCCGCTTCCTGGCAACGTCGTAGAAGAGATCGTCGGTGTCGCCGGCTATCACGACCGACGCGATCTGCTTCCCGGACGACGTGTCATAGACCAGCATTGCGGCCGGACTGCGACACCCGATGAACAGACGATGGTTCGCCTCGTCGAGCGCCATCGGGAAGTTCGAGGACGCGGTCACGACGGGCCACGTGGCTGTCACCTTCAACGCGACGCGATCGACGACGACGATATGATGCGCGGTAGGGACGTTGACGAATATTCGAGGTCCCGATCGCTCGAGCTGAAACGATTCCGGGTGACCCGCGAGACGAACTTCGCCGGCGCGGCGGCCATCTGCGCCGTCAATGGCTGCGAGCGCGCCAGTCCCGTAACCAACCCAGAAGCGTTTCGCAGCCGCCTCGTAGCGGACGTTGTCCGCATCGTCGGAGAGTGAGATGGACATCGCGCGTGTGAGGTTCTCGGCGTTGAGGATGTCTACCGCCCCGCCTTGAGCGTTGGCCACCGCGAGACGACTGCCGTCGGAGGACAGAGCCAGACCTTGAGGCTCGTCAAAGCCGGACAGACTTCGCACGCGGCCGCTCGTTCCGAGATCGATCGCCTCGACCGTGTTGTTGCCGAGTGCGGCGACAAAAAGCCGCTGGCGCATGGCGTCAAAGGCGAGATGGTCGATTCGCCCCTCGACGTTCGGCAGCTCGATGGTCTGCGCCAAGGCGAGCGGCGTTGGCTGCCCGGCCAACGTCATTGAGGCGAGCAGGAGAGCGAGAAGGATTGAGACGCGCATGACTGTCACCTATTTTCCAGAGAAAGAAAAGTCGTCGAACTCCGTCACCGAATCGTCTTTGGTCCAGACGCCGACCTTGCCCGCGTCCTTGAAGGTCGCGTCGTCCCATTCGAGGGCCTTCTTGCCGTCGTACGTCACCGTGAAGTGATTGCCTTGGAAGTCGACTCGCAACGTATGCCATTGGTTCGTGGCGACCTTCACATTCGTCCGCTTCCTTTCGGTACGCCGCCCATTCACCGTGTCATAGATGGTGACGTTGTCTTCGAGCGCATTGGCCCTGGCGACGTAGTAACTATTCGAGTCCTCGGCGCGCCAGATCACTCCGCCCGCCTGGTCTCCCTTGCCGGAGATGGCCTTGAACTTGACCTCCACGAAGCCATCCTTGA
>JBGPHH010000229.1:0-6760 GCA_041484265.1 Vicinamibacteria bacterium
CGGCAGCATCGCCGAGGAGAACACGAAGGACAGCATTACGACCCGTGCGTGCAACGACCACGATAGCGTGACCGAGCTTGCGCGCCGGATGGTGTGCGAGTGGGGCATGAGCGAAAACATGGGGCCCCTGACCTTCGGCAAGAAGGAAGAGCAGATCTTCCTTGGCCGTGAGATTGCCCAGCACCAGGACTACAGTGAGGACACGGCCCTCAAGATCGATCACGAAGTCAAACGGTTCGTGACGGACAATTATCAGCGCGCGCACCAGCTCCTGCTGGACCAGAAGGACACACTGGTCAAGATTGCCGAGGCGCTCCTGGCCCGCGAGGTGCTCGACGGCGAGCAGGTGAGGCGCCTGGCGGCCGGCCAGCCGCTTGACGAGGTGCAGGCGGTGGCGGCGGCGGTGGCCGTGGCCGACGCGGACGAAGCGCGTCCGCGCCAGAAGGAGCGCACCCCGATGGTCCCCGCGCTCAATAAGCCGATTCCGCAGGAATAGTCACCAGTCGGCAGTCAGCAGTCGTAAACAGCTGCCGACTGCCGACTGCCGACTACAGTGTTCCCCCTCCGCCGTCTCTATACCGTCCCGCTTGCTCATGGTGGCCAGCTGTGTCTCGGGGAACGTCCCCTGGTCATGGGCATTCTGAACGTCACGCCGGATTCATTTGCCGAGGGCGCGCGGCGGCTCGATCCGGCCCTGGCCATCGACGCCGCGCTTCAAATGGAGGCTGAGGGCGCCGACATCATCGACATTGGCGGCGAGTCGACGCGGCCTGGCGCCGAGCCGGTCGGCGCCAGAGACGAGATCGCGCGGATTCTGCCGGTCCTCGACGGCCTCGCTGGCCGGCTGCGGATTCCGATTTCCGTGGACACCTACAAGGCAGACGTCGCGCGCGCGGCGCTCGGCGCCGGCGCCGGTCTCATCAATGACATCAGCGGGCTGCGCTACGATCCCGAGCTCGGTGGAGTCGTCGCGAAGGGTGGCGCTGCCATCGTGCTGATGCACACGCGCGGTCGATCGAAGGCCATGTACACCGAGGCGGCGTACACAGACGTCGTCGCCGATGTGGCTGTGGAATTGCGGGCAAGCGTTGGATCGGCCATTGCGGCCGGCATCGAGATCAGTCACGTGATCGTGGATCCGGGGATCGGGTTTGCCAAACGGCCCCGTGACAGTTATGGTGTGCTGGCGCGTCTGGCGGAACTCGCGACAGCGCTCGCCCTGCCTGTGCTCGTTGGGCCGTCGCGCAAGTCGTTCTTGCACGAGGCCGTGGACGGGCGCCGGCCCGTCGACCGCGACTGGGGCACGGCGGCTGCTGTCACCGCGGCCGTGCTCGCCGGGGCACACATGGTGAGGGTCCACGCCGTCGGCGACATGGTGCAGGTGGTGCGAACCGCGGAACAGATACGCAAGGCAGGACTGGTGGCTGGTGGCTCGTCACCAGCCACTACTGAGTAGGAACGAATGACCTGGCTGACCGACTTTCTCGAGCGTCCGCCGATGGGCTGGTGGGACATCGCCGACATTCTGGTGGTGTCGATCCTCATCTACGAGATGCTGAAGCTCATCCGTGGCACACGCGCCATGCAGATGGCGCTCGGCGGCGGCATCGTGCTTGGGCTGTTCTATCTGTCGCGCTGGAGCCAGCTGGAGACGGTCAACTTCCTGATCCGCAATCTCGTCAACTCCCTCGTGGTGGCGATTATCGTGCTCTTCCAGGCCGACATCCGCCGGGCGCTGGCGCATCTCGGACGGGCGCCGTTCTTTCGTTACTTTGCGAAGCCGGAATCGGCCACCGAATCGATCGAGGAGATCGTCGTGGCCGCCAGTATGCTCTCGAAACAGCGGATCGGCGCCATCGTGGCGATCGAGCGTCAGATCGGCATCGGCGGCTACATCGAGGGCGGCATCCGGCTCGATGCCGTGCTGACCTACGATCTGCTGCTCAGCATCTTTCAGCTTTCATCGCCGCTGCACGACGGTGCCGTCATCGTACGGGACGACCGTGTCGCGGCGGCCGCGTGCTTTCTGCCGCTCACGGTCAATCCGAAACTGAGCAAGACCCTTGGGTCGCGGCACCGAGCCGCCATCGGGTTGACCGAAGAGAACGACGCGGTGGCCGTCGTCGTGTCCGAGGAAACCGGCGGCCTGTCGATCGTTGTCGATGGGCAGATTGAGCGCGGGCTCGATGTCGACGGACTGCGCATGCGCCTCCGGTCGCTCATCCTCCAGCGCCGTGTCCCGTCTCCTCGGCGGGAAGTTGTCGAAGCAGGCAGTCACCCGTGACCAAGTTCTGGCCCTTTCGCCACCTCGGCCTGAAACTCCTCTCGGTCGGGCTGGCGCTGCTCCTCTGGATGGTGGTGGCGGGAGAGCAAGTCGTCGAGCGCGGCCTTCGCGTGCCCCTCGAGCTGCAGCGGGTCCCGACAGGGCTCGAGTTGCAGGGGGATTTTCAGACTACCATCGACGTGCGTGTCCGCGGCTCCTCAGGCACCCTCAGCCGCATGACGGCTGGCGACGTGGTGGCTGTGCTGGATCTCAGCGGGACAGCGTCCGGCAAACGTTTGTTTCATCTGTCGCCGGCGCAGGTGCGCGCCCCATTTGGCGTCGACGTCGTGCAGGTCATCCCAGACACCGTGGCCATGACGTTTGTCGAGAAAGCGGCGGAGCATCCACCGGCCCCGCCGACGGCGAACGGCAAACCGTGACGGCCCCGCGCCTGTTTGGCACCGACGGTGTGCGGGCCGTCGCCGGCCACTTCCCCCTCGATCCCCCGACGGTCCGCCGGCTGGGCGCGGCGCTCGTTCGCGCTTTGCCGCACGGCCGGACGTCGGCGCGGCTGCTCGTCGGCCGCGACACGCGCGAGTCGGGTGTCTGGATCGAAGCCGAGCTGGCGCAGGGCGCGAGCGGCGAGGGCGCGACCGTGACGAGCGCGGGCGTCGTGCCGACGCCTGCGGTGGCCTATCTGACGCGACAGTTGGGGTACGACGCCGGGATCGTCATTTCGGCGTCTCACAACCCGTTCGAAGATAACGGCATCAAAGTGTTTTCCGGCCGTGGCGAGAAGTTCACCGAGCGTGTAGAGCGCGAGGTCGAGGCCATCGTCGCTGATCGGTCGTGGAGTGCGAGCGACGCCAAGCGGGCCGTCGTGCCGCAAGCCGATCTCGTTGGCGCCTATCTGGATCATCTGCGGGCCGTCTTTCCCGAGGCGCCAACCCTCAAAGGCTTTTCGTTGGCGATCGATTGTGCAAACGGCGCGACGACCAGCGTGGCTGGGCGGCTGTTTACGAGCCTGGGCCTTGACGCGATCGTCACCGCAAACGAGCCCGATGGCCGCAATATCAACCTCGATTGTGGGTCGACCCATCCGGAACGCCTGGCGCGGCTGGTCGTTGAACGCGGTTGTCGGCTGGGTGTCGCATTCGATGGTGACGGCGATCGGGCCATCCTGGTGGATCATCGCGGTCACATCATTAACGGGGACGCCGTGTTGCTGATGTGCGCCCAACAGCTGCAGCGAGAGGGCCGGTTGAAGGGCAATGCGATTGTCGCGACCGTGATGAGCAACATCGGTCTCGAGCTGGCGCTCAAGTCGCTGGGCATCGATCTGGTGCGCTGTGCGGTCGGCGACAAGTACGTCATGGAGGCGATGCTCGATCGCGGGCTCTCGCTCGGCGGCGAGCAGTCGGGCCACATCATCTTCTCGGAGTACCTCTTTACCGGCGACGGTCTCTGCACGGCGCTCAACGTGCTGCGAACGGTCGCCTTGACCGGGCGGACGCTGGCCGATCTGGCGTCCGACCTCACGACCCTGCCGCAGGTACTGCTGAACGTACGCGTGCGCCAGAGGGTCGACTTGCAGGAAGTCCCGGCCGTCGCGGCGGCCATTGCCCGCGTCGAATCGCGCGTCGCGGGACAGGGGCGCCTGCTCGTTCGCTATTCCGGGACCGAGCCGCTGCTGCGCGTCATGCTCGAAGGCAGGCGGGAGGACGAAATCCGCGCGTGGGCGCAGGAAATCGTGGACGTCGTCAAAGAACACCTTGGATGAATTGATGATTGCGGATTGTTGAATGCTGATTGAAATGCTAACGGCGATTGCCTGACCCGGATTTGCTTGAGGTCGTTCCACTAAATCATCAATCAACAGTCATCAATCAACAATTCACCATTTCGTATGGTCCACCTCTCCGTCAACGTCAACAAAGTCGCGACGCTGCGCAACTCGCGTGGTGGGAGCGCGCCGAGTGTCATCGACGCGGTCAGCGTGTGCGTGGCCGCCGGCGCGCCAGGTATCACGGTCCATCCAAGGGCCGACCAGCGCCACATCACGCCGCACGACGTGCGCGAGGTGGCCGACTGGTTGCGCGGCCAGACGACGAAGGTCGAGTTCAATATTGAGGGCGATCCCCGCCCGGAACTCATCGATCTCGTGGAGGAGGTTCGGCCCGACCAATGCACCCTCGTGCCGGTTGCGGCGGGCGAAGTGACGAGCCAGGCTGGCTGGCGGCCCGGCGGAGCCGCCGAACAGCTGGGGACGGTCGTGGGCCGCCTCAAGTCGCTCGGCATCCGGATCAGCCTGTTTGTCGATGCCGAGTCCGATCCGATTCATTGGGCGGCATCGCTCGGCGCCGATCGCGTCGAGTTGTACACCGAGCCGTTCGCTCGAGCCTTCGAGCGGGGACCGGAACCTGCCAGAGCGTCGTTTGCGCGATATGCGGATGCCGCGCGTCTGGCGCAGTCGCTCGGTCTCGCCGTCAACGCCGGCCACGATCTGGACCTCGACAATTTGCGGGTCTTCCGCCGTCTGCCGTTCCTGGCGGAAGTGTCCATCGGCCACGCGATTATCTCGCGTGCCTTGTTTGTCGGTTTGTCGACCGTCGTTCGCGAATACCTGGCGCTGCTCCGGTGATATGATCGACGGTCCGTATGAAATCCGATGCGATCGCGTTTGGCATCGCCGGCATGGCCTTCGGCTTATTCGCCGGATGGGTCATCGGTACCGAGCAGGCCAGAAGCGGATCGGTGGGCGCGCCAGCAGCAGCGGCACCGACGGCGGCGGCTCCGGCCACGTCAGGGTCTGCGCCGGCGGCCGTGCTCGACCAGGCACAGGTCACCGCGCTCACATCGGTCGCGGCGCGCGAGCCATCCAACCCCAAACCGCGCGTCGATCTCGCGAATCTGTATTTTGACGCCGACCGCTACGACGACGCCATCAAGTGGTACGCCGATGCGCTCACGCTCACACCCAACGACGTCAACGTGAGCACCGATCTCGGCGTGTCCTACTACTACACGAATCAGCCAGACAAGGCGCTCGATCAGTTCGCCCATTCGTTGAAACTCGACCCCAAGCACGCGAAGACCCTGCTGAACCTGGGCATCGTCAGGGCTTTCGGCAAGCAGGATCTCGACGGGGCGACCGAGGCCTGGCAGCAGCTGATCAAGTTCGCGCCCGACAGCCCTGAAGGCCAGGCCGCCAAGCGGGCGCTCGACACGCTTCAGTCGGGCCATGCGGGGACCGCGGCCGCGCAGAAGCAGGGTGGGTAATGTTTCGCCTGGCTCTGATGATCGTCTTTGCGGCCCTCGCCGCGCGCGCGTTCTGGCGGCTCGTGGACGGCGTGGTCGAGGGGTTCACCGATCGAGCGCCTCGCGGCGCCGTTCCCCAACGAGGCGTCCAGATGGTGCGCGATCCCGTGTGCGGCACGTACGTGCTCCCGGATCGCGCATTCGCCGTGAGTGACGGACCGCGGCAGGTATTCTTTTGCTCCTCGCGCTGCCGCGACCAGTACCGCGCCAGGTCCGTCGAGGGGCGCACGGCATGACCGAATCATCGCTCCGCGCCGACATCGTCGAAGTGGGCCGTCGTATGTACGCGCGTGGCTACACGGCCAGCAACGACGGCAACATCAGCGTGCGGCTCGGCGCCGATCGATTGCTGATGACGCCCAAGGGCGTGTGCAAGGGCTTCATGTCGCCCGACATGATGTGCATCACAGACCTGGCCGGGCGCAAGCTTCAAGGCGATCGAGACCCGTCGAGCGAGATGCTGATGCACCTCGAGGTCTATCGGCAGCGCTCGGACGTCCACGCGGTCGTGCACGCGCATCCGCCGACCGCCACCGGCTTTGCCGTGGCCGGCATTCCGCTCGATCGCGCCGTTCTCGCCGAGGTCCTGGCGACGCTCGGCAGCATTCCGATCGCCGACTACGCGACGCCGTCGACCAAGGAACTGCCCGAGGCGGTTCGCAAGTACATCAAAGCGTACGACGGCATGCTGCTCGCCAACCACGGTGCACTGACGGTCGGTCCGGATCTGTTCGCGGCCTACTACAAGATGGAAACGGTCGAGCACTTTGCGAAGATCAGCCTGGTCGCGCGGATGCTCGGCCGCGAGAATCTGATCGCGCGCGAGGAGCTCGATCGGTTGCAGGCGCTGCGGGGCACGTATGGCATCAACGCGCCGGCGCCGCTCTGTCCCCCGGAAGGCGAGTCGCTCGATGACGCGGCGACCTGCCAGTTCGTGCAGGCGCCTTCAGGGACAGGCATGCGGCTTGTTCCGGACGTGATTGACACGCGCGGGCGCGGCTCGATGGACGCCCCTCGCGACCCTGGACCGGTGCCTCCTGGAGCCCCTGGAACCGCTCGAGCCGCTGGAGCTCCTGGGGTCGCCGGGGCCGCTGGAGCGAATGACGAGACGGAAATTCGGTTAACATACCGCGAACTCTCCGCGCTCATCGAAGACGCCATCCGGAGCCTGAGATAACA
>JBGPHH010000230.1:0-6727 GCA_041484265.1 Vicinamibacteria bacterium
GCCTCGGAACTCTCTGCGGTCATCGAGGCTCCCCGGGTGCCGCTGTCGACCGCCGCACGTGCGGTCCTCGCGACAAACTCTGGGCACATCACGACTATCCTTACGGGCGGCGACGATTACGAGATCCTCTTCACCGCACCACTGGAAGCCGTCAATGAGCTGGCCGAATTGTCTCGGACGTTCGACGTGCCGATCACGACCATTGGCCGAATGCGGGCGCCGTCGATCGGGAAACAAAGTCAAATCACGGTTCTCGACGAGTCCTTGGAGCCTCTCGTCTTCGATCGCAGCGGATGGACGCATTTTTGAGCGTACGCGAGGTGGTCCGGTCGTCCTCAGATGGAAGGCGACACGGAGGATCGAGGTCAACTACAGCAACCGTCGTTTCGGATATCCGACCGTCTGTGAGAACAGCACTTGCTGATCGTGTGTCAGACCGAGTGCCTCCCCCATCGCATCGCGATCGATCCAGGCGCGGATAACCGTCGCCAGACCGTTTGCGGCGGCATAGAGATATACGTTCTGGGAGATGGCACCCGCCGCAGCCGAAGAGTACGACTCGCGCTGGCTGGCCGGCACCATTCGCATGCGCGTGTGATCCGCCACATAGACCAGATCGAGCGGCGCCTCGTCGACGAAATCCTGATAGCCGGTCACGCGCCGTACGTCTGTCGCCGCCACGAGCGTGAGGGCGTTCTTCGCCGCATCGTACCGGTACGCGCCGGTTGGCAACGCGGCGAACACGTCAATCTCCTGCGCGTTGATGGCTGTCGGTGCAGTACGGCCGCCGGCCGGCCGATTGACCCCGTACGCGGCCCACAGCAAGCCTGCCAGCACTGGTAGCGGGAGAGGATCGGGCGCGAATTCGCGCGACGACCGCCGGGCAGCGAGGGCCTCCATCAAAGGCATGCCGCCGTGCTGGTCCACTTCCGGCAGTGCGATGGTCGATGCGCTGTCGCCGGTTGCAGGCTTCGGCCGCAGCCGCCCCATCATCCCGAGCACAACTTTGCCAACCGTTGTCATAAGTCACCTCAATTCCACATCGCACGCGACCGATACCGTGACGGTGTACCGGCACGTCGACGACCGGCATGCCGGACCCTCTCCCGGATACAGCATGCTGGTTCACCGGCTCAGCGAGGCCGGCGCACAAGGCTCACCAAGACGGCTGCGGTCGCGACGCTCACAATCAGCGGCCCGCTCTCTCGACGAGAGGATGCAGGTGAAGAGCCGGCCGCGACGGCCATCGTAACCGACAGCAATGCCGCTTCAATGGTCATGGACGTTGCGATTACCATCGTCGGCTGACCTGGACGCCAACACCGTCTCGCGAGATCGCCGGCAGAACCAATGTTCGCTGCTTCGGCGCAGGGTAGATGATCGTCGTCTTGTGGATGAGCGCCCCCACGGCAAGTCCGAGACCGCCCCCAAAGGCGCCGCCGAAGATCGGAGCGTCTGCGCACTCTTCGCGGTTCGAACCCGTGCACGCGACCACTGCGCCAGTGGCCGCACCCGCCCCGGCCCCGATGAGCACAGCCATGCGCGTTGGCTGGTGACGCACGGCGACCTGGCGAACCGTCTCCCGCGTGAAGTGCTTCTCGCCGGCAGCAGTCTGGAGTGCGATCTCATCGGCCGTGAGGCGCGTCAGACGACCGGTGGTCCTACTCCCCGAGACGTCCTCGATCAGAAGCCGATCATTGAGGTTGACCCGAAGACCAAGGTCCTCGAGCAGGCTGGCCTGAACACCGCTGTCGGCACGCGACGGCTCAACGGAAACGTGGTCTTCTGGCACGCGATAGATAGGCTTCATCCGAGGGATGAGGGCTCCGAAAGCCAGTCCGACGCCCGCGCCGATCGGGGCGGCGCCGAGCAGTCCGACGATGACGCAATTTGCACCCCCTTCGTGCGAGCAGGTCGCCACCGCGCCAAGGACCGCGAACACCCCGGCCCCAATGAGTGCCCCCTTGCCGAGCGAGTGGCCGCGCACGGCGACCGCGCGGACGGTGTCGTGCGTGAAACGCTTCTCGCCGGCAGCGGTCTGGATCGCGATCTCATCGCGCGTGAGGCGCGTGAGGCGCCCGGTGGCCTTGACTCCCGACTGATCCTCGACGCGAAGGCGATCGTCGAGGTTGACCCGAAGCGCGAGGTCCTCGAAAGACTGAAGCGCCTGGGCCGAGCCGTGCGACGGTGCCACCAGCATGAGGGCAACGACGGTGGCCAGACGATGGTTTTGGATCACCGGTGCGTGGGACCAGGGTGTCACCAAACAACGATTCATGTTCCCGACGACGCCTATGGCACCACGGTGAGGCGGTCGTCGACTTGACTGACGCCAGGCGCCGCCCATGCCGCCCGCTCCGCTTCTTGCCGCTCGGCCCATGAGTGGACATTGCCGCTGAGGATGACCTTGCCGTCCAGGACGGTCACGTTCACCCGCCGCGCATCGATCTCGGCGCTCCGTTTGAAGGCCGCTTCGATCTTGTCTCTCACGTCTGTGGTCTTGACGGTCGGTTTGATGCGAATGTCGTTCGTCACGCCTTTCACGCCGGTCAAGTCGCGGACGGCTCTGGCCGCGGCGTCCTTCTGATACTGCCAGTCGAGCGCGCCGGCCAACGTGATCCAGCCGTCCTTGACCGTCACCGTCACGCGGTCATCGGGCACGACGGCATGCCATGTGAGTGCTGACACGGCGGCCTGCGCGATGTCGGTGTCCGTGCGCTGATAGGCATTCGCCACGTGCACGCTCAGATCGTTAGCCACCGCCTTGGCGCCGTACACGCGCAGGGCGACGCGCTCAGCCGTGAGTTTCTCCGAGTAGGAGCGGACGGTGCCGCGGAGCGTCACCACGCCCTGATCGGCTGAAACGCCGATGTCTTTGGCATCCACGCTCGGTTCCCAGTCCAGCGCGTTCTCGACGTGTTGCTTCAGGTCCTTATCAATCATGATCGCTCTCCATCTGTGACAGTGTTGAGGCAATGCGCGATGCTGACGGACGCTACGCCGCGCCAGCGATGGCGATGGAATGGCGATGCTCGCAGATACCCGCAAGCGTGTTGACCACCTCGGTCGGTGAGGCCGACCCGGTATGCGTCACGACATCGTTCAACGACAGGATTCCGCGAACGTGCCCATCGGCATCGACCACGGGAAGTCGTCGGACCTTGTGTGCTTTCATCGTTTGCAGTGCGGTCGTCGTGTCATCCTCTGGCAGACAGGTATAGACGTGACCGTGGGGCACTTCGCGGACGGCGATTCGGTCTGCGGCCCGGCCTCTTGTCGCGAGGGCGATGCAGATGTCCCGATCGGTGATGATGCCAATGACCCGGCCGTCATCGTTCACGACGGGCAAGGCTCCGCAGTCGCCCTCCCACATGTCTCTGACCGCTTCAGCCAGATTCGTCTCGGGACGACAAGTCCTTACGTCGCTCGTCATCAGGTCTCGGACTTTCATACTCAGGCTCCCTTCATCTCGCGCATTAGGCCTTCACGTACGCGCCCGTGTGAGTGCGCCGCAGAAATCCGGCGGCTTCCAGTGCCTCCAGTACCGCGTCACACATCGTTGTCTCGAGATTCCAGAGCCGCTGGACCTGTGGCTTCGTGAGACGGAGGCCAGGAATCTCGTGGTACTCCGCGCGGATGAGTTGGATCCAATCGGTCATCGTGTCCTCGGGACTGAAGCGAGAAAGCCGGTTCACAGCGATAGCGCGAGATGGCGTCAATGCGATATCGCCGGCAGAGCCGCCATTACGTGAGCAGTCTCGGAATCGCGTCCTGCTAGAGCAACTCGCGTACCGCAGGTCAGCGGCCGAGATCTGATGCTCGAGACTGCGGTTGGCTGTCTGTCGAGGGATGCCTGTCTTGTGATGGCGAGCGAGGCCAGGGGAATTTCACGCAGCATCCAGAAAGAATCCCGCAGGACGCGAGGGTGGCGTTCAGTGCTGGCTGGGCAGGGAGGAGCGCGTCGGAGCGGACGCGTGCGGTTGTCGCGTCAGGTGTCGAGCGCGACAGGGCGCTCGAGAACTCTTAAGACGAGAAGACGGCTCACTGCGAGTCCATCGCTGTCACCACGATGGCGGAATAGTGTCTCCATCCTCAATCGCGTGTAGTGCCCGTCCGATGTTGTGCAGAGAAGCTTCGCGGCGACGAGCGCATCGAGAAGGGACTGGCACACCCTCGGCTCGATGCCGCGGCGCGAGCAACTCAAAGGCCTCTGGCCGTGCACTTCCCCAGCGTGCAGACGCACGACGACGCGCCGGCAAGCACTACCGCATTTTCGCCAACTCGGGCGACCCTACCAGACAGCACGCCTGTCGGAGCGGCAACGGGATTGCTTCTTATTCCCAGAGATTGGCTATGCACGAAGGACCGTCGTGGCGCACGCTCGCGAAGGCGAAGGTGTCATTTTCCTGTCGGGTTCTTCTGCTCGGGGCCCTTTGCTCGCCATCGCCTTGTTACGGTCAAGAATCGGGGACCAGGCTCGCCGCGCTGTACCAACAGCAAGTAGACCGCCAGCTCCGAATTCCCGAAGCCGAGCAAGCTCACTACGCGACGGTCTTAGACGAAACGCTGATTCGCGCAGGGCTAGGGTCCATCCCGGCGCAGTACGTCGTGGTGGTCGACCGCAATGTGTGGGTGCAGGCCGCCATGATCTTCTGGAAGTCGGAACAGGGCGACTTCCACTTCATCGGCGCCTCCCCAGCTTCGACCGGCAAGCCGGGACGGTTTGAATACTTCCAAACGCCGACGGGTATCTTCGATCACACGCTCGACAATCCGGATTTTCGGGCCGAGGGAACTCGCAATGAATTCGGTATTCTCGGCTACGGCCGCAAGGGCATGCGAGTGTACGACTTTGGCTGGTTGACCGCACCCAAGGGGTGGGGGGACGGGAGCGCAGGCGTGATGCGCTTGCAGCTGCATTCAACGGATCCGGACCTGCTCGAATCGCGCCTGGGTAGCGCACAGTCCAAGGGCTGCATCCGCATTCCCGCGAGTCTGAACCTATTCATTGATCGCTACGGTCTTCTCGACGCCCACTACGAGCGCGCCGTCGCGGCGGGCCAGAAGCTCTGGGTCCTGTCGCCGCTCCGTGAACCGACACCGTGGTCAGGCCAATACTTGGTCGTCGTAGACACAGGGCGCCAGGCGAGGCCATCGTGGTTGCCCCCACCTTCGAGCTCGCCTTTGCCAAACTGACGGCGTTTCTACGCGAAGGCCGCCCGCACTCCTTCCATCAAGTCTGCGCCTTGATTACCACGGCGCTGGTCCTGCTCACCAACCAGATTCCTACCATTGCGACGCGCCTTCGACTCTCCCCAAAGATTGCGGAGCGTCGCGTCAGGACGTTGCTGGAAGCGGAAGCTCTCGCCGATTGTGGGGGTTCGGTCTCACTGACGCCGATCTGTCGCGACATGTGCCGCTCGCCCATCTCATTCGCCGCCTTGCGGTTCGTGACGTCCCTCGGCGTCTTCGCCACTGTCGCCTGATGCACGCAAAACTCGGCCGGAGCACGTCACAACCTGCGAGGCGGCTTGCTGCGCGCCGAAGGCGTCCGCGGAGGCTCGGCCACCGTGGGGTCCGCCTGCGGTGGATCCTCTGCAGGGTCGATTTGCCACGCGTGCATGCACTTCTGACAGGAATAGACCAGCGAAGCGCGGATATCGTGGTGGAGCATTGCGCCATACGACCTGCAGACAGGACACCTGATGATGGGCGAGTGAGTAACACTCATCGGGAACCGGGCCTTTCTTCGTCAGGAGGACGACACAAGAGTGACGCGAGCCGTCCGCTCCGCTCTAACTAATCGGGTGAACGCGGAGATGGCGCTGAGGGCGTGCTGGGATTCCGACGCGGGAAACCACGCCGCCGGGCCGATCTGCCGGTTAACCGCAGAATCGCGATACGATCGATGTGACTTGCAACGCAAGTACCGCCGCGTGTCAATTCGATACGTGCCTGCGAGGAGACTGGGAAGCGGTATTGTCCCAGAACTCAGCCGAACCGTCGCATCCGCCGCCGCGACACGTTACGCCCGATAGTAATCGTTGAGGAACTCGCCGACACGCTGGCGACGGCGGACCCCTCCCATTCCGGCCGTTGGATGCGCCCGGTCGATGTCGCTGCCTGAGGCTCGGGGAATTTCCGCAGTCTGCTGGGAAACTCCGCGGGGCGTTAGACACGACCGGTTCGCGCGGAGCGTTCCCATCGTCTGCACCCCGCCGACATTCCGGCATTAGTCCGCCAGGAGCCTGGCAATCCATGTCGAGAGATCCGATGCTTCTCCTCGGTCGCTCGTATGCAGCGCCGCAACCGCCGAGCAAAGGAATTGCAAAGAGACATGGGCGGGGTTTTCAATGACGACGTGGCTCCTCCTCGCTGCTGCTGGTACCGGTACGTGGCTGCTGGTTCACTGGCTGCGCGTTCGCCTGACGACGCGGTCGCGGCACCGTCTCGAGGACACGTTGAAGCATCTCTTCGAGCAGGAGTACCGTGGCCGCCATGCGACCCTGGCCTCCCTTGCCGGAGGATTGCGGATTTCCGACGCAGCTGCGGTCGAGATCGTCAGCCGCTTGCAGACGCAGGGACTTTTGATCGCCCGAGGGCAGGAATTCGGCTTGACGCCCAAAGGCAAGCGACTGGCTCTTCAGATCGTCCGTGCGCATCGCCTCCTCGAGCGCTACTTCGCCGACGAAGCTCGCCTCCCGCTCAGGCGGCTGCACGCTGAAGC
>JBGPHH010000231.1:0-6710 GCA_041484265.1 Vicinamibacteria bacterium
CATCTCGTCGAGGCGGCCCACCTCGTGGTCCGCCAGATGCCCGACGCACGGTTCGGCATCCTCGGCGAAGGTGCATTGCGGGAGCAGCTGGAACGGCAGGTGCGCGAGTACCATCTCGAAAAGCATGTCCTGCTGCCGGGATTCCGCACCGACGTCCTCGGCTGCATCAAGGGCTTCGATCTGTTCGTGATGAGCTCGGTCACCGAAGGTCTGGGCACGTCGCTGCTCGACGCCATGGCCTGCCGGCGCCCGATCGTGGCCACACGCGCCGGGGGCATTCCGGAGGTCGTCGACGATGGCGTCACCGGTCTGCTCGTCGCGCCACGCGACCACGGGGCGATGGCGGACGCGATCATCCGGCTGCTGAATGACGAGGCGCTGCGCCGGCAGATGGGAGAAGCCGGCTTCGCACGGGTCTCCGCGCGGTTTACCGTCGAGCGAATGGTCGCCGAAACCGCGGCCGTGTACGCGCGCGTGGCCGGCACAGGCCACGAAGCGGGCACTGCTCGTCCCGAGGCACGGCCTTCCCGACCCCATCAGTCCGCGCCTGATTGAACCCGCACGCGTTCATCATCCCGATGTGGCAGAGCGCGAAGTCGTACTTCACCGGATCGTCCGCGTCGAACTGACGCAGCGACGACGTGATGTCCTGCGCCATGGCCCATCCCGGGCTCGCGTAGCGTGTCAGACGAAGGCATCGGCCCACGCGAATGACGTGGGTATCCAGGGGGACGACGAGTTTGGCGGGCGGTACCCGCGTCCACACGCCCAGGTCGAGGGCGTCTCTGCGAACCATCCAGCGGAGAAACAGGTTCAGCCGCTTGCAGGCGCTTCCGGCCGAAGGCCGCGGAAAAAAGTAATGCACGCCGGGGCGCTTCGGCACGCGCCCATACGCCGCCGTCAGGTCGAGCGACAGCGCCCGCGTGGAGAAGTGGTCCAGCGCCCCCTCGATGTCGTCGGCTCCGGGATCGTAGCCGTCGAGGAAGAATCCCTCCACCGATCCCTCGCGCTCGATCATCTGCCGCATGATCCACAGGAGCGCAACCACATCGATACCGCGCGTCCAGCGATGGACGAAATCAGCGAAGGCCGCGTGCTGACGTCCTGGATCGAAGCCGCGGACGTAGGCCGCCGGCTCTCGGCCCATGATCGCCACGAGCCGTTCGATCGACTGCAGGACGCTCGTCACACGCCCGAAGGCGAGCGCCGCCGCGCAGAAGCCCACGACCTCGCGATCGTCGGGCCGCTCGTACCGGCGCACGATCTGGATCGGATCGGCCGCCGAATCCGGATAGTTGAAGCTCTCGTACAGTCTGTCGAGCGACGGCTTCAGCGCGTCAATCTGCACAAATCTGCAATCTGAAATCTGCAATCTGCATTGTTCGCTATGATTCTGTCATGCGCCGACACTCGGTGAAAGTGCTCGCTTTCCTCGTGGTGACCATTGCCGTGCTGGCGGTCGCAGGCTACGCCTATCTCCGCCGATCGCTTCCGGTGGTGGACGGCGTGGTCTCGGTGACCGGCCTCTCCTCGCCGGTCGACATC
This sequence comes from Vicinamibacteria bacterium, assembly GCA_041484265.1. Taxonomy (GTDB): domain Bacteria; phylum Acidobacteriota; class Vicinamibacteria; order Vicinamibacterales; family CAVVIG01; genus 2-12-FULL-65-11. The sequence continues at coordinate 1,546 of JBGPHH010000231.1, forward strand.
GTCCGCGACAAGGACGCCATTCCGCACATCTTTGCAGCCACCAAGTTAGACGCGCTGTTCGGGCTCGGCTACGTGCATGCGCAGGATCGGCTGTGGCAAATGGAATTGCAGCGGCGCATCGGCCACGGGCGCCTGGCCGAGATCTTCGGTCCTGCCGCCGTGTCCCAAGACCGGTTCCTCCGGACCGTCGGCTTCGGTCGCGCGGCCGCCGCGGCGTGGACGTCGACGCCGGATTGGGCGAAGCAACAGGTCGAAGCGTACGTCGCAGGCGTCAACGCGTTCGTCTCCACGCATCACGGCAGCGAACTTCCGCCGGAGTTCACCCTGCTACGATTTGAGCCTGAGCCCTGGTCGGGCATCGACGTCATCGCATGGGTCAAGATGATGGCCTGGGATTTGAGCGCGAACTACTCGGTCGAGCTCCTGCGCCACGATCTTGTTCAGCTCGTGGGTGTGGATCGCATGCGCCAGCTCACACCTCCTGGCGCGCCCGACGCCTTGAGCATCCTCAATCGACGCGACAGCGACATCCTCTCCGTTCCACCGGGCACCGACGACGCGGATAAGCCCCCGGCGCATTCCAAGGCGGCCTTCTCCATCGCCCGGCCGTGGGGTCCGCCCTTGGGCGGACCCTCCTCCTGGTCCACGGCCCTTACCGCCAGCCTGGCTGGGGGCGAACCGACGGTCCGCGACTTCCTGCTCGGCAGCGCCACAACCGAGGCGCTTGGCTCGAACAACTGGGTCGTCGACGGCTCGCTCACTGCGAGCGGCAAGCCCTTGCTGGCCAACGATCCGCACCTCGGCACGCGACTGCCATCCACGTGGTATCTCGCGCATCTTTCGGCCGGCGACTTCGACGTCATCGGGGCGACGCTCCCCGGTACGCCCGCTGTCGCCCTTGGACGCAACCGGTTCATTGCGTGGGGTGCCACCAACGTGGCGGCTGATGTCGAGGATCTCTACCTCGAGCGCATCGATGCGACCGGGAAGTTCGCCGAGTACCGCGGCGCGCACGAGCCTCTGACGATTGTCAGCGAGACCATCAAGGTCAAGGGCGCTGCCCCGATCCGGATAGAGGTTCGCGCCACGCGGCACGGTCCACTCGTCTCCGACGCCATCAACGCCAATAACGCCGCGCTCGTCACCGCACCCACGCCATCGCCGCTCGAACCTCTGGCCTTCCGGTGGACCGCGCTCGATGCGGACGACACGACGCTGCCCTCGTTTCTGAAGCTGAACGAGGCACGCAACTGGAGCGATTTCACCGCAGCGCTCCGCGATCTTGTCGTTCCATCACAGAATTTTGTCTATGGTGACGTCGACGGCCACATTGGCTACTACGCCCCGGGCAGGATCCCGATCCGCGCGGGTGGTGACGGCTCGTTGCCCATCGAGGGCTGGAGCGGCGACACGGAGTGGATCGGCTGGGTGCCATTCGACGAGCTCCCACACGTCTACGACCCGCCCGAGCACTTCATCGTGACGGCCAACAATCGCCCGGCGCCGTCCGGCTACCCGCACCAGCTCGGCCATGAGTGGCCAGAGCCGTATCGGGCTCAGCGGATTACGGACCTCCTCCGGGATCGTCACGACCTCACACCCGATGATTTCGCCGGGATTCAGGCTGACACGTTGTCTCTTCATGCCGACGTGCTGCTCCCGATCCTGAGAGCTCGAGCGCGCCCGGTGACGGTCGCCGACCGGGAGGCGCTCACGATTCTGCGTCAGTGGGATCAGGATGCACGGGGCGATCTCGCTGCGCCGGCAATCTTTGAAGCATGGTTCCTCAAGCTGGCGTCGACGATTGTGGGCGACGATCTCGGCCCGCGCGTGACGGAGAGCTACCAGGGTCGCTACAGCTTCGTCACGCGTTTCCTCGTCAGCACGCTTGGCTCCCTCCGCTTGAAAGCGGATTCGACGTCAGCCAACAGCACCGCAGCTGGCGACAGTCCCTGGTGCGACGACGTGCGGACGTCTGGGGTGCGAGAGACGTGCGACGAAGCGGTGACCGCGGCGCTGCACGAAGCGGTCGTCGATCTGACGACGCGGCTGGGCCGCGACATGACGCGTTGGCGGTGGGATGCGGTGCACCGTGCCGTTTTTCCGCACCAGCTCGATTCGGTAGCACTCCTGCGCCCGATCCTCAGCCGGTCGATCCCGAACGGCGGCGACTGGAGCACCGTCAACGTCGGCACGGTGGACACGGATCACCCCTACGAGCAGCGCTCGGTCGCCGGCTTCCGCGAGATCATCGACCTGTCTCCCGCCAACGAGAGCCGGTTCATCGACGACCTCGGCGAATCGGGCCACCTGCTGTCGCGACACTACGATGACTTCTTGAAGGACTGGCAGGCCGTCACGTACAGAAGGATGCTCATGCAGCGGAAGGACATCGAGGCAGGGGCGATCGGTCACCTGAAGCTCTTGCCTCGTTAAGCTCGAACGTCTCAAGTTTCAAGGCTGAAGTCTCAAGTCTGGCTCGGTCCCACCTCAATCCGAATCTGCGCCTCGTACAACCGGGTACCACGGCATGCCGGGCACTTCCCCGGCTTCAACACCTTCTCCGCGCTGAAGGTAAAACCGCACGCGCGGCAACGGGCAGGCTCGACAATGACACGATGGCCGGCGGCCTGCGCGGAGCGAATCACGTGACGGAGATCGTCTTCCACATCCCCGCGTCTGAGGCCGAGATCGCGCGCGAGTGACGACACGGACCGCGGTTGGACGGTGAGCAGTTTCAGCAGATCTCGACGAAAGGCCACGGTTCCCGGGCAGACTTACAATTCAAACACCTTGAGGACTTCGTCGCCGTAGTGATTGATGACCTTGACGGCGATCTTGCCGGTCTCTGGCGGGGCGAAGGGCCGGCTGACGGTGCTGTAGAGCGTGGACCACGCACCCTCGTCTATCTCCGCCTTCAACGCGCGCTTCAGCTTTTCATACGGTTCGTCACCGCCCGTGAAGTACGCGTGTCGGACAAAGAAGCTCTCGCCGTTGTAGTCGGTGTCGATGAACCAGCAGGCGATGTCGTCGGTCGAGCTGCTGCGGATCTGCCCCGTCGTCGGATCGTAGACGTCCACGCCCTTGACCTCCACGGTCAGGTTGCCGTCCACGCCTTCGGTTGTGATCTTGATGTCCGGCTCGCCGAAGACCATGAACAGGTTGCCGGCGCCGGTCTTCTTGAGTAGCTCGTCACCCATCGACAGATCGGGATTCATCCGCGTGGCGAGGACCGTCAGCTTGCCGTAGCGCTTCGCTTCCTCGGAGACGTGTGGGTCGAACGCGAAGCCGCAGACGATAAGGACGTCGAAGCCGACGCCCTGGACGGCTTCCTTCGCGGCCTCTTTGACCTGTTGTGGGCCGACGGTGCCGTGCTCCGGACCGATTGAGACGGCGACGCGGCGGCGCTTCTTATCGGCACCGATGTACTCGCCCGTCGCATGAATCCACTTGCCGGCGTGCGGCTCGAGGCGCGTGAAGACGAGCCGCTCGTTCTTGACCGTGTTCTGGACGCCTGCCTTGCGCAGGTTGTCGAGGATCATCTGCTCGAACTGGACGGCCGAGTCGCGCTGCCCTTCCTTTTCCGCGGTTGGCCGATCCTCGTCAGTGGCGAGGACACGATGCGGCGAGAGGCTTTCGACGGTGAACGGGCCGGACACGCGAATGCGTTTGTTGTCTTCGTACGGTTTGTCGTAGAGCAGCTCGGTCTCGGCGTGGCGCTGGATGGCGGCGTCGATCTCCTGGCGGGTCATCCCCTCTTTGATGTCCGGGTTGTTCGCGATCGACTTGAGCGTCACGTGCAATACGCGCTTGTAGACGAAGCCTTTGCGGATGTCGTTGTCGGTCTTACACTCCGGCGGAATCTTGCCGACGACCTCGGATTCCTTCTTCACGCCTTCCGGCGAATCGGCGAGCAAGTAGTACGGGTACTTTGCGCCCATCAGTCGCGTGCGCGCGAGCGCCAGGGCGACGCGGCTGGTGTCGATCGTGATCCAGCGCCGCCCCCACTGTTCGGCGACGTACGCCGTCGTCCCAGAGCCGCACGTGGGGTCAAGAACAAGATCGCCCGGATCCGTTGTCATGAGCATGCAGCGCTCGACCGCCTTAGGAGTCGTCTGCACAACGTAGACCTTGTCCATCCCACTTCCCGACTGCGTGTCGTCCCAAACGTTGTTCGTCGGAAGGGCCGGAAAGTCGTTGATATACCGAACGTACGAAAGACCCGCGCCCGTCTGAACCACGCGTCTTGCCGTAACGAGCCGCCGCATTCCGTCACGATGGGTTTTCCACTCGCCCGTCGTTGGCAGGAACGAGCGACCGTTCAACTCGACGGGATAGTAGCCGGTTCTGGCGTCCCGAATGCGAGGCGACGTTAGGATTTGAAATCGGAATACTCGCCCCAGTTTGTCTGCGTCCTCTGGTTTATCCCGCTCTTCAGGTGTCAGGCGTCGTTGACTTCCATCCGCCATCTCGACCTGGTCGTACGCGGCTGCTCCTTCGCCGCCAACGAACTTCTCCAGATAGACGGGCCTGTACTTCAACTGAGAACGATCCTTCGCGTACCACAACAGATAGTCAGCCGTATTCGGCAGAAACTCACTGGTCGCACCGGCAGTCTTGCGAAACGTGATCAAACTGACCCAGTTCTCGCTGCCAAACACTTCGTCCAAAACACTTCGCACAAGATGGACATTCTCATCGCCAATTTGTATGAATATGCTTCCACTCTCGATGAGCAGCCCACGCGCGACAACCAAGCGATCACGCAGATACGCAAGGTATGAGTGGACGCCGAGCTTCCACGTGTCGCGGAACGCGCGGATCTGCTCGGGCTGACGCGTCGCGTCCTCCACCTTGCCGTCCTTCACGTCGCGCTTGCGCGTGGACACCTGCCAGTTCGACCCGAACTTGATGCCGTACGGCGGATCGAAATAGATCGTCTGGACCTTCCCCTTCAGCCCTTCCTTCTCGGCGAGGCTCGTCATCACCAGCAGCGAGTCGCCGAGGATCATGCGGTTCGACCAGTGCTGGTCGTGGTGATAGAAATCCACCTTCTTGTCGAACGCCGCATCGTCCATCCCGTTGAAGTCGTTGAAGAGCGTCAGCTCGGGTTCCTTCTCGCCCGCCTTCGCCGTGTCGCGCAGGTTCTCGACGAGCGCCTGCGG
>JBGPHH010000232.1:0-6682 GCA_041484265.1 Vicinamibacteria bacterium
CACTCGGCGACATTCACGGCGCGTTTGACGCGGTCCGAAGCGTCATGCAGCGGCACCCGGACGTGTCGGTTTGGGTGTCGGTCGGCGACGTTGCGAGCAACGACGGTGAGTACTTTACCCCCGTCGCGCCTCTCTACTGGATCAAAGGGAACAATGAAGATTTCGATGTGATTGCGGCGGCGCGGGCCGGTCGTCCGTCGGCCGAGACGATGCACTATCTGGCCAACGGAGGTCCGCAGCAGGTCGGCCCCTGGCGCGTCGCGGCGCTCGGCGGCACGTTCGCGCCAAGTTGGTACAACACACCGGCCTCGCGGCTGCCGCCGTCCACGGGCCGCAAGGCCACGGCTGCCTCACTCAAGCTGGGCAAGAGCCGCGACGACAAGCGCCGGCACTTCGTCCGCGAGGAAGTCGTGGCGTGCAAGGCGCTCACCAATATCGATGTGCTCCTGACACACGAGGCACCGCGACCTTTCTATCCGGCCGGCCGCCGTATCGACGCGGGGAAGACCGTGTTGAACGATGTGATCGCCTCGCTGCGTCCGCGTCTGCACCTGTTCGGGCACCACCACGAGTTCAGCGACTCGGTGCGACAAGGCGTGCGCTCCATCGGACTCGATGTGGTGACCACCTCGTACCTTCTCGTCGACGCCGACTCCTTCAAATGCGAGCGGATTGACACGTGAGAACGGGGAGGATTCAGATTCAAAGGACTCGCCCTACGTGGTATAGTCGCCGGACCGGGTCCCAAGCGAGGACACCGAGCGATATGATGGCGCAACCACTGCCGCTCGCCGATTGGCCTGAGCATCTGCAGTTCCTCGGGCGATTCCTTCGAAGCCCGCGCACGATCGGGGCCCTCGCTCCGAGTTCCAAGTGGCTCGCGCGCGCGATGGTCGCGACCCTCGGGAACTCCGTGAACCCTGTAAATGTTGTCGAGCTTGGCACCGGCACTGGCGCCTTTACGGGCGAGATTGTCGCGCGCCTCGGACCGGCCGACCGGTTTCTGGGCGTGGACGTCGAATCTGTTTTTGTCGAACGCCTGCGTCGGCGGTGGCCGCATGTCGAGTGCGTGTGCGCGTCGGCCGAGACGTTGCCCGCGCTCGTCGGCGAACGCCAGCTCGGGCCGATCGATCACATTGTGTCCGGCCTGCCGTTTGCGAGTCTGCCGGCCGAGACGACTCGGGGAATTCTGGATGCCGTGGGGAAGACACTGCGGGCGGGCGGAACGTTCACGACCTTTCAATATGTTCACTCCTACGCGTTGCCACCCGCCATCGTCTTTCGCCGCGAGATGAGCGAGCTGATGGCGTCGACGCCGTCCGTGCGGTTCGTTGCGCGAAATCTTCCGCCCGCGTTCGCGTTGAGCTGGATCAATCACCGGGCCTCGACGGCCCGGTCCCACGAGTCGCCATGGCATTGACCCCCCTGTTTGGCCCTCCGAAGTCTCGTCGAGAAGAGGAGATTCTCGCAGCTGCCAACGGGGCCGCAGAACTCTCGGTTGCCGTCGTCGAGAACGACTTCGTCGGGCGCGTGTACGAGAAGCTCGCCATCGTGTACGACTTGGCGTTCGGACCGACGCTGCAGCCAGGCCGGCGGCGGGCGGTTGCCCAGATGCCGATCGGGCCCGGCGTTCGCGTGCTCGAGGTGGGCGTCGGGACGGGCATGAACATCGAGCTCTACCCGCCGGACTGCTCGGTCGTCGGGATCGATTTGTCGGGACCGATGCTCGAAAAGGCTCGTAGCCGTATCATGCGGAAGGGCCTTCGAAATATCCGGCTGCTTGAAATGGATGCGGCCCATCTCAAGTTCGCTGACCGGACATTCGATATCGTCTACGCGCCGTACGTGATCAGCGTCGTGCCCGACCCGGTGGCGGTCGTGCGCGAGATGCGCCGCGTGTGCAGGAGCGGCGGCCGCATCGTGATGCTCAATCACTTCCGCAGCGCAAACCTGCTCCTCGCGTGGTTCGAGCGCGTCATCTCGCCGTTTACCGTGCACATCGGCTTCAAATCCGATCTCGATCTGCCGGCATTTCTAGCGCAGGCTGAGCTCGATCCGGTGTCGATCGAAAAGGTCAATACGCCCCGCATCTGGTCCCTCGTCACCTGCGTGAAGGAATAGTCGCTACCTGCGTGGTGGCGTCGCGCTCGATCGGCGCTGGACGTCCAGCGCGAGCGCTAAGTTGTTTCTGGCCGATCGGAGGTCGGGATTCAACCGAACCGCCTCGGCGAACTGCTCGACAGCCTCATTCAGCCGATTTTGCGAGGCCAGGGCGATGCCGAGCTGGTTGTGGGCGTCGGCATCGTTCGGCAGCGATGCGAGAAGGGTTCGGCTTTCTGCTTCCAAGTCAGCGAACCGACGCTGATTGAAGAGCGGCTGAAGCAGCTCTCGTCGGGCGGCCACGTTCCGTGGATCGACGCGCAGGGCCCGCTGCAGCACGGAAATGGCTTCATCGTCGTGCCTGCCTGCGATCAGCACCTGTCCAAGATCAATCAAGGCCGGAAGTACGGTTGGGCTGTCGGGCCTGCCGCGGAGGGACTCGCGGTACTCGGCCGCCGCGCCCTCGAAATCCTTGCGAGAGGCAAGCACGCTACCGAGATTCGCGTGTCCGCGCGCGTAATCTGGAGCGGCCGCGACAACGTGTCGGAGCTCTTCGATCGCCTGGTCGGTGTTACCCAAGCGGAAGAGCGCGTTGGCCAATTCCTCGCGGGCCGAGATGATCTGCGGGTGGTTGGGTCGCAGCCGGATGAACGCCTCCAGCTGGGCTATGCCGCCACTCACGTCCCCGCGTTCAATGAGCGCCGAGCCGAGTGGAAACCGGGCGTCGGCCCAGTCGGGCGCGGCAATCTGCAGATGCCTGAGCGCCTCGTCGACTTGGCCGGCGTCGCGGAAATAGACAGCGATGTTGGTGTGCGCTCGTGCCTGCGGTCGGCGGTCGAGAACGGTCTGCCAGAGGCCGAGTCCGGTTCGGTACTCTGTGTTGCGCGCGACAGTTCCCGCGCCGAGAAGGATCAAGGCGGCAGCCACGAGCACCGGCGCCGCGAAGCGCGCACGAGCGCCAGTTCGAGCCGTCTCGCCAGCACGTGTCAACGCGTATCGAAGGAGCAGCCGGCCCAGAAGCATCGTCACGACGATGATGGCCACGAGCGGAAGATACATGCGGCGTTCCGCAGCCGCTTCGGTCGGAATCGGGATCACGCTCGAGGGCGGCGCGAGCGTGATGAAGAACCACGCGCCCCAGAATCCAAACGCGGGAAGACGAACGAGGGCGGCGATCGTCACCGTGATGAGCACCAGAACGATGAGCGCGCTCGGCCAGACGTCCAAAATCGTGAACGGCGCGGGAGTCCCGTAGTCGAAGATGAGGCCCCGCGGCCAGAATGACAGGTGGAGGTATCGGGCGACGGCGGGCGCCTGATTGAGGATGTACGTCAAACGTGAGACGTGGAGATCGAAGCCGGTGGGGCTGAAGAACGGCGTCTGAAACGCGAACGCGACAAATAGCACCCAGCCAGCCGCCAGAGCGCCGTAAAGTCGATAGCGTTCCTTCATCGCGATTCGGAATGACGAGTACGCAAAGACCCGATCGCAAAGCATCACAACCAGGGGCGCCGTGATCATCGTTTCTTTGGTGCAGATTCCGCAGACGTTCGCGACCACCGCGACGACGCTCCATCGGGACGCCTGTTCGGTGTCCCATGCCCGGATCGATGCATAGAGGGTCAGCAGGTAGAAGAGCCCCATCAGCGACTCGGTCCGCTGAGTGACGTAGTCGACCGCATCGGTATTCAGCGGGTGGACGACCCACACAAGGGCGCACGCGAGGGCCACCAGATCCCCGCTCGCGCTCGATTCGGCGGCCAACGTCCGACGAAGGATTCTCCGAAGGAAACCAAAGAGCACGAGTGCGGCCAGGATATGTATGGCGATGTTCAGTAGGTGATACCCCTCGACCTGCATACCGCCTACGGCAAAATTCAGGGCGAAGGACAGATTGGCGAGCGGTCTGCCAGCGACGGGCGTTTGCGGTGGCGGCTGGAGCACGGATGTCGGCGGCCATAGTTGGCGGATGGTCGGGTTGTCGACGATAGCCGGATGATCGTCAAACACGAATGGTCCCCCGAGACTGTTCGCGTACACGCCGAGTCCGGCCACGATGATGGCGAGCAGGGCCAGGCCCTCGCGGAATCGCGGAGCTGGCCGGGTCGGAGGGCTGGTCCGGGGCGCGGGACGTCGGCGTTTGGCCATTACCCAGTTACCAGATTCACGATCTCTGTGGCCGCCACCTCGGCCCCGTCAGTACGCGGCTGCTCGGGCGGTGCGGGCTGCTGCAGCAGGGCGTCGATGGCGTCGGACCATCGGCCGGCAAGCAAATGCTCCTGTGAGATGTGGCGGCATCGGAGAACGCGGGGCATCTGGTCGACGAACACATCGTACTCGACGAAACGTCCGCGGGACGTGTAGAGGAGCGCCGTGCCGTTGGCGACGCACTCCGACACGATGCCGTATCCCGGCTTGCTGACGACGACGTCGGCTGCGGCGACGATGTCCTGGTGGGTGAGCCCGTCCGGTGGATGTTGGCTCACGATGATCGTCTTGAACGCAGAGGACTGGGAGACGCTCTCGAGCGGCAGCGTGACGGGATACCCGCCGAAACTCGCGAGCACGAGCCGAGCGTCGCCGACGATGCCGAGCGCGCGTCTGGTCTCGTGACGTTCGCGCGTCGCGCGTCGCGCGATGAGCGGGATGTCCTGTGTGACACTCGCCATCGGCTCGAACCCGCCATGGAAGGGCAGGCGGAGCGCGCGCGTGGCCCGCCCGTACGCTCGGCGGATTGCCGGGATGACGTCCGGCGCGGTCCTCTCAAAAGGGGAATAGCCGCTGTAGATCCAGTCCCACGTGAAGTTGGCGACGGCGACCGAGGGTAGGCTGGTCCGGCTGGCCGCCGCGAAGGCGATCGGCGGGACGTCGCCCAGGACGATGTCGGCGCCGATCCGGCGAAGGAGCGCCGCCTCCTGTTCAACGCGCTGATCAAAATCGCGATAGAAGCTGGCCGCGTGTCTCGCGGTGCTGTCCTCGTCCGTCGTTAAGCCATCGATCTGCGCGACACCAACGTCAGGCTCGAACGGCTGCACGTCGATCGGGACGGCGCTGCGTTCGAATAGCCATCGAGGCGCATTGGTGCGGGCGATGAAGCGGGCGTCGTCGCGCCTTGCGGCGATGGCCCGGATGAGCTCGATCGAACGGGTTGCGTGGCCAAAGCCATGACCGGAAATGTAGAAGACGACCTGCATGTTCACGGTCCGCCTGAAGGCGGACACTACGTACGGGATTATGTCGTGTCCGGCTTGAGCCGGACTTGTCAATAAATGTACGGTACCAGGCGCCAGCGCACGCGGCGAGCGTACCGCGTGTATTGCTCGCCGAACACGTTGATGAGCGACCGTTCTTCCAGGGGAACGGCGACCACCACATATGTCGACGTGATGACCGCGAAGGTCAGCCGGTCGATCGTCATGCGAGCGGCGCCGAACACCACCAGAAGCCATCCGAGGTAGAGCGGATGGCGCACCCATTGGTAGGGGCCCTCGACGTGCAGCGCTTCGCTCGCGGTGTGCGGCTTGATGCCCGCCAGTTCGAGCCCGTCGATGAGCGCCACCGAACGAGCGATGAGCCAGAGACCCGTCAACTGAACGGCCGCGTGTACGACGGAAGGCCACCCGGTCACGTGATAGACGTCACCGCCAACCGGTTGCCACAGGGCGACGACGATCAGCAGGAGGAGACTCGCGGTCCAGACGTACACGGAGCGAAGGAGTCGATCGGGAATGACGCGCGCCACATACCTCTTCGTCCATGGACGCGCGAACAGGCTGTGATGCAGCGCGAATGCCGTGAATAAGGCGAGATCGGCAGCCCCGGCGTTCACGCCGCCGCCGATGCGATCGGATGCTCCCCAGCTGACAAGGTAGGTATACGCGCAGGCCAGGAGGGACGCGACGAACATTCCGCCGCCCGCCCATACGAAGACACGCTCAAATCTGGTCATTGGGTCAACTGGTTATCTGGTCATTGTTTTGATCATTTAGATGACCAGATAACCAGATGGCCAGATGACCAGATAGTATAGGTCCCCTATGCGCCACTCCGGTCCGCCCCGCGTTGTCATCACGGGCATCGGTGTCGTGTCACCGTTCGGCGTTGGACGCGAGCGCTTCTGGGACCACGTGAGCCGCGGGTGCAGCGGCACGCGCGCCATCACGGAGTTCGACGCCTCGGGCTTCGGCTGTCGCGTGGCGGCGCCGGTGGCCGACATCACGGTGGACGCGGTGCCGCCGCTCGACGGCGACGATCTCTGGGATCCAGGCTACCGCGCCGATCCCAAACGCTATTCGCGCGCCGCCCTCGTCGGGGTTATCGCGGCGCGCGAAGCGTGGGCCGATGCAGGCCTGCGCGTGGGCGTTGAGGCCGGCGTGATTATTGGCAGCGGCGGTGGTGGCATCGACGTCGGCGAGCGGCAGTACTACGACTTTTTCGTCGAGCACGGCAAGAAAGTGACGCCGTACGCCATCCCCGTGTCGATTGTGGGCATGGTCTCGAGTGAGATTTCGATTTCGCTGCGCCTCCACGGCGTCAGCCACGTCCTCTCGTGCGGCTGTACGAGCTCGACCGACGCCATCGG
>JBGPHH010000233.1:0-6473 GCA_041484265.1 Vicinamibacteria bacterium
CGGCGGGCAGAAGGTGTACTTGACCTTCGGATTGTCATCAAACAGCGAGAGAAACACGCTGATGCCTTCGACAATGGACGTTCGCAATTTGGGTTCGATCCGCATCCAGTCGTCTTGGAACCAGCGCTTGACGGCCTCGAAATGGGCCATCTTGTCGAGCTCGCCGGGCGCCGCCTCGGTCACCTCGACGCGGTACGGCACCTTGGCCGTCGTCAGCGCCTCTTCGAGATCCGCGGACCAATGGGCCCACGAGGCGCGGCCAGTCGGCTCGTCGTCCCACGTCCAGCCCGCCGGCACGGCCTTGAAGAAGTGCTCCCGCTTGTCGACGAGAATGCGCCGATGCTGTGCGCCGAAGCGCCGCTCCCCGTCCGCGATCCGGGCGCGCAATTTCTCCGGGCTGATGACGCACTCGTACACCTGGAAGAGCGTGACGTAATCGTCGAGCGTCTTGTGCAGCAGGATCACGAACTTCACCAGGTTCGTGCTCGCCTGCTGCCAGAACGGCTCCTTCCCGCGGCCGTAGAGATTGGTCATGAGCGTGGCAATCCCGTAGGCCAGCGCATACGCATCCAGATCGTTGTGCAAGGGGTTGTAGCGGTACGGCGAGTCGAGGCTGACTTCGACGTAGTCCGTCGCGCGGCCATGACGCGTGAGGATCTCGCGCACCTGCTGACAGAAGTCCCCCTTCACCTCGAGGACGAGGGCCGCCACCTTGCGCTGCGGGTCGCGTGCGCCGAAGGCCAGGAGTTGCTCAACGTAGGGATAGAGACAGGCCGAGGTCTTGCCCGATCCGATGGCGCCGACAATCACGAGGCCCGTGTAGAGGCCGCGCTCGGGCACGACGAGCCACCGCGGCGCCACCGCCCGCTGCGGCGACCGCCGATGATGCTGCTCGCCGAGGACGAGAAACAGCGTGTCGCGGGATGCGGGCGCGGGATACGGCGGGAGCCGCCGGAAGGCCGGCCGCCGTTCCAGGCGCCCGGCAAAGATGACGACCAGGGAGAGCACCAGGTTGAGCGCGAGGAAGGGCGTGCTGAACCACAGCGTCGCGTACGTGTACTGGAAGGCTGCATACAACGCCGGCCGCTCGGCGTGGATCAGGAGGAGGACCAGGTTGTCTGCCGGAAATGGCCACGCGTGAAGGCCGACGACGCCCACGATGGCGCTCAGCGCCAAGCTCACGACGACGCGGTCCTGCAGCAGGGGGCGTGTCACCCGCGGTCTCCACGAGGCGCCGGCGGCCGAACGGTGCTCGCGCTGGCAGCTCCTTGAGGCTCGGGCGCGACGGGCGGCAACCCGGCCTGCGCCGCGCGCCACGCGACGAAATCCCGATCCTTGGCGAGCGTCGTCTCGATCAGCTGATTGAGGACGTAATCGACGCTGTCGCCGATGAAGCGCGCATAGAGGAAGAGCGTGTCGCGATGGGGCGCGCGCAGGCGACAGAGATGGCGCACGGTCTGGACGCGGTGCGCGGTTTGATCAACGGCATCGGCGGCTCCTCTGGTCTGCTGGCAGTGCACGGTCATTGATGTGGCGAGGGGGGAGCGACCCGGCGGGCCGGTCCGACGCCGCAGGCGTGGGTCACGGCCCTGCCCCACAGCCGGGGTCGCTCCCCCCTCGCGTATGGACATCCCATGGTTTCCGAATGGACAGCGCACCCTGCGTCCGACGCCCGTTTCCGAACGAAAACTCGCGAAGCCGGGGCCAATCCCCCGGGCCATACCCCGGGTTTTCAGGAGGGCCAGTAGGCTGAGACGGCCACTGGCCCCTCATGCCACCCCCGGCAACTGAACAGACTGGGTGTATGTACGTGAACGGCAGAGTGCGGATCAGCAGGCGACCCGGTGTCAGGATCGCGACGGGCGTGCGCGCTCGAAATGATGGAGCACCACGTCGCCGCCGACGAGCCAGTCCGCGTACAGGCCTCGATGAGCGGCCCGGCCAACTGGCGACGAGCCGCGTGGAACCGGTCGATCCGAGCGACCGACCGGGCGTCGAGGTCGGTCGCGTCGATGGCCCGACGGGTCGAGAAGATACCAGCGGAGGCCCGGGACGGGACCGGTCGCCGGCGAGTGGAGTCCGTCGCGGACAGATTGGTCAACCAGAGCCTGACACCCACGGGCGGCGGCAGGACCGCCACCACCGCCCGACGATGCGCGGGCATGGGTGGGAGGCGCCTCACGACGGTGCCAGCGGAGAATACTGGCGCCCCAGCGCTCACGGTCAAGCAACGCCGTGTGACGATCCTCCTGGGACTTCGCGAACCAAGGCTCGGAGACGTTCAGAGTCCTCGCATGAGCGCGTTGTCGATGGGTTGACACACAGGGCGACGGAGCGCCGGCGCGCTCCGTCGCGTAGGCCGTCAGTCAACGCCCGCCGCGGTTTCGTACGCGGCGAACGCCTCGAGAATGCGATCGCGCAAGGCGTTCTGCGCGGTCACATCGACGATCGGTCGCAGCAACGCAAAGCTGCGGCGCTCGCCGTTGACGCTGTACTGGCGGGCCGGGAACGTGACGGTTCGGCCGGCGCCGCTGCGACGCTCCCAGACGCTGAAGCCGATGAGCTTCAGGCCGTCGAAGAGCGAGTCGCCCACGAAGTGGACCTCGACGTCGGCGAGCTTCCCCGGAGGGTTGCCCTTGTCGTTCGGTGTGATCTTGATGGTGACGGTGTCGGTGTGCGTGGTGGTCTGCATCGGTCTGTTCCTCCTGAGGAACCGTGATTGGTTCCTTCGTGCCGGGTAAGGAACCATCACGACGTTCCCAGTGGAACAGAAACGGCGCGCATGTCGCCCGCGGCCGGAGCCTTCAGCACTGAGCGTGACCAGGTTCCCTGGCACGGCCGCCGCAGCGGCGTCATCGGTGCGTGGCTCCGGACGATCACGGGTGACGTGCGAGACGTGAACAGGACAGACCAACAGTCCGCCGAGACGGATCCTTCCGATCACCTGACTGGGCAGGATACAGCCGTCCGTGAGATCGTCGGCGTCGATAGCGCGAGGACCAAACGCTCTCTGGGAGAACCTGGCTCGTTCGCCTGATCACCCGGAGTGACGGGCGTGAAGTGCACGTCTACGGGCTGGCATACCGGGAACGACTCGCGACAAAGCAGGCGAGAAAGATTCGAGACGCGCTGACGCTGTTGCAGCGAGATCCCTGGCCGAGGCATACCAGGCCCAAGCGGACCGCCAGGCGGTCGCGGAGCTACAGTCGCTGAAACGATGTCCGCGCTGACGCCTTGGGTTAACGGGTCCTCAACTATGCGTGAGGATACAAACGCGGAAACAGGATCTCCAAACTGTGTGCCGGAAACCGGAGAGAAACCGGCCCCTTCGGCGTCGCCGATGCGAGCAGTCCTTCGCTGACCAGAGCGTTGAGCACGCGCTGAGCGGAGCGGACGGGAAGGCCAGTAATTCTCGATGCCTCGCCACGCTCGATCTCGCCACGCACTAAGGTCTCTTCCAGGAGGCGCGCCGCTTCCGGCTTCAGGCGATCATGCTGTGCAACAACCTCACGCAACCGCGCCGCAAGGGTATCCAGCTCAAACAGGCCCGACATGAACGCCACTTGATCGATGGCGACCTTCAGGAACCAGATGACGAAGTCGATAAGGGCTCGTTCTGACAGGTTCCCTCGGCCGTCGAGATCGCCTTGTCGTGGGGCGTCAGCCACATCCATCATGTGCTTGTATTCGCTGCGGCTTTCGAGACCTCGCGCGAGCCCGCGAGAAATCGACCAGAGGCCATGCGCCGCCACGTCGGCACGCCACGCCATGGCATGGCTCATCAACCGACTCACGCGTCCGTTGCCATCCGGGAATGGATGGATGTAGTTGAAGCGATGATGAGCCGCCGCCATGGCGATGATGCGACCGGCTTTCCCAATCCGATCGAATCGGTACCGGTCAGCAAAATAACGCATGAATTCATCGACGCGCTGACTCGCTGGTGGCAGGTGCCGCCCGACGGCGACATCCTGCTCTGGTCGTGAACGCCATTCTCCCGGAGTCATGGTGAAGTCGCGACCGTCCGCTGTGATCCGGAGCATGGCTTCTGGCGCGTCTCGGTAGAACTCCTTGTGCAGCCATTGAATGAAGTCGACCGACGCAGGGTCAGGCAACTTCTCGTCCGCCGCCATGCGATCCACCTCGGCTTGCACGTGGATGTGGGCCGTGGCCTCACGCTGAAGATTCCGGCGGCCGTCGTCCCTGTCGAACTCCCCTGCCAATGCGCGCTCGATATCCAGGGGGCGCGTATCGTGCCCTTCGATCAGATTGCTGTAGTACGTGTTCATGATGCGCACGAGCTCGGCCAAGTGCGCCGCCGTGCGCGGGTGAAGAGAACGGCCCAATTGGGCCGATGAGGCGGACAGCTCTGCGACGAGGTCTGCCGCCGCCTCGGGTGGATTCTCAAGGCGAGTTGGTTCGATACGGTAGACGGTTTCAAGGGGTGGATCTGGCCGATCGTGATTCATGTGTCTTAGCCACAATTATAGGTTGTCTTGCGGATCTTGATGTTATTGTGGCCGATCATTTGGCCGATCCTCCAGACCCGGACGATGGTATATTCCGGCCCAGTCTTGGCCAGACGTCATCGAACGACTTCGGCAGCGTCCTCCCGCCAGTCCGTAAACGCCACGGCGGCCCGACTGCCCCGCGAGCTTACATTCGAGGGCGACTGCGTTAGGGTCCGCCGAACAGGTAAGGGTGTGCTCATGGAGCCCACGTTCACGCATGTCTCCACGTGGTTCGCCGTGCTTGACCGATTCGCGTCCGGGCCGTTCATGCCCGAAGGGCGCGGGCAGCCGCCGATGCCAGAGCGAACCCCGGGCTGCTAACACATCCGAGTCCGACCGATGGAACTGAGTCCGAGCCTTGTCACCCAAAGGTCCTCATCTCAGTCCAAGATCGCGCTGTTCCGATCGCTGTTCCGCGGCCGCGACGACGTCTACCCACGCCGATTCGAGAGCAGGAAAACCGGCAAGTCTGGGTATGCGCCCGCCTGCGCGAACGAGTGGGTGCGTGGCATCTGTGAGAAGCCGCGGATCAAATGCGCTGAGTGTCCCAACCGTCGATTCCTTCCGGTAACCGACGACGTCATTCGCTGGCATCTGTCTGGTCGGGATCCTGATGGTCAGCCCTTTGTCGCGGGCGTCTATCCGTTGCTACAGGACGAGACGTGCTTCTTCCTGGCCGTCGATTTCGACAAGGCCGGCTGGCACGAGGATGCCAAGGCCTTTCTCGACGCGTGTCGCCAGCTGAGTCTCCCGGCCGCGCTCGAACGGTCACGCTCCGGACGGGGCGCGCACGTCTGGATCTTCTTCGCAGAGGCGATTCCAGCCGCCCTGGCTCGACGACTGGGATCGCACGTCCTGACGGAGACGATGGAAGGACGCCCCGACATCGGATTGGATTCGTACGACCGCCTGTTTCCGAACCAGGACACGATGCCGCAAGGAGGATTTGGCAACCTGATTGCCCTGCCGCTGCAGAAAGGACCGCGCACGCAGGACAACAGCGTCTTTCTCGATGACCGCTTGGTTCCTTGGTCAGACCAGTGGGCGTTTCTCGCGAGCGTGGGCAAGATCGGCCGAACGCAAGCCGAAGGGATCGTCCAGGAAGCCGAACGCCGTGGTCGCATCCTCGGCGTGCGTCTGCCACCACAGGACGATGGAGAAGATGAGCCGTGGGCAGCCCCGTCGTCGCGTCATCGCAGGGATCCGCGGATCGCGGGCGAACTGCCTCAGACGCTGGTGCTAGTTCTCGGTAATCAGATCTACATCGCCAAAGAAGGGTTGCATCCAGGTCTCCGAAACCGGCTACTTCGCCTGGCGGCCTTTCAGAATCCCGAGTTCTACAAGGCGCAGGCGATGCGATTGTCCAAGTATGACAAGCCGCGTGTCATCGCCTGCGCTGAGGATCACCCCCATCACATCGGCCTGCCACGAGGGTGCCTCGAGGAGGTTCGCCAGGCACTCACAGACCTGCACGTGCGCGCGGTCATGCGCGATGAGCGCTACACCGGCCGCCCGTTGGAATTGAGTTTTCATGGCGAGCTGCGGCCTGAGCAGAAGGCCGCGGCAGACGCGATGCTCGCGCACGAGACTGGCGTGCTGGCCGCGACCACGGCGTTTGGCAAGACGGTGATCGCCGCATGGCTCGTCGCACAGCGCGGCGTCAACACGCTCGTGCTCGTGCATCGGCGTCAACTGCTCGACCAGTGGGTCGAGCGGCTTTCGGCATTTCTCGGCCTGCCGGCGAAGGCGATCGGTCGAATCGGAGGCGGGCGAAGCCGGCCGACCGGGCTGCTCGACGTCGCCGTCATCCAGAGTCTGGTCAGGAAGGGTGTCGTCGATGATCGGGTGGCGGACTACGGCCACCTGATCGTCGATGAGTGTCATCACCTGTCAGCACACAGCTTCGAGCAGGTGGCGCGTCGGGCCAAAGCGCGGTTTGTCGCGGGACTGTCGGCGACCGTC
>JBGPHH010000234.1:0-6416 GCA_041484265.1 Vicinamibacteria bacterium
CCGTGAAGCGACTACAAACCCAGTTGGTAGACTGAGGCAGACTTGAGCCTTCAGACTTGAGACTTATCTCTGCTAAGTCACAAGTGGCATGAGGCCTCAGACCGTGATCGCCTCGAGATGCTGCCCGGACTCCTGCTCGATGTCCTTGTGCAGACTGTTACCGTGCGCGTCCATCGTCACGATGGCCGGGAAGTCTTTGACCTGCAGGTGCCACATCGCTTCCGGCGTGCCGAGGTCGAGGAGCGATACACCATCGACGCCGGTGATCGTGCGCGCATAGAACTGCGCGGCCCCGCCGATCGCATTGAGGTACACCGCGCCGTGCTCCTTGAGCGCCGCAAGTGTCTTGGCGCCCATCCCGCCTTTGCCGATCACGACGCGAACACCGTAGCGCTTGATGATCTCGCCCTGGTACGGCTCCTCGCGGATGCTGGTCGTCGGACCGGCGGCGGTGATCCGCCATTTGTCCCCTTCCTTCACCGTCACGGGGCCGCAGTGGTAGAGGACCGATCCGCGCAGATCGACCGGCGGCTCGTGCTTCATCAAATACGAGTGGACGGCGTCGCGGCCCGTGAACATCCGGCCTGAGATCAGCACGACATCGCCGACCTTGAGCGCGCGCACGTCCGCATCGCTGAGCGGCGCCTTGAGCGCCACCTCGCGCCCGGTGCGCACGAAGCCGGCCTGATCGAGCATGGGAATGATGGGATTGGCTGGATCGCGGTAAAGCCACTTTTCAATCGCACCGGTTGACGCGTTGAGGACGATGCCGAGCCGGCGGAAGGCCCAGCAGTCGTAGGCCACCGACACGAAAAAGCTCGCAGGCAGCCGATTGAGCGCGCCGACCTTGCAGCCAATCAGCGTCGTCTTTCCCCCGAATCCCATCGCGCCGACCTCGAGTGTGTTCACCGTCGACATGATCGACGCCTCGAGCTCGGCCAGTCGCGGATCGGGATTCACGTCATCGAGGGATCGGAAAAGTTGTTCCTTTGCATGCAGGTACCCGGAGGTCCGGTCGCCTCCAACGCACACGCCGACCGCGCCGGGGGCGCAGCCTTTGCCTTGCGCCTGCCACACGGCGTGCAGGATGCACTTCTTCACGCCATCGAGGTTGCGATCGGCCCGCCCAAGGTGTGGCAACTCGACCGGTACCGCGTACTGCGCGTTGGTGTTCTCGCAGCCGCCGCCCTTGAGAATCAGCTTGATCTCGATCTGGTCCTTCTCCCACTGATCGAAGTGGATGATGGGGGTTCCCGGACCGAGGTTGTCCCCGGAGTTCTTGCCGGTGATCGAGTCAACCGAGTTCGGCCGCAGCTTGCCGCGCCTGGTCGCTTCGGCGACCCCGTCGCGGATCTGTTGCCGCATCCAGATCTGATTGGCGCCGACGGGCACCTTGACCTCGAAGGTCGGCATGCCGGTGTCCTGGCAGATCGCGCCCTCCACATCGGCGGCCAAGTCGATGTTCTGGGCAATGATGGTCAGCGCCTGCGCCGCCCGAGTGCCGGCGGGCTCGGCGTCGAGCGAGAGTTTCATCGCCGCCCGTACGTCGGGCGGCAGATCGGTCGAGGTTCGGACAATAAGTTGAAGGACGCTGTCGAAGAATGAAGGCAACATGTCAGGCCAGTATAATCAAGTCTCAAGTGTGAAGTCTCAAGTCTGAAGGCCGGCGTTACCCCGCTGTTCGACCGAGGCAGACTTCAGACTTGAGCCTTGAGACTTACTAGGCTTCATGGAATTCCGCCTCGAACGTGATCCGCTGGGCGAGCTGAACGTTCCCGTCGACGCCTACTACGGCGTGCAGACGATGCGCGCCGTCGAGAACTTCCCCATCAGCGGCCTACGAGCTCCGGCGGACCTCGTCACGGCAACGATCCTCGTCAAGAAGGCGGCTGCCGAAGCCAACGCCTCGCTCGGCCGGCTGGATGCCGACGTCGCACGGGCCATCGCCGCCGCGGCCGACGAGATTCTTGCCGGCCGCCTGCGCGACCAGTTCGTCGTCGACGTCTACCAGGCCGGCGCCGGCACCTCGCACAACATGAACGCGAACGAGGTGCTCGCCAACCGGGCGGCGGAACTGCTGGGCGAGCCGCGCGGCAAGTACACGCGCGTGCATCCGAACGACCACGTCAACATGGGCCAGTCGACCAACGACGTGTTTCCGACGGCGACCCGCCTGGCCCTGCTCGCAGGCAGCGGTCCCCTCGTTCTCGCGGCGCACGAGCTGGCCGAGGGCCTGACGCGAAAGGGCGCGGAGTTCGCGCACGTGCTGAAGACCGGCCGCACGCACCTGCAGGACGCGGTGCCGATGACATTCGGTCAGGAATTCGGCGGCTGGGCGGCCTGCATCGAGCGCGGGGCTGACGACGTCGCGGTCACGTCACGACAACTGGAGGAGCTCAATATCGGCGCGACGGCGATCGGAACCGGCTTGAACGCTGGAGCCGATTTCCGCCGCCTCGTCCTCAGCCATCTCGCGCACGAGACGCAGCTGCCACTCAGGCCAGCCGTCAATCTCTTCCGGGTCACGCAGAGCATGGGCGACGTGCTCGCGTACTCTGGGGCCATGCGGCGCCTGGCGGTGGAGCTCGGAAAGGTCGCGAGCGATCTGCGGCTGCTTGCCATGGGGCCGCGGGCGGGTCTCTCGGAGATCACGCTGCCTGCCGTGCAGCCGGGCTCCTCGATCATGCCGGGAAAGGTCAATCCGTCGGTGCCCGAAATGGTGAATCAGGTCGTGTTTCAAGCGATTGGCTGCGACACAACGGTGGCGATGGCGTGCGAGGCCGGACAGCTGGAACTGAATGTCATGATGCCGGTGATCGCCTGGAACACGCTCCATGTGTCGACGATTCTCCGCGAGGCCATGCGAGCGCTTCAGGCAAGATGCATCGAAGGCCTCACGGCCAACGAAGCACGCGCCCGCGAACTGCTTGAACGCAGTACGGCGACGGCGACCGCGCTCAGCCCCCACATCGGCTACGCGGCCACCGCTGAGATCGCGAAAGAGTCGGTGACCACGGGCAAGACGATCCGCGAGATCGTCCTCGAGCGAGGGCTGCTCGATGCGGCCAAGTTGGATAAGATCCTCTCGCTTGATTCGATGACCAAGGGAATCTAATTCATGAAGGGCCACTGTTTTCGTGTTTTCGTGGCTTTCGCGTTCGTGGCCGCGCTCGGCGCGCAGTCGCGGCCGAGCGCCCTCTTCCCTCCCCAAGATCTCGGTCTGCTCGAGACGCCAGATCGCAACGAGTGGCAGAAGCCCGACCAGATCATGGACGCCCTCGGCATCGCCGACGGCTCGGTCGTGGCCGATCTCGGCGCCGGCGGCGGCTGGTTTACCGTCAGGCTGGCGCGACGCGTTGGTCAGAACTCGAACGGGCTCGTCTATGCCGAAGACATCCAGCCTCAGATGATCGACGCGATCAAACGACGGGTTCAGCGCGAGAACCTGGGGAACGTGAGGACGATTCTGGGAACGGCCAACGATCCACAATTGCCGGCGGGCCTCGATGCGGTTCTGATCGTCGCCGCCTACCACGAGATGGAGATTCCTCCAGCCGAACCGGTCACGATTCTCAGAAAGGTCGCGGTGTCGCTCAAGCCGCAAGGCCGCCTCGGCATCGTCGACTTCGAGCGAGGTGGCGGCGGCCCGGGTCCGGCGCCCGAGGAGCGCGTCGATCCGGACGCGGTCGTCAGGGCAGCCTCGGCCGCCGGCCTGCGGCTCGTGGCTCGCGAGCGAGTGGTGCCATTCCAGTTTCTCCTCGTCTTCGGAAGGGCGCTCTGACACGCCGCTGCGACGACAGCCTATGCGAATCGCGCTGACGATGGCGGGAAGCGACCCGAGCGGCGGCGCCGGCATCCAGGCCGATCTGAAGACCTTTGCCGCGTTCGGCGTCTTCGGCGCGAGCGCCATCACGGCGATCACTGCGCAGAACACGTTGGGCGTGACCGCGATGGCACCGCTCGCGGCCGACCTCGTCACCGCACAGATCGCGGGCGTCGCCGCAGATCTTCAGATTCACGCGACCAAGATCGGCATGCTGGCGACGGCGGCCATCGTCCATGCCGTGGCCGCCGCCATCGACGATTTCGGACTCTCGATGGTGGTGCTCGATCCGGTATTGGCAGCATCGGGCGGCGAGCGACTACTCGACGCGGCTGGAGTACAGGCTCTCTCTTCAGAGCTTCTTCCTCGCGCGCACGTGATCACGCCGAACATCCCAGAGGCCGAATCCTTGAGCGGCTGCCGGATCGCGACACGCAACGACCGACGCCGCGCAGCCGAGCGGCTCTCCGGGATGGGCGCGGCGGCCGTCATCATCACGGGCGGACACGAACCTGGTCCGGAGGTGATGGATCTTCTGTACGACGGCTCGAGCTTCTTCGAGCTGCGCGCACCGAGGGTTGAGGGTCGCCGTGCCCACGGAACCGGCTGCACATTCGCGTCGGCGCTTGCGGCTGGTCTCGCGCTCGGGCATGGGCTGCCCGAAGCGGCCGCACGAGCCCAGCAGTACGTCGCGGGCGCGATCGCTCATGCGATACCAATCGGAAAGGGTGCGTACGCATTGGACCATTTCTGGCGGACGACGAACCCCGTATACTGAAGGGCGTGACTGTTTCCCCGCTGGCGATCGGTCGCGATCGACTCGACCTCGACAGCCTCGTTGCCGCGGTGACTTCTGGTTCTGGCAGCGACGGCGCGGTGGTGACGTTCCTCGGCTTGGTGCGCAACCACAACATGGGGCGCGACGTCTGCTACCTGGAATACGAAGCGTACGAGCCGCTCGCGCTCAAAGCCTTCGAGCGGATTGCCGGCGAAGTGCGCGAGCGCTGGCCCGGGGCCCGGCTGGCCCTGCACCATCGGATCGGGCGCCTGGACATCGGCGAGGTCAGCGTGGCCATCGCGGCCGCTTCGCCTCATCGCCGCGATGCGTACGCCGCGTGCCGGTACACAATCGAGCGCGTGAAGCAGATCGCGCCTATCTGGAAGCACGAGTTCTTCGACGGCGGGGATGTCTGGATCGAAGGGGCGACGGCCGATCCCGAAGACGCCCTCGCGCGGGCCGAGGCGGAGCGGGTCGCATGCGTGTAAGGGTGCTGCTCTTCGCGCGGCTGCGGGATATCACGGGCGCCTCGGAACTCGCGCGCGAGGTGGCGCCTGATGCAACGATCGGCACCGTCTGGCGCCAACTCGCGGGCGAGTATCCCGAGTTGGGACAGTACGAACGATCTCTATCGTCAGCCGTGAACGCGAATTACGCGCGGATGGATCGCACACTCCGCGACGGCGACGAAGTCGCGTTCTTGCCGCCGGTGTCCGGAGGGTGACAGCCCTCACCCGAGCGCGAGAGTCTACGCTCGAGCGCGAGGTCTTTGAGCGCGTGGGGGTGGGGCCCCACGCGCAAGTAATAGATGGTGGGCGCCAAGAGAATAGGTGATGTTCGATAAGCTGCAGGCCGCCGAACGACGCTACGACGAACTGGTCCGCCTGATTGGCACCGCCGAGGTGCAGAGCGACCCGTCCGAGTACCGGAAGCTCGCCAAGTCTGCGTCAGACCTCGAGCCGCTGGTCGAGCGCTTCCGCCAATACCAGGCCGTCGTGCGCGACGTGGCCCAGGCAGAAGAGATCGCCGCGTCCGGCGACGCGGATATGCGAGAGCTCGCCCAGCAGGAGCTCAAGTCCCTTCTCGCGAAGCGAGAGGCCCTTATCGGCGAGCTGAAGATCCTGATCGTCCCGAAAGACCCGAACGACGAGAAGAACATCGTCCTGGAGATCCGAGCGGGAACGGGCGGGGGTGAGGCGGCGCTCTTCGCGGCCGAGTTGTTCCGCATGTACAGCAAGTACGCAGAGCGGCAAGGGTGGCGTCTGGAGGTCATGTCGTCGAGCGACACCGGCGTCGGCGGCTTGAAGGAAGTCATCGCGACCATCGAAGGGCGCGGCGCCTACAGCAAGCTCAAGTACGAGAGCGGCGTGCACCGCGTGCAGCGTGTCCCCGCCACCGAGGCGAGCGGACGCATTCACACGTCGACGGCGACCGTCGCCGTGCTGCCGGAAGCCGAAGAGGTCGACATCCAGATCAACGACAAGGATCTCCGCATCGACACGTTCTGCTCGAGCGGCCCCGGAGGCCAGAGCGTCAACACGACGTACTAGGCGGTGCGCATCACGCACATCCCCTCGGGCCTGGTCGTCTCGCAGCAGGATGAAAAGTCGCAGATCAAGAACCGCTCGAAGGCCATGCGGGTGCTCCGTGCGCGGCTCTATGAAATGGAACAGGAAAAGCAACATGCTGCGATCGCCGCCGAGCGCCGCGGGCAGATCAAGACGGGCGACCGCTCGGAAAAAATCCGCACCTACAATTTCCCGCAGAATCGCGTGACCGATCATCGCATCGGGTTGACGCTGCATCAGTTGACCG
>JBGPHH010000235.1:0-6407 GCA_041484265.1 Vicinamibacteria bacterium
AGAAGGTTCATCCGTTCGGATTCCGCCTCGGGTTCAACAAGACCTGGCGGTCGCGCTGGTTCTCGGACCGCGACTACGCGAAGCTGCTGCACGAGGACATGGAGCTGCGCGCGACTCTGAAGAAGCGTTTCGCGCATGCCGGTGTGTCGAAGATCGAGACCGAACGTGCGGCCAACAAGCTGAAGATCGACATCTACACGTCGCGGCCCGGGATCATCATCGGCCGCAAGGGCACCGAAGTCGACAAGCTGAAGCAGGAAATCCAGAAGAAGACCAGCCGTGAAGTCTTCATCAACATCCAGGAGATCCAGAAGCCGGAACTCGACGCCCAGCTCATCTCCGAGTCGGTGGCGATGCAGCTCGAGAAGCGGGTCGCGTTCCGCCGGGCGATGCGGAAGGCCGTGGAATCGGCGCTGCGCTTTGGCGCCCGTGGCATCAAGGTCCGCGTGTCGGGCCGGTTGAACGGCGCCGAGATCGCGCGGTCCGAGTGGTACCTGCACGGTCAGCTGCCGCTGCAGACGTTGCGCGCGGACATCGATTACGGGTTCGCCGAAGCCAACACCACCTACGGCCAGATCGGCATCAAGGTCTGGCTCTATAAAGGTGAGCGGCTCGTGCCCCAGAGGGGCCGAGAAGAGGAATACCGGGAACGTGCGCCGCGACGACCGGCGCCACGGGCATAGGAACGAGCAGGGTGGGGCCCCGCAGAACGTGTCACTGAGCAGCCGGGCGCTTGAAGCAAGATCCGGAGCGTAAGCGACCCTTCGACGAAGCTCAGGGTCGCCCTGAGCCAGTCGAAGGGCGACGGCAGCGAGCGGGTAGGGCTCCGCGGTGACGTTCTGTTCTAGATACGCGTGAGCACGACGGTGCGAACGCGTGGGCGAGTGGGGGTAGGGCCCCGCGGTGACGTTCTGTTCTGGATACGCCCGAGCGCTGCGGCGCGAGGGCGTCAGGCATGGGGGTGGGGCCCCATGCCAGTAATAGATGTAGACGGGTTTTCGTTATGTTGATGCCGAAGAAAGTCAAGTACCGCAAGCAACAGCGCGGGCGGATGGCCGGAAAGGCCTGGCGGGGCTCTGACGTCAGGTTTGGCGACTACGGCCTGAAAGCGCTCGAGCCCTGCTGGCTGACCGATCGCCAGATTGAGGCGGCGCGGGTCGCGATGACGCGCTTCGTCGCGCGCGGCGGCAAGATCTGGGTGCGCGTGTTCCCCGACAAGCCGATTACCAAGAAGCCGCAGGAGACGCGCATGGGCAAGGGCAAGGGCTCGCCCGAGGGGTGGGTCTGCGTGGTCCGGCCCGGCCGGGTGCTCTTCGAGATGGAAGGGATCACGGAGAAAGAGGCGCGCGAGGCGATGAAGCTGGCGGCGGCCAAGCTGCCGATCCTGACGAAGTTCGCGATGCGCTTTGCCGAGGAGAAGATGCTATGAAGGCGGCGGAGCTGCGCGAGCTCGGCGTCGACGATCTCGGCGCGCGCGAGCGCGACCTGGTCGATCAGCTGTTTCGCATGCGCATCCAGAAGTCCATGGGACAGCTCGAGGCGCCCGAGAAGATGCGGACGGTCCGCCGCGACTTGGCTCGCATCAAGACGGTGATCAGGCAGAAGAGGAATCCGGCATGAGTCAGAAGTCGGAAAAAGTGGGCGTCGTCGTCAGCAACAAGATGCAGAAAAGCATCGTGGTGGCGGTCGAGTGGCAGGTGCGGCACGAGATGTACGGCAAGGCCGAGCGCCGTACGTCGAAGTTCATGGTGCACGACGAGACGGGCACCGCCGGCATCGGCGACACGGTGGAGATTGTCGAGACACGGCCGATGAGCCGCCGGAAGCGCTGGGCGCTCACGCGCGTCGTGCGGAAAGCCGCAGGGGTATAGGCCATGATCCAGATGCGATCGATCCTCGACGTCGCCGACAACTCCGGCGCGCGCAAGATCGCCGTCATCAATCCGATTGGCGGATCCACCGGCCGCTACGCGCGGCTCGGGGACATTGTGACCGCCTCGGTCAAGGAAGCGACGCCCGAGTCGGCCGTGAAGAAGGGTCAGGTGGTCAAGGCCGTGATCGTCCGGACGGTCAAGGAGCAACGGCGCCGCGACGGCACGTACATTCGCTTCGATCGGAACGCGGCCGTGCTGATCAACGACCAGAACGAGCCGCTTGGCACGCGCGTCTTCGGACCCGTGGCGCGCGAATTGCGCGAACGCCGCTTCATGAAGATCATCTCCCTCGCGCCGGAGGTGCTGTAGCCCATGAGTCAGCTCGACACACCGATTCGCAAGAACGACACCGTGCTCGTCGTGACGGGCAAGGACCGCGGCAAGCGCGGCCGCGTGTTGAAAATCGTCCCGGCCAAGAACCGGCTGATCGTGGAAGGCGTCAACATGATCAAACGCCACACGAAGCCCAATCCGCGCAGCAACGTCAAGGGCGGCATCGTCGAGCGGGAAGCGGCCGTGCATGCGTCCAACGTCCAGCTGGTCTGCCCCGAGTGCGGCGCCCAAACCCGCGTCGGCCGCAAGATTCTCGGCGACGGGCGCAAGGTCCGCGTCTGCCGCAAGTGTGAGGGAGTGGTCGACAAATGAACCGGTTGAAGGAGCGGTATCAGAAGGACGTCGTGCCGGCGCTCACCAAGGAGTTCGGCTACAAGAACGTGATGGCGGTCCCGAAGATCGAGAAGGTCGTCGTGAACATGGGCCTGGGCGAAGCGACCAGCAACGCGAAGATCATCGATACGGGCGCCGACGAGCTCGCGCGCATCACGGGGCAGAAGCCGGTCACGCGGAAAGCCAAGAAGTCGATTTCGCAGTTCAAGGTCAGAAAGGGCCAGTCGATTGCGACGATGGTCACGCTGCGCGGCGAGCGCATGTGGGAATTCCTCGACCGGCTGATGAACATTGCCCTGCCGCGCGTTCGCGACTTCAAAGGCGTGTCGGCAGGCGGATTCGACGGGCGCGGCAATTACACGCTCGGCCTGCGCGATCAACTGCTCTTCCCCGAGATCGACTACATGAAGGTGGACAAGGCCCGGGGTATGAACGTGTCGGTGGTGACGACGGCCAAGACCGACGAAGAGGCGCGCAAGCTGTTGCAGTTTATCGGTATGCCGTTTAGACAGAACTGAAATCACTATGGCTACAACCGCCAAGATCGCGAAAGAAGCGAAACCGCCGAAGTACAAGATTCGGCTGCGCAACCGCTGCCGGCTGTGCGGTCGCCCGCGCGCCTACATGCGGAAATTCGCCCTGTGCCGGCTCTGTTTCCGGAAGCTGGCGCTCGAGGGCGACGTCACAGGGGTTACGAAGAGCAGCTGGTAAGAGGAAGGTGCGTCGGTGCTTGGGCTCTTTGGTGCGTAGGCGCTGCCACGCACTCAAGCACTGAAGAACCTACGAACCAAAGCACGACAGGATAAGCGAGTTATGACAGATCCCATCGCAGACATGCTCACGCGGATCCGCAATGCGGTGACCGCCAAGCACACGCGCGTCGACATGCCGGTCTCCAGGCTGAAGGTCGAGATCGCGCGCATCCTTCAGGACGAGGGCTACGTCCAGGGCTACAAGGTCGTCGAGCCGGCTGCCGACGGCTCTGCGGGGCCCGTGAAGACGCTCCGTGTGTTTCTCAAGTACGGCCCGCACGGCGAGAAGCTCATCACCGGTGTTGCGCGCATCAGCCGCCCCGGCCGCCGCGTCTACTTCGGCCGGGACGACGTGCCCGATGTGCTGGCCGGTCTGGGCACGAGCATCCTGACGACCTCGCGCGGCGTGATGACTGGCCGCGCAGCGGTCAAAGCGGGTGTTGGTGGCGAAGTGCTCTGTAATATTTGGTAAGGCTGTAGGCTTATGTCCCGAATTGGCAAGAAACCTATCGCGATTCCAAAGGGCGTCACCGTCAAGATGCTCGACGGCGCCGTCGACGTGGCTGGACCCAAAGGCAAGATGCGGCAGGTGCATCCGGCCGGCATCATCTTCGAGATGGCCGACGGCCACCTGGTCGCCAAGCGCTCGACCGACGATCCGGAGCTCGGGAAGTTCCACGGCCTGGCGCGCAGCCTGATCGCCAACGCCGTCCTGGGCGTGGTCGACGGCTACAAGCGCGAGCTCGACATCGCGGGTGTCGGCTACCGCGCGGAGCTCAAGGGCAAGCAGGTCGTGTTCGCGCTTGGGTACTCGCATGCCGTGGTGTTCGACATTCCGGCCGGCATCGACGTCACGATCGACAAGCAGACGCACATCACGGTCACCGGCGTCGACCGGCAGCTGGTCGGCCAGGTGGCGGCGAACATCCGCCGGCTGCGGAAGCCCGATCCGTACAAGCAGAAGGGCGTCCGCTATACGGGCGAAATCCTGAAGAAGAAGGCCGGCAAGACGGGGGCGAAGGCCACATGAAGATCAAGACGAAGGACGATCGGCGCCGGCGCATTCATCTGCGCCAGCGCAAGCGCATTATGGGCTCGCAAGAGCGTCCGCGCCTGAGTGTCTTTCGGAGCGTGTCGCACGTCTACGCCCAGGTGATCGACGACATGACGGGACGGACGCTGGCGTCCGCGTCGAGCATCGATGCGTCCATCAAGGCCAAGTTTGCCAAGAACGTGCGCGGCGGCAACGTCAAGGGCGCCGAAGAGGTTGGGCGAGCCATCGCCGAGCGTTCGATCGAGAAGGGCATCAAGCGCGTCGTGTTCGACCGCAGCGGCTTCTTGTATCACGGGCGTATTCGCGCCGTGGCCGACGCCGCGCGCAAAGCAGGTTTGGAGTTTTAGATGAGAGGTCGCGAGCGTATCGATCCGTCGCAGCTCGACATCAAGGACACCGTGGTCTCGATCAACCGCGTCACCAAGGTCGTCAAGGGCGGCAAGAACCTGAGCTTCAGCGCCCTGGTGGTCGTCGGCGACGGGCACGGTGTGGTCGGGTTCGGGGTTGGCAAGGCGAAGGAAGTGCCGTCGGCGATCAAGAAGGGGATTGAGGCGGCCAAGAAGGGGCTCATCCGTGTGCCCCTGCATGGGACGACGATTCCGCATCCCATTCTCGGCAGGTTCGGCGCGGGCAGCGTGCTCCTCAAGCCGGCGCCAGACGGCACCGGCATCATCGCGGGAGGGGCCGTGCGTGCCGTGGTCGAGTCGGCGGGAGTGACCAACATCCTGACGAAGTCGCTTGGATCGGCGAACCCGCACAACGTGGTCCGCGCCACATTCATGGGTCTGGCGTCGCTCAGGGATCCGGCGGCCATCGCGCGGCTGCGCGGCATCGACGCCGCAGAGTTTGCAAAGGCGACGGCATAGCCCAGAGCAGATAACACAATGCCCAATGAACGCACGGACACAAAAGGCGCGACGGTGAAAGTGACGCTGCTCAAGAGCACCGTCGGGTTCGATCGCAAGCAGCTGTTGGTGGTGCGCGGCCTCGGCCTGCGCAAGATTCGGCAGACGGTGGAGCTGAAAGACACGCCGGAGACGCGCGGGATGATCCACAAAGTGCGGCACATGGTCTCGGTGAAGTAGCGCCTGCGGCCATGCGAGCCGGAGGCCATGGAACGCCGACGGCGAGCATCGCCGTGAGTTCGCGGCGGTGGGTGGGGCTCCGCCGCCAGTGAATAATGAAGACGTGACGCTATGTCATTAAACAATCTCAGACCGCCGCGTGGCGCCAAGCACTCGAAGAAGCGGGTGGGCCGCGGCCAGGGGTCCGGCCAGGGGAAGACCGCCGGGCGCGGGCACAAGGGCGCGCAGTCGCGCTCGGGATTCAAACGCAAGCGCGGGTTCGAGGGCGGCCAGATGCCGCTGCACCGGCGCGTGCCCAAGCGCGGCTTCCACAACCCGTTCCGCGTGGAGTACGAAGTCGTCAACCTCGATACGCTGGGCGCGTTTTTTAGCGCCGACGTCGTGGTCACGCCGGATTCTCTGCGCGAGCGCGGCCTGGTGGCGGCTGCCGGCGCCAAGGTGAAGATCCTCGCGCGCGGAGAGATTGGCAAGGCGCTGACGGTGCGCGCTCACAAGTTCAGCGGCAAGGCGGCGGAGAAGATTCAAGCGGCGGGCGGAAAAGCCGAGGCCATCGCGTAATTCAGGACTGGATGTTATGGAAAGTCTAGCGAACATCTTCAAAGTCTCGGAGCTGCGGACGCGAGTGCTCTTTACCTTTGGGCTGCTCGCGGTGTACCGCGTGGGGAATCACATTCCGACGCCGGGCGTCAACGGCGCGGCGCTCGAAGAACTGGCCAACCAGCTGCAGAACACGATGTTCGGCCTGTACGACATGTTCTCCGGCGGGAACCTGCGGCAGTTCACCATCTTCGCGCTGGGCGTGATGCCGTACATCAGCGCCTCCATCATTATGATGTTGCTGACGGCGGTCATCCCGGCGCTGGAGCGGTTGAAACAGGAGGGAGAATCCGGTCGCGCGAAGGTCATCCAATATTCG
>JBGPHH010000236.1:0-6307 GCA_041484265.1 Vicinamibacteria bacterium
CACGTCGTTCAGTCCGATGACCTGTCCGTACCACTTCGACAGGTGCTGGGCCGCGACGACGGGCCCACTCACGCCACGACCTCCACGCCGCGCACGCGCCGCTCCAAAATCAACCCGGAGACGACCAGCAGCGCGACAATCATCAGCAGCGCCACCGGCCACGGCGTCGCAAAGCGCAGAGGCACGCGGAAGATGGCGTCGCCAATCTGCGCCAGATCGTTCGGCAGCGAGATCCACGAGAGGCTCGTATCACCGGTTATGAACCGGAGTATGCCGAAAATCGCGATGTTGAAGAAGACGAGCGCCGCGTACAGCAAGGCGACATACCGGCTGCTCTTCGAGAGAGAAGACAACGCCAGCATCGCTGCAGACACGCTCAGTACCTGCAGAGCAGAAAACACGGTGATCGCCGGCATCAGGTAGACGTGGCTTCTCAAAAACGTGAAGTTGCCGGCGAAGACGGCTTGCAGGATGAGGAGCACGATGGCCGGCACCCACGTCACCATCAGCAGGCACGTTGCGAGAATCGCGAGTTTGCCACACACGTAGTCCGAGCGCGTCAGCGGCTTCGAAAGATAGATCTGCAGGGCGTTCGCGCGGCGGTCGTTCGCAACCAGACCGGCGCCGACGTACACCGTCATGAAGAACACGAAATTCGTCTGCTGATCGAGAAACTGTCGGAAGGTGTCCGGCGTCACTGCCAGCACCGAGGCCTGGGGAAAGTTGACGACGGCGTAAAACTGGACGGCGCGGACGATGACCGGCAGCCAGGACGCCAGCAGCAGCCCCAGGAAGACTCGCCGTGCCAGAAACGTCCGGAGGCCGGCCGCCGCAATCACCGCCCACCCGTGGCCGCGCCTGCCGCGTCCGCCGCCGTAGCGACGATAGCCTTGATCGTGAATCGGCATAAAGAATTCAGTCGTGCTTACCTCAGCCCTACTCTTCTCCTACTGCCTTTGCAAAGACATCCTCAAGTGTCGGTACGCTCGGCCGCAGATGACGCACCTGCACGTGCTCTGCCGCGGCAATGGCAAACAGATCGCGCGCACCACCCTCGCCGGGTACAAACGCGCGCATCACGTCTTCGTCGGTGGCGTGGCACTCGATGCCGGCCGCGCGCAGCCGGTCCAGAAAGCCATCAAGCTCGCCGGCGGGAATCTTGACACGCAACTCGAACACCTGCCCGCGCGGCTGTTTGAGGGCCACAATCGGCCCCGCAGCGACGACCGCGCCCTTGTCCATGACGACGACGTGATCGCACGCAAACTCGACGTCCGGCAGCAGATGCGAGGACAAGACGAGGTTCAGGCCCTTGTTGTGCCCGAGATCCCGGATGAGTTCGAGCATCTCGTCGCGTCCCTTCGGGTCCATGCCGTTGGTCGGCTCGTCGAGAAAAAGCAGGTCGGGATCGTGCACGAGCGCCTGCGCCAGCTTGATCCGCTGTTTCATCCCGGCCGAGTACGTCTCGACATTGCGGTACCGCGCCTCGCCCAGGCCAACGTAATAGAGCACCTCGTGGGCACGCTGCATCGCGTCGACGCGCGGCAGGCCGGCCAGTTCGCCGCAATACGCGACAAACGAGACGGCATTCATGCCGGGGATGTGTGCGTCGCTCTCGGGCATGTAGCCGACGCGCGCCCGAATCTCGAGCGCCGCTTCGGCCACGTCCAGCCCGAGTACCCGGAGACGGCCGCGCTCCGGGACCAGGAACCCCAGCAGCACCTTCAGCAGCGTGCTCTTGCCCGCGCCGTTCGGCCCGAGCAGGCCCACCGCGCCCGCCGCGAACGACGTCGTCACGTTCTTGAGGGCGGGGCTTCTGCCGTAGGCGACCGACACGTCTTCGAGCGTGACAACAGGCGCGTCGGAAGTGTCAAACATGTAGATCGATATACATAGGCCGGACCCTATTGAGTCCGGTGTTGTTATAAGCTCTTCTCACTTCGCATCTTAATGCAAGAGCCCCTCATGGCCAATCAGACGTCGCCGGAGCTGGCGGCCGCCACCGCGCTCGACACCGAATTCCGGCGCGGCCTCGGCCTCTACGACTCCACGATGGTCGTCGTCGGCTCCATGATCGGATCGGGCATCTTCATCGTGTCGGCCGACATGTCGCGGACACTCGGCAGCCCCGGCTGGCTGCTGGCCGCCTGGGTGCTGACGGGCCTGCTGACCGTCGTGGGTGCGCTTTCGTACGGCGAGCTCGCGGCGATGATGCCTCGCGCCGGTGGCCAGTACGTGTACCTGCGGGAAGCGTTCTCGCCCCTGTGGGGGTTCTTGTACGGCTGGACGCTGCTGCTCGTGATCCAGACAGGCACCATTGCGGCGGTGGCCGTCGGATTCGCGCGATATTTCGGCGTCCTCGTCCCGTGGATCGCCGAGGATCACTACCTCGTCGCGCCGATCCATCTCTCGACCGGCTACGCGCTGTCACTCTCGACGACGCAGCTGGTCGGTGTCGCGCTGATTGCGCTGCTGACCTGGACCAACACACGCGGCCTCGAGTACGGGCGCGTCATCCAGAACATCTTCACGACAGCCAAGACAGGAGCCGTGGCCGGCCTGATCGTGGTCGGCGTCCTGCTCGGCTGGAACCAGATCGCGGTCGCGGGCAATTTCGGCGATCTGTGGACACCTCGCGGCAACGTCGACATCGTACCCGGCCTCACGTCGGCCACGGCATTTGGACTTTTCGTCGCGCTCTGCGTGTCGCAGACCGGATCGCTATTCTCGGCTGACGCGTGGAACAACATCACCTTCACGGCCGGCGAGGTGAAGGAGCCGCGCAGGAATATTCCGCTCTCGCTCGCGCTCGGCACGTGGACGGTGATCGGCCTCTATCTGCTGGTCAACGTCGCGTACCTGGTGACGCTGCCCTTCGCTCAGGTGCAGCACGCGCCCGCCGATCGCGTCGCGACGGCGACACTCGAAGCCGTGTTCCCGGGTCTCGGTGCGGCGCTGATGGCCGTCGGGATCATGATCTCGACGTTCGGCTGCAACAACGGACTGATCCTCGCCGGCGCGCGGGCCTCGTATGCGATGGCTCGGGACGGGCTCTTCTTCCGCGCGGCAGGCCGTTTGAATCAGGCCAAGGTGCCAGGGTGGGGGCTGGCGTTGGAGGGGCTGTGGGCGGCGTTTCTCGTGCTGCCTCGGACCTACGATCCCGCGACGCGCACGTACGGAAACCTCTATAGCAACCTGCTGGACTATGTCGTCTCGGCAGCCCTCATCTTCTATATCCTGACCATCGCCGGCCTCTTCCGTCTGCGTCGCACGCAGCCACACGTCGACCGTCCGTACCGCGCCTTCGGCTACCCGGTCGTCCCCGCGCTCTACATTGCCGGGGCCGCAACCATCTTGCTCGTGCTCTTCGTCTACCGGACCGCGACGACCTGGCCAGGGCTCGTCATCGTCCTCATCGGCGTGCCCGTGTACTTCGCCTGGAAGCCGAAGTCGTGAACGGATTGCAGCACGCCAAGCGCGTGATCAAGATCGTCATCGGCTTCACGGTGCTCGCCGGTGGAGTTGCAATGCTGGTGCTGCCCGGACCCGGTATCTTGACGATCATGGCAGGGCTGGCGATTCTCGCCGCCGAGTTCGTGTGGGCAAGGCGATTACTCGATCACATGAAGGACAAGGCACGCGATGCGCGGGATGCGGTCTTACGAAAATAAGTGCGGTGGTGCGAACGGTGCGAGGGTGCGTCGGGGTGCACAGGTGCGTAAGTGCATCGGTGCGATCGTGCTCGCCTTATCTGGCGTCGTGCCAGCGTCCGGGCAAACGGCCTCAGCCGACGACACGATGGTCGCGTATCACACGCTCGCTGCATTCACGCTGAACGGCGGCGCCGCGACCGTTTCCAACCTCATCGTCAGGCGCGACCGCGTCGAGATGACCTTCACGGGCACGTTCTACCTCACGAAACCCGTGATGGGCAGGGTCACCGGCGCCGTCTTCGTCGGCCAGGGCAGATTCCACGCCGCGCCCCCGCCCAACTTGTTCGAGAAGCAGAATCTGGAGCGGGTGCTCAAGGCCGACTTGGTCGAGTCCGACTTCAAGACGGCGGTCCTGCGCTTCACGGACGATTCTCCCGGCCTCATCGGCGCTCCGGTCGGAGGCGGCGCGGCCGCTCCGCCGTCTGTTCAGCAGCTGGCCACGGAGTTCGGCACGCGGACGGTGAAGGAGACCGGAGCGAATATCGCGAGCCGACTGCTCTTGTCCTTACGCGAAGACGAGCAGCCCGGCCTGTTCATCGCCCAGTTCGATGGAGGCCGGCGGGGCCGCTTCACGTTCGTGATGGACCACCAGGGTCGGATTCCCACAACCAACTTCGGGATTAACGGCGGCGAAAAGGGTTTGATTTTCGCCTACGACCGCCTGGTGCTGACCAACACGATATGGTTGGCGTTCTACGCCAATGAAGATTACTCGAGCGGAATCACGCCGTACTCTGACGGTTTCGATCTCGTGGATGCTCCCGCGTACAAACTGCGGATTGACCTGCGCGAGCCGCGGAAAGTCCTCAAAGTCAGCGGGCAGATCGAGCTCGTCGCCAAAGCGGAGAGTGTCAGCATGATTCCCTTCGCACTGACTGAGAGCCTGGGCGAACGCGACGATGCCCGTCTCAAGAAGGGGATACGACTCAAGGCAGCGCGCATGGACGGCAGCCCGATTCCGTTCATCCAGGAGGATTGGGAAGGCGGCTTCACGCTCCTGCTGCCGGAGGCTCGCAGCAAGGGGGAGAGGTTTTCGGTTGAGTTCGATTCCGCCGGAGACTTCCTCAACGAGCAGCGCGAGATTGGATGTTTTTTTCCGTTTACCCATGGCGAGTGGTATCCGCGCCACGGCTATCTCGGCCGGTCGACGTTTGACCTCACCTTCCTGCACCGGAAACAGTACAAGGTGGCCAGCGCAGGCGTACGCGTGAAGGATGGCGCGCCCGTCGTTGACGACAAGAGCGCGGGCGAGACCGTCTATCAGATGCAGCAGGCGGTCGCGCTGGTGACGTTCGCGATGGGCCCGTACAAGGCGTACTCGAAAACCGTCACCTTGCAACCGTCAGGCGAGCTGCCGCTGGAATTCCTGTCGCTCCCCAATTACCCGATCAGGGAAGGCTTTATGCTGACGGAAATAGGGAATGCCGTGAGCTACTTCAGCGCCATGTTCGGCGCGTATCCCTATCCGATCCTCCGCGCGGCCTTCCATCCCTTCGGCTTCGGCCAGGGATTCGCTTCCATGCTGATCATTCCGAATACCGACACCGCCACCAAGGGCACGTATCGGTTCCTCGCTCATGAAACCAGCCACCAGTGGTGGGGCAATATCGTCGGCTGGCGCTCGTATCGCGACCAGTGGCTGAGCGAAGGGTTCGCGGAATACTCCGGCATCCTGTATGCGGGCAAGCGCGACAAGCCGTCAGCCGCCCGCGAGCTCATCGAGGCGGCCCGGACGACGCTTCAAGAACCTCCCCGGATGGCGATCGGCGCGCTCGGCGCGGGCCGGGTGACCGACATTGGCCCTCTGGTCCTCGGTCAGCGTCTGTCCACGGTCCAGTCCGTCAACGCCTACCCGCGACTCATCTATAACAAGGGCGCCCTGGTACTGCGCATGCTGCACTTCCTGTTCAGCGATCTCAGCACCGATGACGATCAACCGTTCTTCGACATGATGAAGGATTTTGTGAACCGACACCGCAACGGTTCGGCGACCACCGAATCGTTTGTCGAAGTCGCCAACGAGCACTTTGCCAGCATGCCCCTCGCGCAGCAATTCGGTCTGAACGACCTGAACTGGTTCTTTGCGCAGTGGGTGTGGCAAACCGAGGTGCCGACCTATCGACTGGAATACGACATCGAGAATCAGCCGGGCGGTAAGGCGATTGTGAAGGGCACGCTCTTCCAGGAGAACGCGCCTGCGGACTGGACGATGCCGGTGCCTGTCGTATTCAAGCTTGCCGGCGGCCAGCGGGTGCACGAGACGATCCTGGCCAAGGGCCGCGCGCAACCGGTCCGCCTGACGCTGCCGCTTCGGCCGGAGTCCGTTGAGCTCGACCCGGACCTGTGGGTGCTCTCCGAAAAGACGTCGGCGAAGAGACGATAAACCCGGCTCAGGGCTCAAGGCTCAGGGCCTTGCGAATGACGTTCGCCGTGACCTCGGCGACGCCGTAACTTGCCAGTTCACCCAGCTTCACCCACGCGGCCGTCTCGGCGTCCGACGCGGGCGCAAGCGTTCCACTGATGAGATGGCAGAGATAATCGACGAGCACGAAGTGATATTCGACGCGACCTGAAGCGTCTCGGTGGATGCGATC
>JBGPHH010000237.1:0-6289 GCA_041484265.1 Vicinamibacteria bacterium
GGTCCCCGTACACCACGGGCGATCCGCCGTTGCCGTGCATGGAATCGTACTGAAGACGTGTTTTCCACACGATGTCGCCGGCGGTTGTGAGTGCGGCCGTGCCGTCGGCGCCGAAGTGGACGAACACGCGATCGCCGTCGACGACAGGGGTTGGAGAGGCGAGACTGTTCTTGGGGTTGAGCGCGTCGAAGTTCCCGACGTGGAAGATCTCGACGTTCACGGCTTCGCGTCCGGTTTGAACGTCAAACGCGAGGGCTCTGAGCGATCCGCCACGATCCTTCACCGCAGTGGTCATCCAGACGCGGCCGCCTGCGACCACAGGCGACGACCACCCGAGGCCAGCAATGCGTGTCTTCCACAGGATGTTTCGCGATTCGCTCCACTCGACGGGGAGGCCGTGCTCGGTCGAGTGGCCCTGGCCCGTCGGGCCGCGGAACTGGGGCCATTCCTCGGCGTAAACGGTCCGGCTGAAGCCGGACACTACGACATCAACGACAACTGAAACTGCGATAGAAACGCATACGAGCCGGACGAGCAGCGGGATGACGATCCGGCGCGCGGTCACAATGCGCCATTCTACCGTTTCGAATACACCTTGGTGAAACCCGTGCGGCTGTTGACGATGGTGAAGCGACCATCATCACTCGCCATCAGTTTGAGCCAATAGGCGGTCTGCCCATCGTCCACGTTGGCGATGAGATCTTCAGGGCCATTTCTGGCCCCTAGATTCTTCGACGCGTGGAGCTGCCACAGATCCTCCAGCCCCGGCTGATTGCGCAGCGTGGTGAAGGCACTCGGATCGCCACCTTTGGTTACGCCATTGTTCATGACCGCCACGCGTGGCCGGATCGCGGCCAGCACCGCCGGGACGTTGGCGTCGTAATTCCCGTGGTGCGGCACGAGATACACCGAGGCGTCGCCGAGGAGATTGACGGGACACACGAGAGAGGCCAGCGTGACGCCCATCAGATCCCCGAGATCGACGAAGCGGAAGTCGCCGTATTTGATGCGCAGGCCGATGGACCGGAAGTTCTCGGTGCCGTCGGCTGGCTCGACGTCGAACGTTTCGCACATCGGGTTGGTCCGTCCGCCGCCCGAGAGCCGCTTCAGGATGATGTCTCCGGCCGAGCTGACGATGTCAGCCTCGATGCCCTTGAGAGGGAGGCGATCCCCCGGCTTCGGCTGCAGGTGCTGTCCGCGACCGCGCACCGGCTCGTAGGCCCGGAATCCGCCCGTCGCCATCCGGTCGGTGCCCATCGGCGAACCGTAATCGATGAACGTCCCGATCGGAATCTTCGTGGCGAGGTCGGGCACGCCGCCCACATGGTCAGGATGAAAATGTGTGACGAGCAGGTAATCGATGTGATCGAGGCGCGCCTCGTGGATGGCCGCCATGATCCGATCGGGATCGCGGACTCCGGCACGGCCGCCGTACCCGGCATCGATCAGGAGCGACTGTCCGGCGGGAGTGACGATAAGCGTGGACTGGCCGCCTTCGACGTCGATGAAGAAGATGTCGAGCGTCTTGGCGGCAGCCTCTGAAAGGGCCACCCCGAGCCCGAGACAGAGCCACACCAGCATCAACCGCTTCATCATGGTTTCCGCTGAAAACATTTGAGGCCGCGCGGCTGACAGCTTGGCTGTCGGCCCCGCGGCCTCAGGTCTCGTGACGCTAGGTCCGCACTATTTCACTTTTTTGATAAACGCGAGAACGGGTCCCGACACCGTCTTGTCGGCCGTATCGATCGAGAACACGGCAGACATATGGCTCTCTTCCTTCATGAAGAGCATCACCGGGCAATGGCCGGCGCCGTCTTTCGCTTTCGGACCATCGAGTTTGCAGAGCTCTTCGTGCAGCGCGACATCCGAGTCGGCCATCTTGCCGGTGACTCCCGGATCGAGCTCGGCTCTGGCGAGGAGGATCTTCACATTGCTCGCCTTGAAGCCCGGCAGGTTATCCCGCTCGGCCTGCTGCTCTGGCGTCAGCGGGGCACCTCGCCCTCCGCCGCCGCCACCCGCTGCGGGCGCTCCGCCCGGTCCGGCGCCACGAGGCGCCGCCGGAAGCTGCGCACTCGGTCCACTAATCATCCCGTCGTTGCCGCCGGGCCCGGCACCATTGCACGTGCTCTGAAACGCGCCGCGGCCTGCGCCACCGGCACCTGCCGCTGCTGGAGCACCTGCTGCTGGTGCGCCCGCTGGCGGCGCTGCCGCCGGTGCGGCTCCGCGTCCGCCGGCCGGACCACCCACGCCAGGAACGGGATTGCCGGACATGAAGATCGCACCCACGACGCCCACGCCGTGTGCCCAGCGCTCGGGATGGCCGACATACACACCAGTCGGGCCGTTGCCGGCCGATTGCGCCCAGATGAAGATGCGATCCGGGTTGCCGTTGTACTTCTTGATGTTGGCCTTCACCCAATCAACGGCCACCGAAATGTCGCGGCCGCCGTCATCCCAATTGCCTGTGCCAGGATGACGCTGCACGGTGACGCCGACCATGCCGTTCTTGGTGGCCCATCGTCCGATGTTGTCGTAGAAGGCGTTGCCTTCTCTGGCCTGCTGTTCAATCTTGTTGCCGCCGCCGCCAGGGACGTACATCAATACCGTGCGATTGTCGCCGCCTTTGTCGGCGGTGAAGATATCGACCAGGTCCTTGGGGTTGGGGCCAAACGACTGGTCGCGCGCGATCGTGACGCCCGGGTAGAGCTGATCCATGGTGGCGGGAGCGGACGCGCCAACTGGCCAGTACGTGTTGTAGTCCTTCGCCGGCATGAGCGGCCGGTAGAGCTTCGCGGTGCAGGCCGGGTCGACCACTTGGCCGATCTTCTTCAGCCCCGCCTCGATATCGGCCGGCACCTGCGCCTGCACCGTGCCCGCGGCCATATAGGCCATGAACACGGCCACGCCCAGCGCCCAGGCCAGGCTCTGCATCTTCTTCATCGTTCCTCCTGTTTCACGTTCGCCATGTTTCATCAAGGACGGTTCTTCGTTCGAGAGAATGCCGGAATCGATTATCGCTGCAGCCGCCGGGTTGTCAAGCGAGGCGGGCCTGATTTCATACACCTGTCGTGTCAGCCTTTAGGCGGACTTTTGAGCGTCGTCCCTGCGCCCAGCTGAAGCCGCAGGGAACAGAGGGGCTTTCGGCCCTCAACGACAGCATTGCAGCCCGCTGACAAAAGGGCGAAATGACGGGTCGACGGCGCGACTGTTGTGTATATTGTTGGGCAACCCGAGCGAGGTGATGTCATGAGCCGATTGCGCCTGAAGTCTGTTGGTTGGCTGGCGGTCCTGATGTCGCTGGCGCCCGCGCTCGCCAGCGCAGAAGTGTCGCGCGTCGAGATCACGTCCCGCCGCGAGGTACTGGGCGGGCGGTCGTTCGATTCGAGTGGCCCGTACGAATATCTTGTCGGGCGCGTGTACTTCTTGGTTGATCCCGCCGATCCGCACAATCGCCTCATCGTTGACCTCGACAAGGCGCCGAAGAACGCGGCCGGGCGCGTTGAGTTCTCCTCCGATCTGGCCATCCTCCGCCCGCGCGATACGAATCGCGGCAACGGCGTGGCGCTCGTCGATATCGTCAATCGGGGTTCGAAGACGGTTCTCAGATATTTCAGCCGCGCAACCGCGGCCGGCGATCTCGCAAACGACAATGAGTTCGGCGATGCGTTTCTGCTGCGGCAGGGCTATACGCTCGTGTGGGTGGGGTGGGAGTTTGACGTGGCCCGTAACGGTGGCATGCGGCCCGACGTTCCCGTCGCGAGCGGCGTGACCGGAGTGGCGCGTGCGACGTTTGTGC
Organism: Vicinamibacteria bacterium; assembly: GCA_041484265.1. Taxonomy (GTDB): domain Bacteria; phylum Acidobacteriota; class Vicinamibacteria; order Vicinamibacterales; family CAVVIG01; genus 2-12-FULL-65-11. Next base: position 3,797 of record JBGPHH010000237.1, read on the forward strand.
CCAACACGCGAAGCGACAGCTTCACGGTCGGCGACCTGGCGGGCTACACGCCGAGTGATGCCGCGGCAGCCGGGAACACGTTGACTGTCCGTGATGGCCGAGAGGGCGCGCCAATGACGATGGCGCGCGACAAGTGGCGGCTCGCCGGGAACACCGTGTCGCTCGACGGTGGATTCGAGCCCGGTCGAACCTACGAACTTGCGTACGCGGCGGGCAATCCGCCCGTGGCTGGTTTGGGGTTTGTGGCGGTCCGAGACACGGCGACTTGGGTCAAGTACGCGAACGACGCCGTGGCCTCTGCACGGTACGCGATCGCGTTCGGAGCCTCCCAAAGCGGTCGATTCCTCCGGGACTTTCTGTATGAGGGCTTCAACACCGACGAGCGCAGCCGGCAAGTCTTCGACGGTGTCCTGGCCCACATTGCCGGATCGGCGCGAATCGATCTCAACCGGCGATGGGCGACGCCGACGGGGCTGGCGATGTACACGGCGACCTCGTTCCCGTTCTCGGATGGGTCGCAGCCGGATCCCGTGACCGGCGCCGAAGAGGGGGCACTCGAAAACACGCGCGCGCGCGATCGTCGCCCCAAGATCTTCTACACGAATACGGGCGTCGAGTACTGGGGCGGTGGGCGCGTGGCCGCATTGACCCACACAACGCTCGACGGATCGAAAGACCTCGCGCTGCCGGACAACGAGCGCTCGTACTTCTTGACGGGATCTCAGCACGGACCGGCGGCCTTTCCACCGACCACCACGAACGGCCAGCAGATCAACAACCCGAATGATTACTCATGGGCGATGCGCGCGCTGCTCGTGGCGATGGACAACTGGGTCCGCAAGAGCGTCCAGCCGCCCCCCAGCCGGATCCCGCAGCTCGCAGACGGCACGCTCGTGCCGGCGGGCAAGGTGGCGTTCCCGGCCATCCCGTCGGTGGCCTCCCCTCGAAACCTGACGGCGGGCGCGCGTGCCAGGAATCCCCTGGTGGCGAAGGAGGGCGCGCCGGGCTCGCCGCTTCCACTTTTGGTGCCTCAGGTGGACAAGGATGGCAACGAGCTGGCAGGGATTCGGCTCCCGGAGGTCGCTGTTCCGCTGGCGACGTACACGGGCTGGAATTTCCGGAACGTGAATATTGGCGCGCCAGATCAGTTGTTCCCGCTGCTCGGGTCGTACATTCCTTTCGCGAGCGAGCGGGCGGAGCGGGAACGGACCCACGATCCCCGGTCGTCAATTGACGAGCGGTACCCAACACGCGATCGGTTTCTGGCGCTCGTGCAGGAGGCCGGCGCCGCCCTTGCCAAGAACGGTTATGTGCTTGCCGATGATCTGCCTGCCATCGTCCGGCACGCCGGCGAACACTGGGATCTGCTCGCGCGACGCGCCGCCGGGGCGACCGCGCGGAAGTAGGCGGAAGTAGACTGTTGGTAAATCGTAGCGTCCGCCTTCAGGCGGACGAAGGAGCAGTGAGCATGCACGCAGTTTCGATTCGATCGGCGCGTTTCGCGATGGTGATGGCACTTGTCGGCCTGGTGGCTTCGGGCATCGCCCAGGCGCAGGGTCAGCGGGGTGGTGGGCAGGCACCGGCCGGCGGCGGTCAGCGCGGAGGAGCCCCGGCTCCGGCGCCAGCGGCCCCGGCTCCGGCGGCTGCACCGGCCGTGGACTTCAGCCAGGTCCAGATCAAGACGACGAAGGTGGCCGACAACTTCTATACGCTCGAAGGTCAGGGCGGGATGATCGGCATCCTGACAGGTCCTGAGGGCGTGTTCATGGTGGACACGCAGTTTGCGCCGCTCACCGACAAGATCGTGGCGGCCATCAAACAGGTCACGGACCGGCCGATTAAGTTCGTGGTCAATACACACGTCCACGGGGATCACACCGGCGGCAACGAGAACCTGGGCAAGATGGGCGTGACGATTCTGGCTCGGGAACAACTGCGCGCTCGCCTGATCAAGCCCAACCCCGGCGCCAACGGCGCGCCCGGCGTGCCCGCTCCGGCCGTCGCGCTGCCGATGGTCACCTACGACACGCCGGTGACGTTCCATATGAACGGCGAGGACATCCGCCTCATCCCGATCGCAGCCGCTCACACCGACGGCGACACGATGGTCTACTTCCCGAAAGCGGACGTCATCATGTCTGGCGACTTCTACCGTTCGACGGGCTATCCGAACATCGACCGCGCCAACGGCGGCTCCCTCAAGGGCATGCTGGATGGGCTCAACGTGATCATCCAAATCGCAGGGCCGACGACGAAGATCATTCCGGGGCATGGCGCGACGGTTGACAAGGCGGCCGTGGCCGCGCATCGCGACATGATCATGGCGCTTCGCGACAAAGTCGCACCGCTCGTCAGGATGGGGAAGACGCAGGACGAAGTGGTGGCCGCCAAGCTGACAGCCGACTGGGACGCCAAGGTCACCGGCGCCACCGCGATGACGGCGGATCGGTTTATCGGACAGTTGTACGCGGAATTGAAATGACGTCGTGCTGA
>JBGPHH010000238.1:0-6280 GCA_041484265.1 Vicinamibacteria bacterium
CCTCACTTGCTGCCGTTGTACGACTCGAGCGATGCCGGCATCCGCAAGATGACGGTCTATGCGCTCGGGGCGCTCCCTGGTGACGGGCAGATGGCGATTCTCCGTAAAGCGCTCGACGACGCGGCCGTCGATGTCCGCTGGAATGCAGCGGTGGCGCTCGCGCGGCACGGCAGCCGAGACGGGGCCGCCGTCATCGGCCAGATGTTGGATCGGCAGTTCGTGGAGCAGGTCGTCAAGCGCGATGTGCGCCAGGACGAGGATGTGGACCCGATTGCCGACGTGATGATCAGCGGTCTGCGCGCCGCGGCGGCGCTCAGAGACGACGCGCTGCGTGCGCCGGTGACCAACCTGAGCCAGCAGGATCGCAGCATGAAGGTTCGCCAGGCCGCGCTGGAAGCCCTCAAGGCGATAGGGTAGCGACAAGAATATGGCTGATGACACGACACCTCAAGCTCCAACTCCCGCACGTCCAGCGCCTGCGCCGCGGCCGGCTGCAGCGCCGATGCCGGATCTCGCCGGCAAGACCACGTCAGTCGCGTCCGCTGGTGGCGCGGCGGCCGTAGCGGCTGCGCCGGTCAAGGCGGCGGCCGCAGGCCGGGACGCCGACGACACGTCGCCCCTGCTGACACGCCGCGCGTGGATCGGCCTGTCGTGGGGTACGTTCTCGGCGGCTTGCGCGGCGGCCTTAGCCGCGACGGGCCGATTCATGTTTCCGAACGTGCTCAACGAGCCGCCTCAGCAGTTCAAGGCGGGCTTGCCAAGCGAGTACGGCATGGGCGTCGACGAGCGGTGGAAGGATAAGTACGGCATCTGGTTGGAGCGTGTCCCCGATGACGACTGGGCACACTCGAGCGGGTTCTTCGCACTCATCACGGTCTGCACGCATTTGGGATGCACACCGAACTACCTTCCCGCAGAAAACAAGTTCAAATGTCCGTGCCATGGGAGCGGGTACCGCCTGAGCGGCGTCAATTTCGAAGGACCGACGCCGCGTCCGCTGGAGCGCGCGCGAATTGTGCTGGCCGAGGACGGACAGATCCTTGTCGACAAGAGCCGTCACTATCAAGCAGAACTCGGACAGTGGACCGATCCCGAAGCGTTTCTTAAGATGTGAGGATCCACAGATCCTCACATCCTTAGATTCAGGAGATTCAGGTTTCATATACGTATGGCTGATACCAAGACCGTCGCACCCAAAGAAAGCGCACCCGTCCAGCTCTGGAACTGGTTGACGGAGACGCAGGCCTGGAAGTCGATTTTCCGGCACGACCGGCCGACAACCGATCGGACCCGTGTCCTCGTCATGTTGTCCAACGTGTTCCTGCACCTCCACCCCGTGCGGATTCGCAAGTCGGGCGTGAAGCTCCGTTACACGTGGTGCATGGGCGGGCTGAGCTTTTTTCTCTTCCTGTCGCTCACGTTGACCGGGCTGCTGTTGATGTTCTATTACCGGCCGACGCTCGAATACGCCTACACCGACATTGTCGGGCTGCGCGAGCACGTGCCGCTGGGGATCATGCGCGAGATGCATCGGTGGGGCGCCCACGCGATGGTCATCACGGTGTGGCTCCACATGTTCCGGGTCTTCATGACCGGGTCGTACAAACCGCCGCGTGAATTCAACTGGTCGGTCGGCGTAGTCATGCTCGTGCTGACCTTGTTGCTGTCGTTCACGGGTTATCTCCTGCCGTGGGATCAACTGGCCATCTGGGCCATCACCGTGGGCTCGGGAATGGCACGCGCGACGCCGTTTCTGGGTCACGAGGGGCCGGGCGCGTCATTGCTCAAGCTCGGCGACATTCCTCTTATCCATGCGCAGGACGACGCGCGCTTTGCGTTGCTCGGCGGGACGTTTGTCGGCGAAGGCGCGCTGCTGCGGTTCTACGTGCTGCACTGCGTCGCGCTGCCCCTCGGCATCGCGGTGCTGATGGCGGTGCACTTCTGGCGGGTGCGTAAGGACGGCGGCATCTCGGGACCGCTCTAGAAAATGAGAACTGAAAAGTTAAAACTTAAAAGGACGACGAAGCGCGCAGTCCTTTTACCTTTTGCATTTTCAGTTTTAAGTTTGAAGTTCCCGGAGGGTTAGTGGGTTTCATAAAAGGCATCTTTAACGCCGTAGCGAATCCGTGGGTGTTCTTCACGCTTGCGGTGGCCTCGCTGGCCGTTCTCGTCTGGAAGCGCGAACGGGTTGCATCAAAAGGCTTCGGATACGGCCTGCTGGGGTTTCTCACGGTCTTTCTTGCCTTCGGCACGTTCGATCCGAACTTCCGGCTCATCGTCACCAAGCCCGACAACGTGCCGATCGTCGGCCTCATCTTTCTGTTGGTCTTTTTCGTGTGGTACTCCCTGCGCGAAGGCGTGCTGAACGATCGCCGCATCGCTGCGGGGCAGGGGCCGATCGAGAAAGCGGAATCAGATCGCGTGTGGGTCTGGCCGGACCTCGTCTATACCGAGCTCATCTCGCTGATTGTCTGCTCGGTCGTCCTGATCGTGTGGTCGATCTTCTTGAAGGCGCCGCTCGAGCAGCCCGCGAATCCGGCCAACACCCCGAATCCGTCGAAGGCGCCCTGGTACTTTCTCGGCCTGCAGGAGATGCTCGTCTACTTCGACCCCTGGCTGGCGGGCGTCGTGTTGCCGACGCTCATCATCGTCGGTTTGATCTGCATTCCGTATATTGACAAGAACCCGAAGGGCAACGGCTACTACACGTTCACGGAACGGAAAGCCGAGATCACCATCTTCCTCTTCGGCTTCGCGGTGCTGTGGGCGTCGCTGATCGTGTTAGGCACGTTTCTGCGCGGGCCTAACTGGAATTTCTTCGGGCCGTTCGAATTCTGGGACATCCACAAGCTCGAGGCCCTGACCAACGTCAATCTGTCGGAATACATCTGGGTGCGGGCGTTCGGGAGGGCGTTGCCCACGGCGTGGTACGTGCGCGAGATCTTCGGCATACTGCTCGTGCTGTTCTACGTGCTCGCGTTGCCGGTGCTGTTGGGTAGGTCGGTGTTCAAGACGTACTACGAGAAGATGGGCGGCCCGCGGTACTACGTGGGGGCATTTCTGTTCGTGATGATGCTGGCCCTGCCGCTCAAGATGCTCCTCCGGTGGATCTTCAACCTGAAATACATCGTCGCAATTGGGGAATACTTCTTCAATATTTGATCATGGCTGAAAAAAAGGGTGTCGGGCACGCGTACAACATCGACTTCCTGAACGTCGTCTTTGCGGCGTCGAGCCTGTTCCTGTTCCTGGCGGTCGTCTGGATGGTCTGGGACGATTTCGATCGGGATTGGAAAAATACGCAGCGGCGTTTCGCTGCGTTGCAGTATCAGGTGACTGAGCTGCAGCGCCAGCAGGCGAGTCGGGCGATCGACCAGAACAAGCTGAAGCAGCTTCAAGCCCAGGAGAAGGCGGCCCAGCAGACGATCGTGGCCAACCGTCAGAAGGTCGACGATCTGCAGGCGAAGCTGGCTGATGCCAACATCAGGCTCGGCCGCGCCACGACGCAGGCGCAGTTCGCGAAGGCGACCTACGACCACGACCGGTACGATTTCGAGTCCGCCCGCGTCGCTGGCGCCGCCGACGCGGCGAGTAAGCAGCAGCTCGTCGCGGATGAAGAGAAGCAGGTCAGCAACCTCAACCTGCAGGTCGAGAAGATCACCGCCGAGCGGGCCGCGATTCAGAAGGATCTCGATCAGTACGTTGGACAGGCGACGACGATTCAGAAGCAGATTGACGACATGGGCGCCGAGGCGGGACGGATTCAAAAGCAGGCTGAGGTACTGGCGCCTAGTGTGCTCAAGGACTATTTCCGGAATGCGCCATTGCTCGACTTCATGGCGCCGACGATCAAGATTCAGCAGATCATCCTCCCGAACGTGGTCGACGACGTGAACTTCACGCGCGTGCCGAAGATGGACCGATGCACGACGTGCCATCAGGCGATCGACAAGAAGGACGCACCCAACTGCGGCACGCCGCAGCAGCCACCCTGCTGGGCGAAGGCGCCGCAGCCATTCAAGCCGCACCCGAACCTATCGGTGTACCTCGGCGGCGACTCGCCGCACCCGATCGACAAGATCGGGTGCACAGTCTGCCACGAGGGCATGGGACAGTCGGTGAGCTTTACCGGCGCCGCACACATGCCCGCCGACAATAAACAGAAGGAAGAGTGGGAAAAGAACTACGGATGGGAGGAACCCCATCTCTGGGACTATCCGATGCTGCCGACGAAAATGACGGAGGCATCGTGCGTGAAGTGCCACAAGCAGCAGGTGTACGTCCCGAACGCCCCGAATCTGAGTCTCGCGTACGGAACATTCGAGCGGGCCGGCTGCTACGCGTGCCACAAGACCAAGGGCTTCGATGCCGGTCCGGACATCAAGCGCCCGGGGCCGATCCTCACGAAGATCGACGCTAAGCTGAGCCAGGACTGGGTGAAGACGTGGATTCGCAATCCGCGTGCGGTCAAGCAGACCACCTGGATGCCGCGCTTCTGGTACAACACGAACAACAGCTCGCCGGCGGATGCGGTGAGAAACGAGGCCGAGATTAACGCGATCGTGGCCTACCTGTTCGCTAACAGCGAGAAGTTCGAGCCGACGCTCAGAACCCCGGCGCGCGGCGATGCGAAAGCCGGGGAGCAGATCGTCAAGTCCATCGGCTGCCAAGGCTGTCACGTCGTCGGGGAAGGCGAGCGGACGGCGGTCGGGCCACACCGCACGTTCGGTCAACCGCTCGAGAACATTGGCAACAAGACAACGTACGCGTGGATCTACGACTGGGTTCGCGATCCGAAGCACTACAGCCCGGCGACCTATATGCCGAACCTGCGGCTGACCGATGCCCAGGTGGCGGATGTGGCGACGTACCTGGTCAGCCTCAAAGGCCCGACGGGCGACGCAGCGAAGGCCACCCCAGACCAGAAGGCGGTCGACGGTGTGTTGCTGGATTACTTGAAGGCGACGATGCCGTCGGCCGACGCTCAGGCGCAGCTCGCGAAGTGGAATCCCGAGCAGAAGCAGGTCGAGCTTGGCCAGCGCGCGATCAACCGATATGGTTGCTTCAGCTGCCACGAAATCAAGGGCTTCGAGAAAGCCCAGTCGATCGGCACCGACCTGTCCGAAGAAGGCAGCAAGCTGGTCACGCGGCTCGACTTCGCGTTTGTCACCGATATCCCGCACACCTCGAAGCTCGAGTGGTTCCGCAAGAAGCTCCACAATCCGCGCGTCTTTGACAACGGTCGCGAGCTCCAGCCTCTCGATAGGCTGCGGATGCCGGACTTCGGCCTGAGCGACGAGGAAGTCGAGCGGCTCATGACGGCCATCATGAGCTTCCAGCGCGAGATTCAGCCACCGGCGGCGTACCCGCCGCAGTCCGCGCGGTACGACTACCTGCAAGCGGGACGCACGCTCGTCCACCGGCGTAACTGCGTCGGCTGCCACATCATCGAAGACGACGGCGGTGATTTCCTGAAACTGGTTTCAAATCCATCGCTCGGACCGCCGAGGCTGACGCCCGAGGGCGCGCGTGTCCAGCCCGAGTGGCTGTACGCGTTTCTACGCGGACCGATCACCATCAGGCCGTGGCTGGACGTGCGCATGCCGACCTTCGGCCTCGACGACGTCAAGCTCAATGGCGTGATTCGCTACTTCGGATCGATCTCGAACACGATCGGACCGTTCCAGACACACGAGATTGCGCACGCCGGAAGCACTGATGCGGCCGGAAAGCAGATGTTCGAGACCTTCCAGTGCCAGAAGTGTCATGTGCTCGGCGCGATTCCGAAGGAGCAGGCGATCGACACCCTGGCGCCCGATCTGCGTATGGCGTCGGAACGGCTCAATCCCGACTGGATTGTGCAATGGCTCAAGAACCCACTGGCCATCCTGCCCGGCACGCGGATGCCCGGCTTCTGGCCCGTCGACACGTACCCGAAGTCCCCGTTCCCGCAGCTCGGTGGCGATCCTGATGCCCAGATGCGGGCCATTCGGGACTACTTGCTGACGTTCCGCGGGGGCCCGAGCCCGAAGAGAAGCGCCGGCGGCTCTACCACGGCGACCAATTAGATGCTGCGGCCGTACAAGGACGTGCTCCCGCGCGTCCATTCCACGGCGTACGTCGACCAGAGCGCGCAGGTCATCGGCAACGTCGAGATCGGCGAAGAGAGCAGCATCTGGATGGCCGCCGTCGTTCGCGGTGACGTCCACTGGATCAAGATTGGCCGCCGGTCCAACATCCAGGACGGGACGGTCGTCCACGTGATGAGGGGCACGCACCC
>JBGPHH010000239.1:0-6270 GCA_041484265.1 Vicinamibacteria bacterium
CTAGGCTTTCGTCTCTAAAGACCTGTGAAATAACTACTTTGTGAAATTATCGTGTATGACCACGCCGCATCGGTTTCAAGGTATACACTCGCCTCCTTAGGAGGGAGCGCCACATGAAAACAGCACTCTTGGTGGTCAGCATTCTCGGATTCGCCGCATTCGCCGTCGGCCAGACATCGCAGACGACGCCCGGACAAGGACGAGTGGTGAGTAGGTTCAATTCATCCGCCATTGTCGGCAACGTGTTCCAGATGCGTGGCAACGTGCGCCTTGAGTACAACGGCACCGTCGTGACCGCAGATGAAGCAGACCTTCCATTGGACGCAAGGGGACTGCCGAGCAACCCTCTAGCCTCCTATACGGTGCGCGGCAATGTGCGCGTAGAAGTCACTGCCCCGGTCATCCTCCTCCCCTGGTAGATCTCACCGACTGCCCCGCCCCTGTTTTGCGGGGGGGGGCGGCGGTGGCGTCTTCAGCATCGCGGCCAGCGCCTTGTCCACCGAGAGCGGGGGCGGGGGCGCCGCCGACGGGCATTCGCTTTATGTTCGCTTATCATGTAGACCCGCGCCCAACGTGTCAAGGGCGCGAGCTTTCGGCGCGCCAATACTCCAGCAGATCATCCAGTGTTTGCGCGAGAGGCACGAGGGGTAGCCAGCCAAGCTCCTCGTGGATCCGGCTCGGATCGCCGACAAGCAGCGGCACATCGTCGGGCCGGAACCTGGCGGGGTCGACGCGCACCCGAATGGGCACGCGCGCGCGGGCGAGCAGCATCTCCAGCAGGTCGCCAATCACGATCGCGTGGCCCGAGCAGACGTTGTACGCGCGTCCGGGGCGACCTCGTTCGAGGATCATGCGGTACGCCCGAACCGTATCCCGCACGTCGGTCAGGTCGCGGCGCGCGTCGAGATTGCCGACGACGATCTCGGCCTCCCAGCGTCCCGCTTCGATGTCGGCGATCCGCCGCGCAAAACCCGACGCGGCGAAGCGTGGATCCTGTCCCGGCCCGACGTGGTTGAACGATCGGGCGATCGTTACCTCCAAGCCCTCAGACATCGCGCGCACCGCGAGCAGCTCTTGCGCCAGCTTGCTCAACCCATACGGGCCGGCCGGCACGAGCGCGTGGCTCTCGGTCAACCGCTCGCTTGCCGGACGATAGATCATCGCGGAACTGGGAATCAGCATGCGAGCGCGGACGCCAGCTTGGGCGATCGCTTCGAGGAGATGATGCGTGCCCCGGACGTTAATCGCGAGGGTCGACTCGGTCCGATCCCATGCACGGCCGACGTGCGCGGCGCCGGCGCAGTGGTATATCGCGGCCGGCCGCAGACGCGCGATCGCCTCGACGACGGCCTGCTGATTCAGCAGGTCGACGGCCGACCACGTGACGCTCGAGGTGCGCCCGGGCGGCGATCCGCCGGGCCGGTACCAGGCGGCGAGCGGGCTGTCGCCTTCGGCGAGCAGATCCAACAGATGGCGTCCGGCGAAACCCGCCGCGCCGGTGACGAGAATCGCGCCAGCCATTCGCGTTATCAGTCGAGCGCTAGCGAGGGACGCTGCCGAGCGCGCCGTTCAGCGGCGAAAAGTTGCCCAGCCCAGCCAGCGTGAACGACAAGAAGAACCGGTGGTCGGCCGGCACGGGCGATAGGCTCACCCCGCCGAAGTTGTACGTTTGGTACTCGAGTGCGATGCCGCAGCACTGCGAGTTGTAGAAGGCCGATATCCGCTGCTGGAGCAGCGTCCCATGCAACGCGTCGTAGTTGAATGAATAGATGCCGCCGTATCGGTTGTCCCTCGTGTGCACGGTCGACGAGGCGTTGATGTAGTGGTCGAGCAGACTAGGGTCGTTGAATCCCGGGAGGCCTTCGATGAAGGCGCGCTTGCTCCAACCGACTGTCGTCTGCCCGCGCCCGCTCCACGCATAGGTGCCGGTTGCCGTGATTGTGCGCAGGGCATGGTACTGACTGTCGAACTCGGCCCTCAGCGTCGCACTGAAGGCGTCAGTCGGCATTGCGCGCCCGGTCAGCGCGATCGGAGAGAAATTGCTTTGCGCGGCGCCACTGAAGCTCGACGCGTACCGCGGGTCGAATTGTCCGGCCCGCTGGTCCGTGTAGTAGGTCTGCGTCAGCTCGATGTTCGCGATTTCCCGAGCCTGTGTGGTCTGACCGGCGCCGACGCGGCGCTTGGCGTAGAGGCGGTTCGTCACGCCGTATGCGTATTGGGTCACGTCGCCCACGATGAAGTCCGAAGTGTCCAGCTGGATGATGCGCGACGAGTTGTCGATCGACGATGTGCGCATGATCGTGAGATTCGGTTCGATGGAGTGCTTGAACCGCTCCGCGTAGCCGTTGTCCGGCGTCTCCCACAACCGGACGAACGTCGGCCCGGTGAACTGGGCCTGGGCCGTGACAAACCGCCGGTTGACGCCTTCGTCCACGACGTTCTGGTTCTGATCGAGGCTTCGTGTGTAAAACGTGTCACGCCACCCGAGTGTGGAGTTGACGGTGAACCACTGCCACTTCCGGAACGGAAACCGGACTTGTGGCGTCAGATCCAGCCGCGTCAGGCCGTTGTCGGTATCGGCGATGTCGGTGGTCCTGTTCTCCCGCAACAGGCGCGCGTATTCACTGCCCACGGAAAAATAGAGCGGCGTGTCGGCAATCGGACGCTCGTTGCGCGTCAGGGCCATGCGCGGCCAGCTGCCGGTCACGGCGGAGTCCGTCTGGTTGTAGAAGGACTCGGTGCGGTCCAACGTGCCGGCCAGCGTGTAGCTGCCCCAGCCGCCGACGACGTTGCCGCCAACCGTGCGCCGGCTGCGCGAGGCATCGGCGATGTTGGTGTTGAAGGTCTGCATGGTGGTGATGTCGGAGAAGTAGTCGACGCGCGCACGGGCGCGCAGGCCGCCCGGCAGCGTCTGGTTCGCGTTCCCGCGGATCTCGGTGCTGCGGCTGGCCGGCAGCGTCGAAAGGGTGCCGTCAGACAGCGCGTAGCTCGTCTCGTTCTGGCCGAGGTAGAAGGCCCGGAGATTGCCGTCCGATCCGCCACCGAAGTTGTAGCGGTACTCGCTGCCCACGCCTTGGCCCGTCTTCGAGAACCAGTCGTGCATGAACGTCAGATCCTCGCTGCGGTCGATCGCCCAGAAGAACGCATTGTGAATCGACTGGCCTCGGATGGTCGAAATACCGTACGTGGGCAGAAGGAAACCCGTCGCTCGATCTTCCTTCTTGGTCGGGTAGTACATGACCGGTAAGTAGAACATCGGCACGCCTTTCACGGCCAATATCGCCTGCCGCAGAATCGTGTAGTGATCGATGTTGAGAATCACCGTGTCGGCGTGCAGATCCCATCTGGGTGTCGGCTGCACGCACGTCGTGAAGCCACCATTGGTGATCTTGTATTTTCGGGGACCGATCTTCTCAACCGTATCGCCGAAGAAGATCACGGTCGTCTCCTCGCCAGGCATCTGCGGGATGACGGCCGCCCCTGGCCGCGCCGGCCGCCGGGGCGGCTGAATTTCGGCCATGCCAGTCGCGCCGTAGAAAGTGCCCAGGCGGGTGTCGACGTTGAAGTCGGCTCGCTCGGCGGAGATACGATTATTTCCCTGCGCGAACACGACGTTGCCCGTGGCAAGCGCGCGGTGATCGTCGCCCGTGAACCTCACATCGTCGGCATAGATCTTCACGTCGCCCCGTTCCATCTCGACGTGGCCGATGAAATGCCAGTCCTTCTCGCCGTTGGACGCCTCTCGCGTGTCGCTGAGCGTCGTGTCCTTTACTGGCGGCTGCTGCTGCGCGACCAGGGGAGGTGCGGTGAGGACCATCGCCATCGGGCAGAGTACGAATATTCGAAACCTGAACATGCCCGAGCTATCCTATTTCCTTCAGCACGTCACCCAATAAGAAAATGGATCCGGCGACGACGATCCGCGGTGAGATGCGCCAGGCGGCGGCGAGCGCCGCAGCTGGAGACGACTCGACGAGGGCGGGCACGTGCAGCGCGATCCCACGCGCCCGTCGGGCGAGGTCGGCTGGATCGGCCGACCGTGGGCTCGAGACGCGGGTGACCACGATGTGGCTGATGTGGGGCAGGAGCATGCGCAACATCTCGTCGATGTCCTTGTCACTCAAGACCGCGAAGACGAGCGGTCGAGGCGGGCCCGCCTGTTCGCGTAGGTAGGACGCAAGCGCCGCGGCGCCGGCCGGGTTGTGGGCGGCGTCGAGCAGCACTTCGCGGCCGTCCTTCATACGGTGGAGATCGAGGCGGCCGGGCCACGAGGGCCGGGCCAGGCCGGCTACGATCGCTTCCGGCGACACCGCGACCCCCAGATCGTTGATGGTCTCGAGAAGCCGGACCGCCACGAGCGCGTTGCCGATCTGGTGTGCGCCTCGCAGGCCGATCACTATCTCCCCGTAGTCGCGCACCGGCGTGGTGAGGCGGACCTTTGTGTCGTGCGTGGCATCGTCCGCAGCACCGTTCGTCGCGTCCGGCTTTAGCCGGACGACGTGTACTCCTTCGGAGGCACGAATCACCTCGGCACCTCGTTCATCAGCCACCTGTTGAATCGCGCGTGCCGCCTCCGGCGCTAGGTCTCCGACCACGACCGGGATCCGAGGCTTGATGATGCCGGCCTTCTCGATCGCGATCTCGCCGAGCGTCGAGCCAAGATATCGCTGGTGGTCGAAGGCAATCGAGGTGATGGCGGTCGCCTCCGGGCGGATGACGTTCGTGGCATCCAGACGCCCGCCCAATCCGACCTCGATGACAGCCACCTCGACACCTGCTCGGCGGAACAGCTCGAAAGCGGCGGCGGTCGTGACTTCAAAGAAGGTCAGCTGAGTCGGTAGCGTGCCGTCTGCGAGCAGATCCTCGATGGCGGTACGCAGATCGGCGACGACGGCCGCCAGTTGGTCGGTCGTGACCGCGCGCCCGTCAATCGCGAAACGCTCAGTGAGATCGACCAGATGTGGCGAGGTGTAGCGGGCCGCCCGATGTCCGGCCACGCGGAGGGCGGTCTCGACCATGGCGGTGACCGACCCTTTGCCGTTGGTGCCGGCGACGTGAACCGAGCGAAACGCCCGCTCGGGATGGTGCAGGCGCTCGCCGAGCGCCGACATGTTCTCGAGCCCGAATTTGATCCCGAATTGTTCGAGGCCGAAGAGGTACGAAAGAGGGTCGCTCGTCACGCAACCGGCGCAACCGACGCGACCGACGACACCACGGCGTCGGCCTCTGCCCCCATGAACCGCAGCGCCCTGGCGATGGTCGGCTTGATCTCGCGTCGATCCAGAATGAGGTCCAGCATGCCTTTCTCGAGCAGGAATTCGCTGCGCTGAAAACCTTCGGGGAGCTTCTGTTTGATCGTCTGTTCGATGACGCGCGGGCCGGCGAACCCGATGAGGGCTTTGGGCTCGGCGATATTCAGATCGCCGAGCATCGCGAAGCTGGCCGTGACGCCGCCGGTTGTCGGATCGGTGAGGATTGAAATGTACGGCAGCCTCGCTCGATCCAGCCGCGCAAGGGCGCCGCAGACTTTTACCATCTGCATCAGAGAGAGCGCACCTTCCATCATGCGTGCTCCGCCCGACGAGCACACGATGATGACCGGCAGGCGCGACTCGAGGGCGCGTTCGATGCCGCGCGCGATCTTCTCGCCGACCACCACGCCCATGCTCCCGCCGATGAACCCGTATTCCATCGAGCAGACGATGGCCTCAATCCCTTCGATCCGGCCGGAAGCCACGATGATGGCGTCCTTGAGGCCGGTGGCTTCGATGCCCGCCGCGAGTCTGGCCTGGTACGGCTTGGTGTCGACGAAGCCCAGGGGATCGGTCGAGACCAGGCCTTTGTCGTACTCCACCCACGTATCGTCGAACAGCATGCGCAGTCGCTCGAGCGCATTGACGCGGAAATGGTGCGCGCACTTGGGGCAGACGTTCAGGTTTGTCGCCAGATCCTTGTTGTAGATGACCTGCGCGCACCCGGGACACTTGACCCACAGGCCTTCGGGCACGCGGCTCGCGGCTTTTTCCTGCGGCGGGGCGATTCGCTTGCGGGTCTTCTTGAACCACGCCATGGACTGTCAGCTTAGCATTTCAGATTGCAGATTTCAGACTGCAGATTGGCAGCTACCAACCCTCGACTGCCGACTGCCGACTGGTGACTGGTGACTGGTGACTGGCCATGGATGACGAATCCTAGTCACCAGTCACCAGTCGCTAGGTCTTGAGTGGCTTCTTCTTCGCTGCCGGAAACAGCACGTTGTTGAGAATCAGC
>JBGPHH010000240.1:0-6235 GCA_041484265.1 Vicinamibacteria bacterium
CGACGATCCGCCCGATCTGGCCGCGTCCCCGTGCATATTTCAGCATGCGCTCGCGAATCTGCAGCGTCAGATCGCGAATCGCGACGAGGTCTTCGTCTGTCTCGGTCGGGAGGCCAATCATGTAGTAGAGCTTCAAGTTCTCGATGCCGCTCGCGAAGATGAGATCGGCGCGGTCCAGGATCTCGTCGTTCGTCACCGTCTTGTTGACGACGCGGCGCAGCCGGTCCGAGCCGGTCTCGGGCGCGATGGTAATGGTGCGCTCGCCGCTCTGGCGCAGCAGCCGCACCAGCGGCTCGGTCAGGTCGTCCAGACGCAGCGACGCCGGGCTGATCCCGTAGCCCATCTCGGCGAGCCTGGCGAGAATCCGCTCGATGTCCGGATGGTCGCAGAGCGCAATCGACACCAGCCCGGCGCGGCTGGCGTGGGACCGCGCCGCCTCGGCCAGCTGCAGGATGCGATCGGTCGGAAACGCCCGGACCGGCAGGTAGTTGTAGCCGGCCCAGCAGAAGCGGCAGAGGTTCGCGCACCCGCGCACGACCTCGATGAGGAACCGCGAGCCGAATTCCGTGTCGGGCGTAAAGATGCTGGTCGCCGGCGGATCGACCGCTTCGGTGGTTCTCAGCGCGGCCTTGTGGACAGGCACCGGTGCCTCGGCGGAGGGCACGGTCACGTAGCCGGTAAGGGACCCGTCAGCGGCGTACTGCGGCTCGTAGAACGACGGAACGTAGAAGCCTCGCTCGAGCGCGAGGAGCCGCAGCAGGTCCGCCCGGCTGCTCGCAGCCGAGAACGCTCGGCAAAGCGGAGGGACGAGCGCCTCGCCTTCGCCGGCAGCGATCACGTCGGCGAACGGCGCGAGCGGCTCCGGATTGACGAACGTCACCGCGCCGCCGATGACGATGAGCGGATGGCGCGATGTCCGCTCCTCCGCGCGACGCGGGATGCCGGCCAGGCGCAACAGGGTGAGGACGTTCGCGTAGTCCCATTCGAACGACACGGAGAACGCGACAACGTCGAAGTCGGCCACCGCCGTCTGTGATTCGAGCGTCACGAGCGGCGTTCTTGTCGCGATGAGCTCGGAGAGTTCCTGCTTCGGCGGCAGGAAAAACCGCTCGCACACCACGTCGTTCTCGGCGTTCAGCAGACGGTAGATCGTCTGGAACCCGAGGTTCGACATCCCGACCCAATACGTGTTGGGGAACGCCAGCGCGACGCGCAGACGGTCGCCGTGCGGCTTGACGCAATAGCCAACTTCTCTTGCGAGGACTTGTCGTGCGCGTTCGAGTTGCGTCCAGGAATTGGAATTCATTCAGGAGCGGTACCGCCTGGTCCGAGCCGCGTCAACGTTCCATCCGGCCGCTGACGCTCAGGCGTCGGCGTTCGCGACTGCCGTGGATTTACCTACTTTACCACCGGCCGCTCCCGCAGCCGGAGGAGGTGCAGCATGTCCGCGTTCCGACCGCGTATCCATATCTATAAGGTGGCGACCCTCCTGATAGCGGGTTTGACTCTCGAGCAATCTGGGTCTGCCCTTGTTGGTGTTGCCAACCGCCAGTCCGAAACGGCCTTCGCCGCTCGACAATTTCAGCAGACCCTGCAGGGCCGGCTCGCGTCGCTCAATCAGCCATCGTCCTCTCAATCGGCGGCACCTCCAGCCTTCTTTTCGCCAGCGGGCCTCTGCTTCGACTGTGCCCGTCCGGACGAGCCAGACGAAGCGGTGGCAAACGCACGTCTCAACCGGCGAAACCGCACCGGTCATGCGCCTGGCATCGATCTCCTGTCGCAGAACTTCTATTGGTCCACGGCCCTTCTTCATTCGCCGGGACGCGCCCAACTCGATTTGAATCTGACGCTGTCGTACAACTCACTCGTCTGGACCCGAACGGATTCTCAGCTGAGTTTCGATGCGGATCGGGGTCACCCCTCACCAGGGTTTCGTTTAGGCTTTCCGACGATTCAGGGCCGGTACCGCGGCGATGCTGGGGTTTGGTACTACATCCTTATTACTGAATCCGGAGAGCGCGTTCAGTTGCGCCGGACGCCGGCACCAGATGTCTACGAATCAACCGACGCGTCAGTGCTCGAGCTCGTGGATCATGGCCGCGATGGCGCGGTGCTGCGGCGTCCAAGCGGCAGCATGTTGACCTTCAAATGGCTCAGCGGCCAACTGCAGTGCACGGAGGTCAAGGACCGCAACGGCAACTACCTATCGATGGAATACGACGACTTTGGGCATCTCAGCCAGGTGACCGACACGCTGGGACGTGTCTTTACGTTCGAGCGGGACGCCGGCGGGAATCTGACTTCGATCATACGGACGGCCGGGGATGCGCGGGCCGTCATGGCCACCTTTGGCTACGACGATTTGTCGGTGTCTGCGCACTCGCCGCTACCGATGCGCGGCCTCACGGTCGGCAGCGACGTGAAGGTTCTGACGCATGTGGGGCTGAAGGATGGATCGAGCTACCGGTTCGCCTACACAAAGCTCGGCCAGGTGTGGCGGATCGACAAACACGCTCCGGACGGCCATCTGCTCACGTATTCCTCGTTGAACCTCCCCGTCAGTCCCGTGGCCGTCGAGGACTCTCCACGAGCGAGTGAGGTGAGAACCTGGGTGGCCGACGCCGACGCGCCCGACGCCACCGTCGTTCGGGTCGATGTCGCGCCAGACCACGCCTGGGGGCGCGTGACGCGTGAGGACGGCTCGACGCGCACTGAATTCTTTGAGATCGGTGGTCGGCACGATGGGCTCGTGGGTCGGACCGAGTTGCGTGATGTAGCGGGCGTGCTCACGCTGACCGACCAAACCACCTGGCGGGATATCTATCGTGGCGATCGCTTCGCCCGCACGGTCCGGGCGACACACGACGTCGTCTGGCGGGCGCCCTCGCACGGCGAAGACACGAAGACCACGTACGATGATCTCGGCATGCTGGCCGGCATGACGACCTCAAAAGCGGGAACGATCACCGGCCACATGCAGGTCGCCTACAACCGGACGTCAGCGTATGTGGACCGCCACATTCTCCACTTGCCAGACACCGTCGTCACGTCCGGTGATGCCGGGGAGATGACGACAACCTTCGAATACGACAAGGCTGGCGGCCTTCTGGATCAGGGCGTCGCGGTACAGCACGATCGCGATCACTATGGATCGACACGAACCAGCAGCCGAGGGTTGGTGAGCACCATTCGACGACGGGTCGGGTCACGGACCACTGAACAGTACCGGGCCTACAACGCCACCGGCACGTTAGCGCAGCTCTCGGATTCGAACGGCCGGACGATCGGCCTGGATTACACGGATGCCTTCACCGACGGCCGCGCCCGAAACGCTTGGGCATTTGCCACGACGTCGTGGACCGACACCGGTGTCGTCGTAAGCATCTACGACCTCGAGACCGGGACCGCTGCTCGGACCGTCGCCGCCGACGGCACGGCAACCGAGGTCGAGCGGGATCGGGCTGGCCGGACGATCAGGACTTCCAATCTGCGCACCGGAGAGGTCCGGCGGCGCGTCTACAGTGCCACGGGCGATGCGACGGCGCTATTCGTCAAACGTCCGCGTTGGCAGGGCGAGAACGCTCTCTACACGTACTACGACGGAGCGGGCCGCAGTCGCGCGCAGCTCCGCGGCGTCAGCACACGACCTGACGAATTCACTGGCTCTCGGATTGAAAGGAACGCTGCAGGACGCCGTCTCGGCCATTCACGGCCGCTCACCGTCGCTCGCAGCCAGCCGACCGCCAGCTCAATCGCGTGGATTCAGTCGAGCTGGAGCCGCGTCCAGGCCGTAGCCACGACGGTAGGACATCTTGTGTCGCCGACGCTCTATGCCGACTGCTACTGGCAGTTCGGGTACGACACCGAATTCCCGGAGTGGGTGTGTGACTCAGGAGGGGGCGGCGGAAGCTACGACCCGTGGGTAGATAACCCGTTCTACGCGTCGAACACGGAGTTCATTCAATCTTTGAATAGTGGTGATCCCGGTTACGACGACCCGGACTTGCAATCACTCCAAACTCAGGCCCTGTTCGGCCACTGGGGCCTGCCCCCAGTGTCCGGCGTTCAGATGGTCGTCTCAGGGGAATCGAACGACGTCTGGGCTTTCTATGGGCAAGGGTCCGATACTCTGGACCGAATCATCCTTCAGCTCCAGGCCGCAGGGTTAGATGGGAGCATCACACAAGTGTCTTGGGACGGAGGCGGGTTTCATGCGACCTTAGCTCCCTGGGCGATCGACTATCTCTCGAGTCTGGCGAGCATTGATCAGTTCTTTACGACAGGACCTTTGTTCGGATTTCATCAGGAGCTGTTAGTTCCCGGAACGGAGACGATTTCGTATAGGTCCTACAATGAAACCTACGGCCCGGGAAGTCTTCAGCTTGTCGTGAATACAAGCACACGAGATGTTCACGTCGATGTGGACAGCTTCAATCCGAATCAGGATCTGGTGAGCCTGTTTGGCCACACGTTCACTGAGGTCCTTCCGGATCTCTTCGAGCTACGCGACTCCTATTGAATCCCATGTTGGAGGAGGGCTCCCGAATGAACCTTGGGCTTCGCCTCACGCTCGCGTTTCTTCTCGCGGCAGCAGTCGCCGGAATATCCCCTGCCGCTGCTCCCGATCAGAGAGCGGACGCCGAAGCGCTATGGAACCAAGCCGTTGCTGCCAAGGGTGGGCGCGACCGGCTAGAGGCGGTGCGAAATCTGGTTGTGACCGAGCGCACGACGTACACCAAGAGCACGCGTGCGGACATGACGACAGGCTTCACTCGTCAGCGGCTCTATGTCTTTCCGGCGCGGCTGTGGGAGTTCGTCGATGAGCGGCCTGGCAAGCTGGGGTTCCACATGCAAAGCTTCGACCTTGAACAGCGCGTCGGGTGGAGTGGCGCTGGTCGCCTTCCGGATCGGCAGGGAATAATCGACGGAGTGACGAACGACCTGCTTCATGGTCAGTTGCTCTATCTGCTCGAGACGGCCTACCTGAAGCCGGAGCCGACGGGCGCCCGCAGCGGGATGGTGGGCCGCGTCGCCGTGGACATCGTCGAGACCCGGCTATCGTCATCAGACGTGCGCGCCGTGTATTACCTGGAGCGCCAGCGTCATTTGCCTATTCGTGTCGTGCTGTTTTATACGGTCAGCATTCCCCTAGACGTGCCTCTTGCACCTCAATCTTTCGCACGAGAGGATCACTACACGTTGGGCAACTACGTCGACGTGGACGGGCTGCAGATGCCCACCGTCGCCATGTTGGAAGGACCAGACAAGAAGAATACGACGTCGTACCGCATCAACGTGGACTACGACGAACAGGTCTTCACCACCCGGCCTTCGCAGCCGCAGCTCAACGGATGGGAAAAGCGATAGCGCTCTAGCTCTCCTGGCGCCTCAGGAAGGCCGGCACATCGAACTTCGTATGCAGATCGATGTCCGCGTCGGCGGCTGCGCCTGGCTCTGCCGCTCGATTCGGTCCGCCGCCGAGCGACAGCGGAAGATCGAGCGCCGGCCGACGGGTAATCGATAGTCGCTGAGACAGCGAGGCCTCGGACGCTCCGCTCGAGGCCGCGGGCGCCTCACCGCGTGCCCTGGCGTGATCCGCGTAGTGCGCCATGTCGACCGGCGTCTGGGCCGCAGAGGTCGACGACCGGGTCGTGGCCGGCGTCCCAAACCCGGTCGCAATGACGGTGATCTTCACCTTGCCCTTGAGCGCCGGATCGACTACCGCGCCAAAGATGATGTTGGCGTCCTCGTCGGCGGCCTCCTGCACGATGGACGACGCTTCGCAGACCTCGACAAGAGAGAGATCGGGCCCACCGGTGACGTTGATGATGACGCCGCGCGAGCCGTTAACCGACGCGCCCTCGAGCAGCGGACTCGAAATCGCCCGGCGTGCCGCTTCGACCGCTCGATCCTGTCCCTCCGCGACGCCGGTGCCCATCATCGCCAGCCCCATGCCCGCCATGATGGTCTTGACGTCGGCGAAGTCGAGGTTGATGAGCCCGGGCACCAGAATCAGATCGGAAATCCCTTGTATCGCTTGCCGCAGCACGTCGTCGGCCGTGGCGAAGGCGTCGGTGATGGGTGTCGTGCGATCGATGATCGCGAGCAGCCGTTCGTTGGGAATCGTGATGATCGTGTCGACGCAGTCGCTGAGCGCCTCGAGGCCGCGCTCTGCCTGCATCTGACGTTTCTTGCCCTCGAACTTGAACGGCTTGGTGACGACGGCCACCGTCAG
>JBGPHH010000241.1:0-6234 GCA_041484265.1 Vicinamibacteria bacterium
CGACTCGGTTTCGAACCCGAGCTTCGTCATGTCCAGCATCAACTTGTCCTTGTCGAGCAGACGCATGACGATCTTTTCGCCGAAGAGCGTCGGGAGGACAGAGACGCGGAAATCGATTTCCTTCTGCGCGCCGTTCTCGTTGAAGCGAATCTTGATGCGGCCGTCCTGCGGCAGGCGCTTCTCCGCGATGTCGAGCTTCGACATGATCTTGACGCGCGACACGATGGCGTCGCGGTACTTCATCGGCGGGCTCATGATGTTGTAGAGAATCCCATCGACGCGGTACCGGATCCGGAGCTCCTTCTCGTAGGCCTCCATGTGGATGTCGCTGGCGCCCTTCTGAATGGCCGACATCAGCACGACGTTGACCAGCCGCACGACCGGCGCGTCTTCGCCCTGCTTGGCGAGGGCCTCGGCGCTGATTTCCTGCAGCTCCTCGAGGACCTCGACGTCGGTTCCGTCATCGATCGTCTGCTGCTGCAGCTCTTCGAGGCCCTTGCTGGCGCTCTCAAGAGCGCTCGGGCCTGACGCCGCCGGCCGCTCCGCCACCGCCTTGCCAGCACCACCGCCCGCGGGGCCGCCCGCCGGATAGTACCGCGTGATGGCCTCGATGACTGCTGTCTCCGACGCGACCACCGGCTCCACGTTGTAGCCGGTCATGAACTTGATGTCGTCCATCGCGAAGACGTTGGTCGGATCCGTCATCGCCAGCGTGAGCGTGGCGCCCGAACGACTGAGCGGTACGATTTGATACTTTTTCGCGGTGTCGCCGGGGATGAGCTGGACGACGGCAGGATCGATCTCAAACTGCGCGAGGTTGATCGAGGGCACGCCGTACTGCTTGCTCAGGAGACCCGTGATCTCCTCATCCTTCACGAAGCCCATCTTGACGAGGTTGTAGCCGAGCTTCCCCCCGTTGGCTTTCTGATGGGTAAGCGCCTGCTGCAACTGCTCAGCGGAGATGCGTTTCTCCTTGAGCAGGAGTTCGCCGATGCGGACTGCCATAAAGTATCGAAGCCTAACCGTGATGACAAAAAGTGTCAACGGTCCGAATTTAGAACGTTGCTCTTAGGTCGACTGCCCATCCTCTACGTGCTTGGTCCGAAGCGCCAGTGATGCCACCATCCAGATATAACCCTCTACGAACCGCCAGACTCAACCCGCCGCTCGGGGACGGATTCGCATCCCCAACCGTGCTGGCGCTCACGCCGCCCCGAATTCCCAGGCGCCGGCCGAGCAGCCAGGCCTCGGCGCCGCCCGCGATATGACGCGCGTCGCCAAATGGCGTCGATGTCCTCGTCAGATCGGCATCGACCGCCAACACGAGCTCCCCAACTGGTCCACGCCCCTGGCCCATGACCGCCACTCCCGCGCGCACTTGGCGCGCTAGCTGGAACTGGTCGGCGCCACTGCCGAAACTCGGCTCGGTGAGGTGTTTCACCGTAAGGCCCAGGCGCAGGCCGCTCGCGGACGCCAGCACCCCGGCGTCAAAATCGCCATGAATCTCATCGGCGTCGGCGATCCGTAACGTTGACGCGACGACAAGATGGTTACCAATCGACTGACCCGTGGTCACGCCGAACTGGTTGAGTATTCCTTGATCTTGTCGGTTCACAGGCCCCGGACCTACAGGGCCGACCGCCCTGATTTCCCTGAGGGGCAGGCGGTAATAGCTGAGACCGAGGTTGAGAAGCTTGGCGGCGAAGCCGCCAGCGCGTGTTCGGTCCGGATCGGCGGCGCGGCCGAATTCGAGCGTCGTATCGAAAAAGGCGTTGCTCGACAGACCCGCCGGATTCCACCACGTGGCGGTGGCATCGTCAGCCACGGCGACAAAGGCGCCGCCCATGCCTCGTGCGCGCACGCCGACGCTTTCAAACGTCTGGGCGTCCGCGCCGCCCGGCAGGAGCGAGCAGATCACCGACACCACGGACACCAAGCACAGGGCCCTTATCTTCATTCCGCCAATTGTACCGGGGTTCTCTTCTGTTATCCGACGAGAACAGCTGCCGCCACGACCGTGGTCCACAGGCCCTTCTTGTCGCCGACAGCGGTCTGCGTCACGTTCTGGGTCCGGACAATTTCGTTCGACAGACGGTAGACCTCTTTCTTCTCGTCCCAGCTCTTGTCTGGATCGAACTCGAGGCCCAACGTGGTCGCGAGCATCTCGGCGGCGAGCTCCTCGGCGTAATCGCCTGCGATCTCTTCGCTCTCGCCGAAGCTGTGGTGCTCGGACAAGTAGCCGTAGGTGTTCTTGTCCCGGGGAATCGCGACGCCGACGGTGGCGGCAATCAAACGGTGCGGCTCCCGAGTGGCCGCTTCCGACATGACGACGAACGTCACCTGGCCCGGCTCGAGGAGCTTGCTCCCCTGCGTGCGCGAGAGGATGCGGCACTTCGGCGGGAAGATGCTCGAGACGCGCACGAGGTTGCAGGCGGCGATGCCGGCCGACCGCAGCGCCAGCTCGAACGACGTCAGCTTTTCGCGGTGCTTGCCGACACCCTTGGTGAAAAACATCTCCTTGGGGACGAATCCGACCAAGTCACGCTCCTTCGTCGAGTTGGGACCTGCATGGTAAACACCACGTTTCCCAGTGTCAATCGAGAACCTCTCTCCAATCTGGAACATCGACGAAAGGAGGCCGTATTATGTCTAGGATGCCGTCCCCTCCGACCTCAGACTCCAAAGGGCTTGCAGCGCGTGTGTTCGGTGTTCTGACGTCACCCCGGGCGACGTACGCTGAGGTCGCGACGCGCCCGCGATGGTTCGGCGCGCTGGCCCTCGTCATGGTTGTGACAGCGGTGGCCGCAGGCACCCTGTTCTTCACCAAGGTTGGGCAGGACGCGCTCCTCGACTTGGTGATCCAGCGAGCGCAGTCGTCCGGGCAACCCATTAACGACGCGGCATACCAGCGCCTGCAACAGCTCGCCCCGTACGCGGGATATGTCTTCGCCTGCGTCCTCCTGGTCGCCCAACCGGTGCTCGCGCTGGTCGTCGCGGGCGTCCTGTACGCGACGTTCAGCGCCGGGCTCGGCGGCGACGCGACCTTCAAGCAGGTATTCTCCATCGTGGCGCACTCGAGCGTCGTGTTGATTCTGTCGTCGCTGTTCGTGTTCCCTCTCGACTACGCGCGCGGGACGCTCACGAGTCCGACCAGCCTGGCGGTGTTCGTGCCCGTGCTGGACGAGAACTCGTTTCCCGCGCTGGCGCTCGGTTCGATCGACCTGTTTCGTATCTGGTGGATGTTCAGCCTCGCGATCGGTATGGGCGTGCTCTACAAGCGCCGCACGACACCGATCGCGGCCACCTTTCTCATAGCGTATGGCGCGATCGGCGTGACGATCGCCGCCGTCAGATCGGCGCTGGCAGGAGCATAGATGAAGCGGAAGAACGTTCTGATTGTGTTGGGGATCGTCGTGATTGGCGGAGCCACGGTGGCTGCCAACCTGTACTTCAAGCGGGAGCAGCCGCTCGTCGTCACCACCGAAACGGTCAAGGCGCGCGACCTCGAAGCCGTCGTCTCGGCCTCTGGCACCATTCAGCCCAAGCGGCTCGTCAACATCAGCGCCGACACGCTCGGGCGCGTCGTGACGCTCGCCGTCAACGAGGGCGATCGAGTCAAGAAGGGACAGTTCCTGCTGCAGATCGACCCCAAGTCGCTCCAGACCCGGGTGGGCAGCGTGACGGCCGCGGTGTCGCAAGCGCAAATGTCGCTGGACCAGGTGAAGCAGTCGATTCAAACCGCTCACGTTCAGCTGGATCTGCTGAAGCAAACGCTGAAACGTCAGCAGGATCTTTGGGCGAGACAGCTGACGACGCGCGAAGCCCTCGATAAGGCTGTCAACGACGTGACCGCCGCAGAATCCGCGCTGCAGGAAAGGGAACATGCGGCCGACGCCCAGGCGAGCGTCATCGATCAGGCGCAAGCCAATCTCGATAGCGCCAAGTACGATCTCAGCAAGGTCCGGATCGAGTCGCCCATCGACGGCATTGTCACCAGCCGCAACATCCAGGAGGGCGAAACCGCCGTCGTGGGCACGATGAATAACGCCGGCACGGTGCTCCTGAAGCTGGCCGACATGTCCGTGATTCAGGCCGAGATCCAGGTGGACGAGACGAACATTCCCACGGTCCAAATCGGACAAAAGGCCAAGATCACCATTGACGCCTTGCCCGACAAGAGCTTCGCCGGACACGTCAGCGAGATCGGCAACAGTCCGATCGCGGCGGCCTCTGGCGCAACAGGCACCCAGGCGACCAACTTCAAGGTCGTCGTCATTCTCGACGAGGTCGTGCCTGATGTCCGGCCGGGGTTCACGTGCACCGCGGATATCACCACGGCCAAGCGTCAGCAGGCGGTCTCGGTGCCCATCCCCGCGGTGGCCGTTCGAGAGCTCGTCTACGACGCGACGGGAGAGGTCATCAAGGAGCCGCGGGCGGACCAGCGCCAGGGCGGGCTCCGCGTGCGGGTGTTCGGGTCCGAGCTCGGCGCGGCCCCGCCGACCGCGACGCCGACCGAGCTCAAGCCGGGCCAGACGCGCAAGGAAACCGAGGGCGTCTTCGTCGTGCGCGACTCGCGCACCGAGTTCGTGCCGATCAAGGTCGGCATCGCCGGCGAAAAGTACTTCGAAGTCTTGTCGGGGCTGAAGGACGGCGACCAGGTCATCACCGGCCCGTACAACTCGGTCCGCGGTCTGGCCGACGGCAAGCTCGTCACGATTGACAACGGGAAGAAGTGAACAAGTTCATCGACTCGATGAGGATCGCGCTCGACGCGATCTGGGCGGCCAAGCTGCGGTCGTTCATGACGGTGCTCGGCAACATCGTGGCCGTGACATCGATCATCGCCGTTGTGTCGTTGATTCAAGGGCTCAACGCGTCGGTCAAGCAGGCCATCCTCAACCAGGCCGGTGCGGACTCCTTCAGCATCCAGCAGTATCCCGTGACACGAAGCGACGAGGAGTCCGAGAAGGTCCGCTCGAATCCGCGGATCTCGCTGCAGGACGTGCGCGCCATCCGCCGGTACGACACCGACGTCATCGAGGCCGTCATGGCCGATTCGGCCGCCGGTGGCCAGATTACCTTTCGCGATCGCTCGATTGCCAACACGCGCGTTCGTGGCGTCACGTCGGACTTCGGCAGCTTCTCGAGCTTCGACGCCGAACGCGGCCGTCTGATGAGCCAGACGGAAGTAGACACGTCGCGGCCAGTCGCCCTGCTCGGCTGGCAAACGGCCGACCGGCTCTTCGGCTCCGACATCGACCCGATCGACAAGACCATCCAGATCGAGGGCACACACTTCCGCGTCGTCGGCGTGAGCGCCAAGCGGGGGTCGCTCCTCGGGCAATCCCAGGACGAGTTTGCCATCGTGCCGCTCGGGCAATTTCAGATGCTGTTCGGCTCGAGACGTCAGCTGTCGGTAACCGTGAAGCCGCGCGACCTCTCGTTGATTTCGCGAGCCATGGACGCGGCAACCGTCGCGCTGCGGAGCGCGCGCCGGCTCAAGCCCAGGCAGGGCGACAACTTCGGCATCTTCACGTCGGATACGATTCTGGACATCTACCACTCCGCCACCAACGGCATCTTCGCGGTGCTGCTGGGCGTGGTCGCCCTCTCACTGGTCGTCGGCGGCATCGTCATCATGAACATCATGCTGATGGTGGTCACCGAGCGCACGCGTGAGATCGGCCTGCGCAAGGCCCTGGGTGCACGGCGCGCCGACATCCGCACGCAGATGCTCACCGAATCGGTGGTCCTCTCCATTTTCGGTGGCGTCATCGGCACGGCGCTCGGCACGATAGTGGCCGTGGCTATTTCTCGGTTCACGCCCATTCCGGCGGCGGTCGAGGGCTGGTCGGTCGCGCTCGGCATCGGGATCACGGCGTTGGTCGGTCTCTTCTTCGGGCTATACCCGGCCATGCGCGCAGCCAGCCTCGATCCGATCGAAGCTCTGCGCTACGAATAGGACTCGCGGACAATTCGTCCCCTGCTCTCGAACTTCATCAATCGCAAATCGCCAGTTAACCGTCTAGAATCAGGGACCGGCCATGTCAGACGATATCCTCAGCGTCCCACCACCTCCGGCCGATGAGCGGGTGGCCTACGGTTCAGATCCGAACCAGTTCTTCGATCTGCGGTTGCCCGCAGGAAAAGAAAGGAGCAAGGCACCCTATCCTCTTGTGATCAATATCCACGGCGGCTACTGGCGCGCCAAGTACAATCTCGACCACGCCGGCC
>JBGPHH010000242.1:0-6218 GCA_041484265.1 Vicinamibacteria bacterium
ACCAGAGCGTCAGGCGGGTGCGGAGCGACAGCGTGCCCGGGATCTTCATCGAGCCTCGCGTTCGATCAGCTGATAGCCTTCGCCTCGGCGCGTCCGAATCGACGATTCCGTGCCGGGGCTGTCCAGCTTACGACGCAGCCGCTGGATGTACACGTCGACCACATTGGACAGCGGATCGTAATGTTCGTCCCAGACGTGTTCGGCGATGTCGGCGCGGCTGACGACGTCGCCCGCTCTTCTCGCGAGATACTCGATGAGCGCGTATTCCTTGGCCGTCAGCAGCACCTCGCGGCCCCGCGCCCAGACGCGCCGGCTCTTGGTCTCGAGCTCCAGCGGGCCGACCGACAGCCGCTCGGGCAGCAGGGGATGGCGTCCACGCCGGACGAGCGCGCGCAGCCGTGCCAATAGCTCCCCGAAGTCGAACGGCTTGACGAGGTAATCGTCGGCCCCGCAATCGAGTCCCTCGATGCGGGCCTCGACGGCGTCGCGCGCTGTCACCATCAGAATCGGCACCGAGCAGCCCGACGCGCGGATCGCGCGGCACGCCGCCATGCCGTCTGTGACCGGCAGCATGACGTCGAGAATGACCGCGTCGTAGTCGGTCGTGCCGACCTGAAAAATCGCCGCCGCGCCGTCGGCGGCCACGTCCACCGCATACGTCTGCTCGCGAAGCCCTTTGGCGAGCACCCGCGCCGCGTTCGGTTCATCTTCGACCAGCAGGACGCGCACGGGCCCATGATACCGATGGTCTGACGAACGCGCCATGATAGGCGTTCATGTTCGGTTCATCTTCAGGGCGCTACACTGGCCCCTCCAGGCGGACTGGAGTTAAGGAGACCTTTATGCGACGCATGTTGGCGGTAGTCGGGCTGATCGTGTTGGCGGTATTCGCTGTTCGGGCGCAGGATGCCCCTTACAAGTTCATCAAGGACATCCAGATCGGCGGGGACGGCGGATGGGACTACTTGAGCGTCGACAGCGCGGCCAAGCAGTTGTACGTCAGCCATGCGACCAAAGCCGTGGTGATCGACCTTTCGAAGGATGCTGTGATCGGTGAGATCGCCGACACGCCGGGTATCCACGGCGCGGTGGCCGCAACGCCGGGCCGCGTGTTCACCAGCAACGGTCGCGAGAACAAGGCCAGCATCGTGGACACCAAGACGTGGCAGACGATCGGCAAGGTGGACACCGAGGGCAATCCCGACTTCATCATGTTCGAACCAAAGCAGAAAGAGATCTACACGTTTAACGGCCGCGGCAGCTCGGCGACCGTGATCGGCGCGACCACTGGCACGGTGGCTGCGACGATCCCGCTTGGCGGCAAGCCCGAAGCGGCCGTTCCTGATGTTGCCGCCGGCCGCGTTTACGTCAACGTCGAGGACAAGAACAGCATCGCCGTGATTGACATCGCCACGCACAAAGTCGTCGAGAACTGGCCGATTGCGCCCGGCGAAGGCGCGACCGGGCTTGCGATCGACACGAAGACCCATCGGTTATTCATCGGCGCCGGCAACAAGTTGCTGGTAATGATGGATTCCACCAACGGGAAGGTGGTCGCGCAGGTGCCAACCGGCGCCGGGACCGATTCGGCGTGGTTCGATCCCGGCACAAACTACGCGTTTGCGTCGAGCGGCGATGGAACGGTGACCGTTGCACACGAGGACTCGCCAACCAAGCTCACTGTCGTCCAGACGCTCAAGACGACCGCCGGTGCGCGGACGATGGCGCTCGATCCGGCAACGCATCGCATCTATCTGGCCGCGGCGCTCTTTACGCCGGCGCCCGCGGGCGGCGGGAGGGCGGGCATCGTGCCCAACTCGATGCACGTGAAGGTGTACGGGATCGACGGCAAGTAGTCCGGCAGGAGGGTCCGTGGCGGATCGGCGTCTCGAGGCACCGATCTACTGGACTTCTTATGGTGACTGGCCGCACACTACGCTGATGCGGGTGCGGAATTCTTGGCTCGCCGCCGGCCTGGTTGTGGCCGTAGTCGTCGCATCTGCCGCGGTCGTGGTCGGGCAGCAGCGCCGGTTCTTCCCCAATGAGGGCGAGGGCGTAGACCCGACTGTCAGCAATCCGCGGTACGACGGCCGGTTCACGTTCGCGCGGCTGCGCTACAACACCGCGCCCGGCGGTTACTACTACTGCGGCGGCATCCCAGCTTGGTCGCATGGGTACTTCCCGTGCCGGGGCGGTCTGCGCGCCGAAACGAACCTGATGAAGATCATGGACGAGCTGAGCTATCTCAACCCGCGCGTTGACGACAGCGTGGCGTTGGCTCTCGACGATCCGGAGCTCAGCAAGTATCCCATCTCGTACATGACGGAACCGGGCTTCTGGACCCTGACGGACAAGGAGGCCAGGGCGTTTCGCGCGTACCTGCTGAAGGGCGGGTTTGTGATCTTCGACGACTTCCGCCCTGTGCCGTTCGATCACGGCGGCGGCGGCTGGGACAACCTCGAGGAGAACATGCAGCGCGTCATTCCCGGCGCGCAGTGGGTGGATCTGGATGTGTCGCATCCGATCTTCGACTCTTTTTTCAGAATCGAATCGTTTGACATCATCCCGCAGTACTACGACGTGGGCCGACCCATCCTTCGCGGGCTCTTCGAGAATAACGATCCGACCAAGCGCCTGGTCGCCATCGCCAACCTGAACACCGACATTTCGAACTTCTGGGAGTTCTCGGCGACCGGTGCCAAACCCATCGACGAATCGAATCAGGCCTACAAGCTCGGCGTCAACTACCTCATTTACGGCCTGACACACTAACATCCGCCTGATTGGCGATTCGGAATGGTCGGTCGGCGCCGACGCCGCCGGCCTGCGTCTCGATAAGTTCCTCGCTGCCGCGGGGCGGCTCGCCTCGCGCGGGAGTGCGGTGGCGGCTATCGAGCGCGGCAAGGTCTTCGTCAACGATGTCGAAGCGACCAAGCCGGACGCCGCCAGGCGCGTGAAGGCCGGCGATCGCATCCGCGTGTGGATGGATCGTCCCGGGAGCGCGCGGCGTCGTGCCTCGCCGCATCAGGCCGGCGACCTGGCTATTCTGTACGAAGACGATGATCTGATTGCCGTGAACAAGCCGGCAGGCCTGCTGACCGTGCCGCTCGAGCGCCGCGGCGACGCCGCCGACTCGGTGCTCGGACTGCTCAAGGAGCACTTTCGCACCGACCGAGCGCACCGGCCGCTCGTCGTGCACCGGATCGATCGCGATACATCAGGCATTGTGCTCTTTGCCAAGCATGCCGCGGCCCAGACGCAGCTGAAGGAACAATTCCTCCGGCGAGAGCCGGAACGGACGTATCAGGCGATCGTCTACGGCCATCCGTCCCCTCCCACCGGCACGTGGCGCGACCATCTCCTGTGGGACGATCGCGCGCTCATCCAGAGGAAGACCCACGCGCGCGATCCGCGTGGGAAGGAAGCGGTCAGCCAATACCGTACGGTCGAGCGATACCGTGACGCGTCGCTCATCGAAGTTCGACTCGTGACCGGCAAGCGGAATCAGATCCGCATCCAGGCGGGGCTGCGCGGCCACCCGCTGGCAGGCGAGCGACGCTATGTCTTCGAGCCGGAGCGGCCGCGCCCAATTCCGTTTCCTCGTCAGGCGCTTCACGCCGGCCGTCTCGCGTTGCGCCATCCGGTGACTGGACGCCCGCTCTCGATCGAGGCGCCCATGCCGGAGGATCTGGCGGGACTCGTGAACCGGCTGCGGAGATCCGCACGGCGTTGACTTGGAACGCCAAATCGTGATTGTCTCACCTCTTGTCTGTTGGGGACGAAACACCCGTTGAGCCCCAGCGCCGGTGATAAATTAATGAGTACGATTCGCGTCGGTCTGCTCGGGTTTGGCACGGTCGGCCAGGCGGTCGCGAAGATTCTGTGCGCGGGACACGTGACGCGCGCGCAGCTGACCCACATCTTCAATCGTGGTGTGGCAGGCAAACGCGTCGACTGGGTGCCTTCCACCGTCAAGTGGACCGACGAGATTGACGACGTGCTTGGCTCCGACGTCGACGTCGTGGTCGAGCTCATCGGCGGGCTGCACCCGGCGTACGAGTGGGTGCGCACCGCGCTCACGAGCGGCAAGTCTGTCGTCACGGCGAACAAGCAGCTGATCGCTCATTACGGCGCGGAGCTGGGAGATCTGGCGCGCGCGAGCGGGCAGCAGCTTCGCTTCGAGGCTTCCGTCGCCGGCGGCATCCCCGTGCTACGGGCGTTGCAGGAAGGCTTGGCGGGCGATCAGCTGGTCGAGGTCCGCGGCATCTTGAACGGCACCTGCGCGTATATCCTGAGCCGCATGCAGGCCGCCGAGCTTCCATTTGCCGAAGCGCTGGCCGAAGCGCAGGCTGCCGGCTATGCGGAAGCCGACCCGACCGAGGACGTCGATGGCGCGGACGCGGCCGCCAAGCTGGCCATTGTGGCAGCCGTCGGCCTCCGGCGGCCGGTGCGCGTCAGCGACATCGCCACCCAGTCCATCCGGCCGATCGATTTCGTCGACTTCCACTACGCGAAAGAAATTGACTGCACGATTCGCCAGATCGCGCGCGCGGCCATCGAACCCGACGGCCGTGTGTTCGCGGTCGTCGGGCCGGCGCTCGTGCCGATCCACTCGAGCTTCGGCCAAATCACCGGTAGTCAGAACATCGTGATGGTGCGCGGCCTGTTTGGCGGCGAGACGTGGTTTTCGGGGTCCGGAGCCGGCGGAGCGCCGACGGCCGTGGCCGTCGTGTCGGATCTGCTGTCGATCGACCGGCACGCCCCTCGCGACGCGGACCCGCCTGCGCCGATGCCAGTGTCCGAAGTGTCGAGCGACTTTGTGGCGCCACACTACGTCCGCTTCATGGTCGCCGATCGTCCGGGCATCCTCGCGGAAGTCTGCGCCGGCTTCGCGCGCCACGGGATCAACATCGAAGCGGTCGTTCAGCTGCCTCGCTATCGCAAGGACCGCCTGCCGTTTGTCGCGACGCTCGAGGCCTGCGCCGCGTCGGTACTCGGGCGCGCGCTGGCCGACATCGCGAGCCTCGATTTCCACGTCGAACCGCCTCTGGCGCTCCCCATCCTCACATGACGACGATGCCCGACCACGGTCCACATACGCAGATCGTCGAGGCCGAAGGCCATCTGATCGACTCGCAGTTGCTGAACGTGATCTTCGACACCGTCATCAAATGGGACGCGTCGTTCGAGGTGTTGCAGTTCACCATCGGCCGGACCAACGAGGAGCCGTCGGCCATTTCGATGCGGATTTCGGCCGAGAGCGAGGAGGCGTTGCGGCGCGTACTCGAGGAGCTGGTGCCGCTTGGCTGTCACTCGGCGCGAGTCACAGACGCGCAGCTCCGGCGCGCGGAACGCGACGGCTGTGTGGCGGATGATTTCTATTCCACCACCAACCTCCGCACGCATATCCGCCACGGGGGCCGCTGGCTGGAAGTCGAAGGGCAGCGCATGGACTCGGTCGTCGTCGTCGAACAGGGCCGCGCGGTGTGCCGCAAGCTGCGGGATGTGCGCGCGGGCGACGCGATCGTCTGCGGTGTTGAAGGCGTGAGGGCCGAGCCGGAGTTTCAGGAGCGGGATCGTCTCGGCTTTGCCTTCATGACCAATGAGATCTCGTCCGAGCGCAGGGTGGAGGTCGCCGTCGCCCGCATTGCCGCGATGATGACGGACGTCAAGGGGGCAGGGGGCCGAATCGCGTTCGTGGCCGGTCCGGTGCTCGTGCACACCGGAGGCGCCGACGATTTTTGCAGTCTGATCCGCGCTGGCTTTGTCGACCTCCTGCTCGCCGGCAATGCCTTGGCCGTTCACGACGTCGAGCGATCGTTTTTCGGCACCTCGCTCGGCGTCGACCTCGAGACCGGAAAGACCATTCACGGCGGGCACCGGCACCACATGCGCGCCATCAACACGATCTGTCGGGCCGGAGGGTTGCGACAGGCCGTGGAGAGTGGCGTGCTCAGCTCGGGCATCATGTACGAATGCATTCGCCGCGGTGTCCCGTACGTGCTGGCCGGCAGTATTCGCGACGATGGTCCGATTCCAGATACCGTCATGGACTTGCGCGACGCGCAGGATCAGTATGCCAACGCACTCGCCGACGTGAAGCTGGTCATCGTGCTGTCGTCGATGCTGCACGGGATCGGTGTCGGCAACATGCTGCCCTCCTGGGTGCGGATGGTCTGCGTCGACATCAACCCGGCGGTCGTCACGAAGCTGGCAGA
>JBGPHH010000243.1:0-6196 GCA_041484265.1 Vicinamibacteria bacterium
AGCGACTCCAAGCGCCGCCGTTCGTCCGCCGTCAAGATCAGTGCGACCTTCGGTCGTCCCGTTCGCATGCTCGCCTCCTTGTAGAGCAGTACGAGCAGGCCGCGCTATTTGTTTCAGTTTCTACTGTGACAGGACACTAGCGTCGATCAGACGGCACAAACGACGGGCCCGACGCCGGACAAAACGCCGACGATCGGGCCCGTCCACAAGAAATAAGATCGCTACTTCTTCGTGAGTTCCTGGAACGCCGTTTCGACAAACGTCAGCGCCGGAGGACCACCGCGGCCGCCGCCACCGCCCGGTCCGCCCGCACCGCGAGCGGGCGCGCCCGGGTTCGGCGCGTCAGGCAGCGCGGCCTTGATCTCGTCGAGCGTCTTGCCGTCCTTCACCATCGCGGCAATCTTGTCGCGCCGCGCTTGCGTGGCATCGAGCTTTCGCTGGAGATCGGCCTTGGTGACGATGTCGCCATGGCCCGTGATGTAGTTGTCGGCGTTCAGCCCGATCATCCCCTTGACGTTCAGGAGCCAGCCGGCCGTTGTGCCGTTCTTCTCGAAGTGGATGTTGGGATTGTCGTCCGCGCGGTTCGTGACGACGATGTCGCCGGTCGAGACAATCCGCCGAGCCGGCAGGTACACCACCAGGTCGCCGCTCGTGTGCGCGGGTCCCCAGTGATACAGCTCGAGGTTCACACCGTCGATCGTCATGGTCTCTTTGTCTTTGCTGACGACCTGCGTCGGCAACCGGTCCGCGGGAGGCGCGCCGCGGCCGCCAGCCGCAAGCGCCGCTTCCTGCTCTTTCTTGTTGTTCTCGTGCGCGATGATTTTGATGCCGGTTGGAAACGCGACGAGGCCGTTGACGTGATCGCCGTCGCTGTGGGTAATGATGGCGGTGGTCACCGGCTTCGGCGTGACCTTCGCGATTTCGGCGAGAAGATCTTTCGCGCCGGCCTCGCTCGTCTTGGCGTCGACGACGATGACGCCGGTCTGGCCGATGATGATGGTGCTGTTGCCGCCCGCACCGCCCAGGCCTGCCCACACGTCAGGCGCGAGTTGCTTCATCGTGATCGCCGGCGGGGCCGGCGGCGCCCCGCCGCCCTGTGGTGGCTGCTGTGCCAAGGCGGGCGCCGAGAGCGCCAGCACCATGAATGACGCCCGAACAATCCTCAAATGTGACAGATGTGACATATATCCGGTTCCTTTCGACCCATCATTCTAGCTAGAATTCCCGCGAGAGGTGAACGATGTCAAAGCATCTAGTGTGGCCACCTGCACTGGCCGCGTTGTTTCTTGCCGCCCTGTCGACCAGCACGCAAGGCCAGGGGCGAGGAGCGCCGGCGACACTGCCCGATGGGCCAGGCAAAGAAATCGTGCAGATGTCGTGCACAAAGTGCCACGCGCTCAACCTCATCACCAACAGCGGCTACACGCGTCAGGAGTGGCCGACGGTCTTTGGCACGATGGTCGATCTGCCGAGCGATCAATCCGCTCTCCTGACCGAGTATCTCGCCAAGAATTTTCCGGACAAGCCGCGACCGCCTGCGGTACTGGTTTCCGGAAGCGCGAAGGTCTCGTTCAAGGAATGGGCACTGCCGACAAAAGGATCGAGGCCGCACGATCCCCTCGCGACGCCTGACGGCGCGCTCTGGTACACCGGCATGTTCGCCAACAAGCTTGGCCGCGTCGACGTCAAGACGGGTCAAATCAAGGAGTATGCGCTCAAGACCGCCGGCTCCGGCCCGCACGGTCTCGTCGCCGACAGGGACGGCAATATCTGGTTTACCGCGAACCTGAAGGGCTACATCGGCAAGCTCGATCCGAAGACGGGCGACGTGGTGGAATACAAACTGCCCGAAGCCACGCGCGATCCGCACACGCCGATCTTCGATCAGAAAGGCATCCTCTGGTTCACGGCGCAGGGCGCCAACATGGTCGGCCGGCTCGATCCGAAAACGGGCGAGGTCAAGGTCGTCACGGCGCCGACGATGCGGTCGAACCCATATGGAATGGTGGTCACCTCCAAGGGCGTCCCCTTCTTCGATCTGTTCGGCACGAACAAGATGGCCAGCATCGATCCGGTGACGATGGCGATCAAGGAGTACCCGCTGCCCAATGAGGCGTCGCGCCCACGGCGGATTGCCATCACGAGCGACGACATCATCTGGTATTCGGATTACGCGCGCGGCTACCTCGGCCGCCTCGATCCGGCCACCGGCACGGTCACGGAATGGCCGTCGCCGAGCGGTCCGCAGTCGCTGCCGTACGGGATCGCGGTCTATCAGGACGTCATCTGGTACAGCGAGTCGGGCGTCAAGCCGAATACGCTCGTGCGGTTCGATCCGAAGACCCAGAAGTTCCAGACGTGGGTGATTCCGAGCGGCGGAGGCGTCGTCCGCAACATGATGGCGACCAAGGAAGGCAACTTTGTGCTGGCGGAAAGTGCCCTGAACAAAGTCGCCCTCGTCGAGGTCGGCAAGTAACGCTTAAGCGAAGACCACGACCGGACACATCTCGGTGCGGTCCGAGAGCACCTGAAACGCATCGCGCAGCTGGTCGAGGCGCCAGGTCGAAGTCACCATCGACTTGAGATCGAGCTGCCCGCGCTCGACCAGGCGCACGAACCGCGGGATGTCGCGCATCATGTTCAACCCGCCCTGCTGGCCCGAGATCAGCGTGCGACCATTGTTCGCCAGCGGCGACGCCGGGAACGACACGTTCCCCACCTGCCCGAAGCCAAGGTAGACAATCGACCCGCCGCGCCGCGTCATCTGCCACGCCTGGGTCATCGGGAGGATGCCGGTGGGATCGGGCGGTTGCTCGACCTTCGGCCGATCGCCGCACCGTCCGACCGCTTCGATCGTAAAGTCCGGACCGTGATTGCCTCCGGCTCCGCGGCCGCCGGCAAACAGCCGATCCGTCTGGCCCTTACAGAGATCCTGGACCCGCGCGACGAGGTTGGCGCCTTCCGCGTTTGGATCGAGGACCGTCGTCGCGCCCAACTTCAGCGCCAGATCGCGGCGGTACTTGATCGGCTCGACCGCGATGATCTGTGCGGCGCCCATGATGCGGGCCGCCTGGATGGCCATCATGCCAATGGCGCCGGCGCCAAGGACCACGACGTCCGATCCTGGTTCGATCTGAATCAGGCACATGGCCGACGCGACACCCGTTGCCGCCTGATCGCCAAAGAGTGCCACTTGCGCGGCGGGGAGGTCGGTGAATACCGGGCAGGTGTACTCCTCCATCACGACGTTGATTTCGCTGAAGCCGCCGATGCCGAGTGCCGCGCCGATCTTTGTTCCGTCTGCCCGCTCGGCGATGGGCGGGAAGTAGCCAGGCGGCAGACCGAACGTGAACTGACACGCATCGCCGCGGCCGCGCAGGCACATGTAACACTGGCCGCACTGCGACGTGACGCCGACCACCACGCGGTCGCCCGGCTGCACGCGTTTGACCTGCGCGCCCACGGCTTCGACAATGCCGACAAATGTGTGGTTGCCGATCGTCGGTGCCTGCGGGCCACGTCCACCTGCTGCAGGCCCGGCCGGCGCGCCAGCGCCCGGACCACCCGCGCGCGCGGGAGCGCCCGCACCTGGAGTTCCCCCGCCAGGTCCACCTCCACCAGGCCCGCCGCCGCGGGCCGCCGCGACGACCGCGGGGTCGACCGATGGCGTGCCACCAATTCCGTTCAGGACCAGCGTGTAGCACGGCGCGGTCGCTTCGGTCCGGACCACCACGTGCCGATCCCCGATGGGCAACAGTCGAAGTTCTTCGAAGGTCAGGTTCTGGACACCGCCGAGCGCGGCCCGAAATCGGCGACCGGTCTGGGCCCCGCGCAGCACGGCCGGCGCCTGCGCGGGCGCTTGCGCGGCAAACGCCTCGCGGCCACCAAGCACGGCGGCGGCGCTGCCAACGGCCGCCGCGCCCTGCTTCAACACGCTGCGGCGGGACATCGATCGATCATGTTTCGTGCTCATCGGCTATTCCTCCGTTGTTCGTGTCTACTTCTGTATGGCCCAAGCCAGGCCGTCCGGTCCCGGCCCGGTCGCGATTCGCGCGGTCACGGCGAGTGTCTTGAGGTCGACGACCGCCACGCCGTTCTGAGATCCGACAGCGATGAACGCACGGGATCCATCCGGCGACATCTGAATGCCCGCGGCGCCGCTGGCAATGTCAATCCGCTTGATCTCCTTGCGCGTCGCCGCATCCAGCACGAACAGCTGAGTGCCGCCGAGATCGGCGATGAGGACGTGCTTCCCGTCCGGCGTGAACTTCAACCGATTCGCGCTCCGAAACGGCACGCTCAACGTCTGCGTCACTTTCTTCTGAGCGGCATCGACAATCGACACGCTGCCGTCTTGCGCGTTGGCGACCCAGAGCTCCTTTCCGTCTGGAGACAGATCGAATCCTTCCGCGCCTCTGCCCACAGGCACCACCGTAACCGCCCAATCATTCATCGGCGGACCGCCTGGCCCGCGTCCAGCCGGTCCAGGTCCGGCGGGCCCACGACCGTTGCCTCCAGGTGGCGGCAGGCCCGGTGGCGGGCCGCCTCTCTGCGGACCGGCGGTCTGCTCGATGATACAGACCGTCGCAGACGCGACGTTGGTGGTGAAGACGCGCTTGAGATCGCTCGACACGATCACCATGTGCGTCCGGTTCTGACCAGTGCCGATCACCCAATCGATCTTCTTGGTTGACGGATCGTAGCGACCGAGAACTTTGGCGCCCTCGGCTGTGAAATAGACCTTGCCGCCGGCGAGCGTGATTCCGTGCGGTCTGCTGAGTGCCCCGAGATCCAGAGGAGGCAATGCCTTCCGCGCCTCGAGATCGACCACGGAGAGCGTGTTGTCAAAGCCGTTCCCGGCGTTGTAGTTGGTGATGAAGGCCAGCTTTCCGTCCGACGTGGCAATCACCTCGTGCGGATCGGGACCGGTGGGAGCCGTACCCAGCACCCTCAGCGTCACGGCATCGACAATCGCCAGTGTGTTGTCGCCCTTGTTGATCGCGAGCAGCAGGTCCGCCGCCCGGGCCGTTGGAACAGTCAGACCGCCGACGAGCAGCGCCAAGAACAAACGCGTGGTCCACGTGCTCATGGAATTCCCTCCGTAATCACGCATTATCGGCTGGTTTGCTGAACGTGGGCTGTTACAAAAGCATGACCGCGCACGGAAATAAGGATGATGACGGAGGATAATAGGAGCTCGTATGCAGCACTGGTATCGCAGCTTCTACTGGCGGATCGGGCTGAGCTTCGTCGTGCTGGTGGTCGCAGTGCTCGTCGCACAGAGCGCCATGTTCAACTACCTCATGGCGAGATCCGGCGGGCCACTGCTCAATCCTAACAATCTCGCGGCCATGCTGGCGGCTGACATCGGTTCCGCTTTGACGGAGGAGTCGGAAAGCGACCTGCAGCAGTACGTCGACAAGCAGTACCGCGGGCAGCCGTATCGCGTGTACGTCGTCATGAAGGACGGGACCATCGCGGCCAACACGCCCGAAGCGCTGTCTGACGATTTGCGTCGCTCGGCCGAAGGCGTGCTGACGGGGACCGACCTGAGAAAGACTGACCGTCAACCGGTCATTCACGGGCCGGTCGTGACGGCACCCATTCAGGTCGCTGGCGAATTGCGGGGCTTGATCGTGCTGCCGCCGGCCCCGCAATCGGGGCCGCTCGCGCGCGATGTCGCCCGGCTGCTCTCACTACCAGGCACAGCCGTACTGATTATCGCCACGGCGATCGCCGCGGCCGTGATCTTTGCGCCCGCCCGGCGCCGGCTCAAGGCCCTGGAGAACGCCACCGAGCGGCTGGGCACGGGCGACCTGGCCGTCCGGGCGCCGGAGGCAGGCGGCGATGAGATCGCGCGCGTGGCGGCTGCCTTCAACCGGATGGCGTCAGAGCTTTCCGAGCGCGACGACGCGCTTCGCACGTCCGATCGCCTGCGTCGGCAGATGCTGGCCGACGTCTCGCACGAACTGAAGACGCCGCTCACCGCCATGCGCGGCTACCTCGAAACGCTTCGCATGTCGGACCTTGCCCTCGACCATCAGACGCGCGAGCGGTACTTCGACACGCTCGAGCGCGAAACCCTGCGTCTCGATCGCATCGTCAAGGATCTGGTCGACCTTGCGCGCTTCGAGAACGCCGCGGGCACACTCGAGGTCCGCTGGTTTGCACTAGGGACGGTGTTCGCGCACGTCAT
>JBGPHH010000244.1:0-6183 GCA_041484265.1 Vicinamibacteria bacterium
GTCGTCGATGTGCTCCAGATCCCCGCATTTCTCTCGCGTCAAACCGACCTGCTCGTCGCCGCGGCCAAGACCGGCCGCGTCGTGAATATCAAGAAGGGCCAGTTCCTCGCACCCGACGACATGCGCCACGTCATTGCGAAAGTGGTCGATGCCGGGAATCCTCGTGTACTCGTCACCGAGCGCGGCACGAGCTTCGGCTATCACAACCTCGTCGTCGACATGCGCGCTCTGCCGATGATGCGCAAGCAACTTGGGGTACCCGTCGTGTTCGACGTCACGCACAGCCTGCAGTTACCAGGGGCCGGAGACGGCGTCTCGGCGGGCCTGGCGGAGTACATCGAGCCGCTGGCGTCGGCGGGTGTCGCCGCGGGCGTGGACGGTCTTTTTTTCGAGGTGCACGACGAGCCGTCGCGTGCTCGCAGCGACGGGCAGAACGCGCTCAGACTCGACCTTCTGGAGCCTCTGCTCCGCCGACTCATCGCCATCGATGCCGTCGTCAAACATGCCGATTCCGAGTCGGGCGTCGACCGTCACGCCGCCCTCAAGTCGAATGGCTGACCGCACGCTCGCGCGCAAGGTCCTTGAAACCGAAGCGGCGGCGATCCTCGCGCTCGTCGGACGCCTGGATCGCAAGTTCGACGACACCGTGGACCTGCTGCGCCAGTGCCGCGGCCGCGTGATCCTGACAGGCATGGGCAAGTCGGGCATCATCGCCCACAAGATCGCCGCGACACTCACCAGCACCGGCACGCCGGCGTTCTTCCTGCATCCGGCGGAAGCGACGCACGGCGACCTTGGAGCGATCCAGCGGGACGACGTGGTTGTTGCCTTGTCGTACAGCGGAGAGACCGACGAGCTGCTTCGTTTACTCGAGACGATTCGTCGATTGGGCGCCAAGCTCATCGCGATTACCGGGGACTCGAAGTCCACACTCGCGCTTGCGGCCGATGTCGCGCTCGATTGCAGCGTCACCGAGGAGGCGTGTCCGCTGAACCTGGTGCCGACGGCCAGCACGACGGCGGCGCTCGCCATCGGCGACGCCCTGGCCATGACGCTCCTCGTCGAAAAGGGATTTCGACAGGAAGACTTCCTGAGCCTCCATCCCGGCGGCAAGCTCGGGAAACGTTTGATGCGCGTTGAGGCGCTCATGCACGCGAGCGGGCGATGCCCGGTTGTCGGGCTCAACGCCGCGATGCATGCAGTACTCGACGAGATGTCGAGCAAAGAGATGGGCATGACCTGCGTGGTCGATGGAACGGGCCTGTTGCTCGGCGTCATCACCGACGGCGACCTGCGGCGCCAGCTGAAACGCTCGGCCAACGTCCTCAACCTGACGGCCGCCGACGTCATGACGCACGGACCCGTCACCGTGTCGCGCACAACGCTGGCCGCGGAGGCGCTCAATATCATGGAGCAGCGCAAGATCACCTCAATCGTCGTGGTCGAGGACGGCAGCAGTCGCGTCGCAGGCGTCGTGCATCTTCACGACTTATGGCGAACGGAGATGTTCTAATGGGTTCTGGGTCCTAAGAATCTTGTCTATTCAAGCCAGCGCTGCCCGGATCAAGCTCGTGCTGTTTGACGTCGACGGCGTCCTCACCGACGGCAGTGTCCTCGTCCACAGCGACGGCACGGAGAGCAAGGGCTTTTTTATTCGAGACGGCATTGCGATGGTCTGGGCCGGGCGCGCGGGACTGAAAGTCGGGTTGTTGTCGGCCCGTACGTCGGCGACCACCATTCATCGCGCCAACCAGCTCGGCCTCGCAGTGGTCCGCCAGGGCGTGGCCAACAAGATCGACGCGTATGACGAGATCATCGCCGACCTCAAGTACGTTGACGCCGACGTCGCCTACATGGGCGACGACGTGGTCGATCTGGGCGTGCTCGCCCGTGTCGGCCTGTCGGCGGCACCGTCCGACGCCGTACGGGAAGTGCGCGAACGCGTGCAGTGGGTGGCCGCATCGCCCGGCGGCGCGGGCGCCGCGCGCGAGCTCATCGAAGTCATCCTGCGTGCCCAGAGTCGCTGGGACCCTCTCGTCGCCTCATTCGCTGTCGGGGGCCAGGCAAAGCCATGAGTGGATCTGGGCCAGCGGCTCGGATAGGATTTCGTGAATAAGCATCCGCGGATGCGTGTGCTGGTGGTTGAGGACGAGCAGAAGGTCGCAAACGCCCTCCGCGAAGGTCTCTCAGGCGAAGGCTACGACGTGGTCGTCGAGCACACCGGCGAGGGCGCCTTCTTCCGCCTCAACACCGAGACGTTCGACGTCATCCTTCTGGATCTCGGGCTGCCGGAGCGCGACGGGATCCAAGTGCTCACGACGTTGCGCGGACGCAGCGTTGAGACCCCGGTTCTGGTCCTGACCGCGCGCGACGCGCTGGAGGATCGCGTGCTCGGGTTGAACAGTGGAGCGGATGACTACCTCGTCAAACCGTTCGCGTTCGCGGAAGTCGAGGCGCGGATCCGGGCCTTGGTCCGCCGCGGTCGGACGGCGGAGACCCTGCACTTCAGTGTTGCCAACCTCGAGTTGGACCTGGTGACCCGCAAGGTCACGCGCGCGGGCGCACCGGTCGAGCTCACGGTTCGCGAATTCGAGCTTCTCGAGTACTTGATGCGGCACGAAGGCCAGGTGGTGTCGCGCGGAACCCTCGGGCGGGACGTCTGGAAGGAGACGGCGCGCACGACGCCCCTCGACAACGTCATCGATGTCCATATCGCCAGGCTCCGCCGAAAGGTGGATCTCGACCATCCGGTCAAGTTGATTCACACCGTGCGGGGCGTCGGCTTCATGCTGCGCGAAGGCG
This sequence comes from Vicinamibacteria bacterium, assembly GCA_041484265.1. Classification (GTDB taxonomy): domain Bacteria; phylum Acidobacteriota; class Vicinamibacteria; order Vicinamibacterales; family CAVVIG01; genus 2-12-FULL-65-11. The sequence continues at coordinate 2,803 of JBGPHH010000244.1, forward strand.
AGCCGGAGCAGAATGAAAAGTAGGAGCTGGTGATGGCCTGGTGGCGTTCGCACAGCGTGCGTCTCTCGCTGACGCTTTGGAACGTCGCGGCGATGATCGTGGTCATAGCCGTCTATGCCGCGGGTGTGTTCGTCTTCGTCAGGGGCAACGCATCGAGAGGGCTCGATAGCGACATCCGCGGCGATTCGCAGTGGGCGTCGGCCATGGCGGACACCGGCCCGAACGGCGCGCTCAAGTGGTTCGACGATCCGCTCAACTTCGGCGAAGACAGTCCGTGGCTGCAGGTCTGGTGCAACGATCCGAGCGGCTGCGGTCCGGCCCAGAACATCGGTGACATCGTTTTCCGCACGCTCAAAGCCACGCGCAATCCCATCCCGGGTACTGAGCGGCTGGTGGCCCAAGCCAACGACCGCATCGTTTCGATCCCGACCCGCGAGGCCACCTACCGTGTGCTCACGACGCCGGCCACAATCAGTGTCACCGACCCACAAACGCGCGCGGACCTCGTTAATAAGGTCCGCACGACCAAGCACGTCGTGATTCAGGTGGCGCGATCCGAGACACAGATGCGTCAATACCTGGCTGGACTTCTGACCATCCTGCTCTTCGGCCTCCCGATTGGCGTCGCGGTGGCCGGCGCCTTCGGCTACTGGCTGGCTCGGCGCGCGCTGGCTCCGGTCGAGCACATGGCCGAGCGCGCCCGTTCCATCACGGCCGACCGGTTGAGCGATCGGCTGCCGGTCAACAACCCGAACGACGAGCTGGGCCATCTCGCCTCGGTCTTCAATGACACGCTCGGCCGGCTCGAGGCCTCCTTCGAGCAGATGCGGCGGTTTACGGCCGACGTGTCGCACGAGCTCCGGACGCCGCTCACGGCCATCCGCAGCGTTGGCGAAGTCGGGTTGCGCGAGCGGCGCGATGAGAGCGCGTATCGCGGAATCATCGCCAGCATGCTCGAAGAAGTCGATCGGCTTGCGTGCCTCGTTGATCGGTTGCTGACCTGGTCTCGCGCTGAGACCGGCCAAGCCAGGCTCGCGCAGGAAGTGATCGATCTTCACGAGCTGGCCGAAGAGGTGTCGGCGCATCTGGGCGTGCTGGCCGAGGAAAAGGGCCAATCGCTCGTCGTCGAACAGCTCGGCACCGCGCGCGGTCTGGGCGACCGATTGGTATTGCGTCAGTCACTCATCAGTCTCGTGGACAACGCCATCAAGTACAGCCCCGTCGGCGGCGAAATCCGCCTGCGGGCAACGGAATTACCTACGGCCGCAATCGTTGATGTCATCGACACGGGTCCTGGCATTCCGCAGGACCTGCAGACCCGCATCTTCGACCGTTACGAGCGCGGCGGACGATCGCGATTGAGCGATGGTGGGACTGGACTGGGCCTCTCTATCTCGAAATGGGCAATTGAAGTCAACGGTGGCCATCTCACGCTCGAACCCACCACCGGCGCCGGCAGCACGTTCCGGATCGCCCTGCCCCGCGCCGGTGCGGCGCGTTCTCCTGAAGGCCGGCGGAAATCGGTTGCCTGATCGGCAGCCATGAAGGTCCTTCGCAAGACCCTCATTCTCACGCACCGCTACCTCGGAATCCCGCTGAGCCTAATCTTCATGCTGTGGTTCGCGTCCGGGATTGCCATGATCTACGCCCGTGGCATGCCGCGATTGACACCAGAGTTGCGTCTGGAACGCCTTCCACCGCTCGCGCTCGACCGCGTGCGGCTGACGCCGGCCGATGCCGTGCGCCAGGCGAGCGGGGGCGCTGGTCGTCGCGGAAGCGCCGGCCGGATGACGCTCGTGACGGTCATGGACCGACCCGCGTACCGCCTCGGCGAGACGACGATCTTTGCAGACACCGGCGAGCGTCTCCGAGCCGTCGAACGCGTCGGCGCGCTCGCCATCGCCCACCGATTCACAGGTCTGCCCGAAAGCAGACTGCGCTACGTGGACGAGCTGACAGAGCCCGATCAGTGGACCATCGCTCAGCCGCGCCAGATGCCAGTACATAAGGTGGTCGTGGATGATGCCGCGCACACCGAGCTCTACATCTCCGACCAGAACGGTGACGTGGCTGTGATGACGACGCGCGCAAGCCGTGTCCTGGCTTGGATGGCCGCCATCCCCCACTGGCTTTATTTCGCGCCGCTGCGGCTGCAGGGCCGCCTGTGGCAGCAGACCGTCATTTGGTTGTCGGCCATCGGATCGTGTTTCGCCGTCCTTGGTATGGTCGTCGGGATCCTGCAGTGGAAGCCGGCCCGGCCGCACATTCCATATGCCGGATGGATGCGATGGCATCACATCGGCGGACTCGCCTTTGGCGTCCTCACTCTCACGTGGGTCTTCAGTGGGCTGCTCTCCATGGATCCGTGGCAGTGGCCGACAAGCGGTCCCGACCTCAATCTTAACGGGGCGCTAGGCGGCACGAACGATCTCTCGCGCTTCCCCGCCATCGATATGGACAAGTGGCAACCGCTCATGTCAGACGGTGCCGTCAAGGAAATCGATTTCGCGTGGATTCAAGACGAGCCGTACTACATCGTGCACGGCTCCAGGTCGGGAAGGTTGCTTGTTGCGGCCAACACCATGCAAGTTGGTCGCGAGCCGTCGAGCCTCGAGTCGCTTACCGCCCGGCTGAAGAAGGTGATTCCAGACGTCGCAATCCTTGATGCCCAAGTCCTCTCGAACTACGACTCCTACTACTACCAGCAAGACGGCAGCGCGGCGCTCCCCGTCGTCAGGGTCAAGCTCGGCGATCCCGACAAGACGTGGGTGTACATCGACCCGCAGCTAAGCGAATTCGTGGGAAGCTTCCGCCGCTACGACCGGCTCAACCGATGGCTCTACCACGGTTTTCACAGCCTCGACTTCTCGTTCTGGTACTACAGCCGCCCGCTGTGGGACGTCGGTGTGATTACCCTTTGTCTCGGCGGTTTGGCAGTGAGCGGCATCGGCTTCTTCCTGGGAATTCGACGTATGGGCTTCGGAATCAAGCGGTTAGCCCAGTCTCTTCGACCCCGGCAATTCTGAAGAAGAATTCAGAAACTCTTCAGATCGCATCGGGCCCACGACGGCTATAATCACCGAGGTTTTTCCCGGACGGTGTTTTTCTCAGAGGAGGGATTATCGTGAAGCGCAAACTGTTCCTGCTCCTGGCGGCGGCGGCCATCATGTCGATTGTGCCGGCCTATGCCCACCACTCTTTCGCTGCGACGTACTTTGAAGACAAGACGCAGTCGATCGAGGGCGACCTCGTACAGTTCCTGTTCCGCAACCCGCACTCCTTCGTGCACGTCGAAGCGAAGGACGAAAAGGGCGAAGTCATCCGTTGGTCGGTCGAGTGGGGCGCGGGCCTGCAGCTCAACCGCCAGGGCGTGACGAGAGA
>JBGPHH010000245.1:0-6179 GCA_041484265.1 Vicinamibacteria bacterium
GCCGCGACAGTATTCTCGCCGCGCCGCTCGTGCTCGACGTCGCGCTGTTCCTCGATCTGGCGAAGCGCGCCGGGATGCATGGCATCCAGGAATGGCTCTCGTTCTACTTCAAGAGTCCGGTGCACGCACCGGGCCTCTATCCCGAGCACGACCTGTTCATACAGCTGATGAAGCTGAAGAACACGTTGCGGTTCCTCAAGGGTGAGGAGCTCATCACGCACCTGGGCCGCGAGTACTACGACTGACGGTCCGCCCGAAGGCGGACACTACATCGGTTGGCGTTTGCGCGCGAGTGCACGCTTCGACACACGTCGTGCAGCTATCGACCTTCCTGCCTCAGACCGACATTTAGGACGTGAAATGGGTGTTTCTCCTGGCTCTGGGTGTCGCATCGTCGACGGCCCGGGCGCAGCAGCCCGGCCAGATGCCGACGCTGCCGCTGACGCAGCTCGACGAACGGGGACCCGCGGCCGACCTCGATAACCGCGCGCTCACGCTGAGCTTCGCGCAACCGGTCGCCGTCAAGGACCTCCTGCTGCTCATCGTCCGCGGCACCACGCTCAGCATCGTCCCGGATCCGGCCATTTCGGGGTCGTTTATCGGCGAGCTGAAGAACGTCACGGTTCGTCAAGCGCTCGAGTTGGTGCTCGCGCCGCTCGGCTTCGACTATCGGGCGGATGGCGGCCTGGTGCGCGTGTTCCCGCGGGCGCTGACGACGCGAATCTTCGACGTCAATTACATCGCGACCGAACGCACCGGGGCCTCGACCGTTGGCGGCGATGTCGGGGGGCCCGGCACTACCGCCTCGGCGAGCGTCGCGAGCACCACGCGCACCGACGTGTTCGCGGATCTGGCCCGTGGTGTTCAGAGCTTGCTGTCCGAGCGCGCGACCTTCAACGTAGACCGCACAGCGGGGTTGCTGCAGGTGACCGATTTCCCGGAGCGCCTGGACCGCGTGGCGGAGTATCTCGATGCGGTGCAAGACCACGTCCAGCGCCAGGTCGAGATTGATGCGCGTGTGGTTGAGGTCGAGTTGACCGACGAAAACGCGCAAGGGCTCGACTGGGACGCGCTGGCGCTGGCGGCGGCAGGCGCGGGTCAGAATCAGCCCGCCGGCGCACGTGTGCCGCGGGCGGGTCTGCGGGTCACCGATGCTGCGGCCTTCATGACGGCGCTCGGCACGCAAGGCAGAGTGTCGGTGGTGGCCAATCCCAGGCTGCTCGCTCTCAACAACGAGCCGGCGATTGTCCGCGCGGTTGCGGCCGAGACGGCCCAACGTGAAGGCACGGCGAGCGCATCGACCGAGGGGTTCGTCTTGAGCGTCACCCCTCAAATCTCGGCTGACGGCGTCGTGATGCTGAGCCTCAGCCCGATCCTGGCGACCCGAGCGCCTGCCAATGACAACCCGGCGGTCGCGCGTCGCGCGATTCACGAAGCCGACACGCTGGCGCGCGTGGCCAACGGCGAGACGCTCGTCATTTCCGGCTTCACGCGCGAGCGCGCCATTGCCGCAAAAAGCGGCTGGTTCGGACGCAACACGGCCGCGACGCACGCGCGCGTCGCGGTGCTGATCTTGCTGACACCGAGGATTCGCTAGTGTACGAACGCTATTACGGATTCGCCGAGAAGCCCTTCAGCCTGACGCCGGATCCGAAGTACCTCTATCGCAGCCAGGGACACGCCAGCGCGTTCGATCTGCTGCAGTACGCCATCCGTCGCCGTGAAGGCTTCGCGGTGATCACCGGCGACATCGGCACCGGCAAGACGACCATCTGCCGGGCTCTGCTCGAGCAGATCGATCGGACGACGTTCACCGCGCTCGTGTTGAATCCGTTTCTATCCGAAGAGGATCTCCTGAAGCGAATCCTCCAGGACTTCGGCGTCGTCTCGCGCGAGGAGATCAAGTCGGGCCGGCTCGCCGGAGTCAGCAAGCAGGACCTGATAGACGTCCTGTACGATTTCCTCCTCAGCCTGATCCCGCTCAAGGCGAGCGCAGTGCTTATCATTGACGAGGCTCAGCACCTGCCGCTCCGCGTCCTCGAGCAAATCCGGATTCTGTCGAACCTCGAGACCGACAAGGAAAAACTGCTCCAGATCATCCTCGTCGGCCAGCTGGATCTGCAAACCGTACTGCGATCCCCGGGCCTGAGGCAGCTCGACCAGCGGATCTCGATTCGCTACGAGCTCAAACCGCTCGACCGCGAGACGGTGGCGGCGTATGTGGCGCACCGGCTGACGATCGCCGGCGGGTCCGCCGCGGTCACCTTCGCCCCCAAAGCCCTCGGTGAGGTGCATCGGCTCTCCGGCGGCATCCCCCGGTTGATCAACCTCATCTGCGATCGAGCGCTCTTGGCAGGGTTCTCCGTCCACGCGAGTCGCATCACGCCGGAAATGGTCAGGCATGCGGCTGACAGTCTGGACTTGCGTGCGCCGGCGTGGTCCAAGGCCCGATGGCGGCGTCGGATGTGGTCAATCATCGCGCCGGCCGCGATGGTCCTGTTCGCGTCGGCCGCAGCCGTCGGCGCCACGGCATATTTCTACGAGCACTTCGCCAACCGGGCCGTGCAGGCGGCCAGCCAGACGGTCGTTGCCCACGGCGTGCCAACGGCGACTACCGTGGTGCCGCCTGTCGAGCGCCGTCCTCCGTCGGACGCGCCCCTGACGATCCTGGTGGGCTCTTACCCCGCGTCCGCTGAGACCTCGGACTCCGACGCGCGCACGCTGACAACGTGGCTCGAAGGGTCCGGCTACGATGTCTATCAGGCTGACGTCGACTTGGGGCTCGAAGGCCGCTGGCTCCGCGTGCTCGTTGGGGCATACACTGATGCCGTGATCGCCGGCCGAGACGCCGAACGGATCAATGCTGAGGCGCCTGGCGCCGATGCGCGCGTCGTCGACGCGGCCTTTGCTACGGGCCTCGCGGCGGCGACGCCGACGACCGTGGCCACACCGGGGGCGCGAGCTCAAAACGAACCGTGAGCCTCATTCTGGATGCGCTCAGACGCCGCTCGGCGGCGCGCGAGTACGACGACCCGTCGGGGTCGACGGCGCGCACCGATCGGGTGCTCGCCACGCTCGGCTACGGGCGCCAGGCTGACTCGGGCGCACTGACAACCAAGACGCTGTTTGTCTACGCAGGCGTCGCGGTCGCCCTTGGCTTCGTCGGGCTGTGGGTGCTCATCGCGGTTTTTTCGTCCCCAGCTGCCCAGCGTCCGCCGGTCCAGCGGACGGCTTCGTCTCCGCCACCTTCGACCGCGGCTCCCTCGACGCCAATCACCGGGTCGCAACGCCCCGAGACGCCGCGGTCCGAGGCGCCGCGGCCTGAAACCTCACGGCCGGCGTCCCCGTTGCCAGCGCCGACGGCACCGGCGCCTGCGACGGTCGAGCGCCCGGCACCGAAGCCTCCTGCACCAGTGACTCCGGCGCCGACGACTCCTGCGCCGGCGACTCCCCGGCCCGCACAGGCGCCGCCCGCGCCCGCGCGGCCGCCGCGTGCGTCGCCACCGGCCTCGACCCCAAAACCGCCCGTCCCGCGTGAGCCCGAAGCGCCCACGGCGTCCACGCAGACGCCCGGCCCGGCGACGCCGCCGGCGGATCATTTTGGCCTCGCGTTGTACTACCAGCGCGTCGGCGACTTCGACAATGCGCTTGCACAATATCGGGTGCTCCTCCAGGAGAACGATTCGAGCGCGGAAATCCACAACAACGTGGGACTGGTCTACCGGGAGCTCGGCCAACTCGATCAAGCCATCAAGGAATTTCAGAAGGCGATCGAAATCGATCCGAAGTACGTACGGGCGCACAACAACCTCGGCGTCGCCCTGATGGGAATGCCTGGGTCGAACCGCCTCGACGCGGCCGCTGCCGAATTTCGCGTCGCGCTCGCCGAAGATCCACGCAACGTCGAATCGATCGTTAACCTCGCGCTGGTGCAGAAAGGCGCAGGCCGCGGCGCGGATGCGCGCGACCTGCTCCTGCGCGCCGTGGGAATCGACGCCCGCAGCGCCGGTGCGCACTATAACCTCGCCGTCGTCGCCGACGAGGCCGGTGACTCGTCCATGGCCATCGAGCACTATCGCGCGTTCCTGAAGCTCGGCGCAGTGACGCACGCCGATCTGCTGGCGCGCGTACGAAGCCGCCTGGCCGTACTCGGCGGCTCCTAGCGTCTGGACATCTGGTCATCTGTTATTTGGCCAACGGATGACCAGATAACCAGATAGCCAGATAACCAGATAACCAGATGACCAAATGCCTAGAGGCAGGTTATCCTCCCCGGATGGCTGAGAAGACACACGCCGAGTTCGCTGACTTGCTTCGCGAAGACCGATCGTTTCCCCCTCCAGCCTCCTTCCGAGCGCAGGCCCACGTCCGCGACGAGCAAATCTACAAGGATGCCGAGCGCGATCCCGAAGCCTTCTGGGCGAAGTTTGCAGACGAGCTGGAGTGGTCTCGACGATGGGACAAGGTGCTCGACTGGCAACCGCCGCACGCGAAGTGGTTCGTCGGCGGCCGGCTGAACGTCGCCGTCAATTGCCTCGATCGGCACGTGCGCGGCGCGCGCCGAAACAAGGCGGCCCTCATCTGGGAAGGGGAGCCCGGCGATCGCCGTACGATGACGTACTTCGAGTTGTTTCGAGAGGTCTCTGCGTTCGCCAACGTCCTCAAGTCCTTCGGCATCAAGAAGGGCGACCGTGTGGCCATCTATCTTCCGCTCATCCCGCAGCTCGCGGTGGCGATGCTCGCGTGCGCGCGTATCGGCGCGGTCCACAGCGTCGTGTTTGGCGGCTTCAGCGCCGAGTCGCTGCGCGATCGCATCAACGATCAGCAGGCGCGTCTCCTCGTCACGGCGGACGGCGGCTATCGGCGCGGCCAGATCGTGCCGCTCAAACAGATCGCCGACGAAGCGATCGCGCAGGCACCGTCAATCGAAAACGTGATCCTGGTGCAGCGCGGTGATGGTCCCATGCCGGTCCACGTCAAAGAAGGAAGGGACCATTGGTACCACCGCTTGATGGACGACGCCCCGCTCACCTGTGAGCCCGAGCCAATGGATGCCGAGGACATGCTCTACATCCTCTATACCTCGGGAACGACCGGCAAGCCGAAGGGCATCGTCCACACGACCGGCGGCTATCTCGTCGGCACATACGCCACGACCAAGCTCGTCTTCGATCTCAAGGACGAAGATGTGTTCTGGTGCACGGCCGACATCGGCTGGGTGACCGGCCACAGCTATGTTGTGTACGGTCCGCTCGCCAACGGAGCGACGGTGCTGATGTACGAAGGCGCTCCCGACTGGCCGCAGAAGGATCGCTTCTGGCAAATCATCGAGCGCTACGGCGTGACGATTTTCTATACCGCGCCGACGGCGATTCGCGCCTTCATGCGCTGGGGCACCGACTGGCCGAAGAAACGCGATCTCTCGAGCCTGCGTCTGCTTGGATCGGTTGGTGAGCCGATCAACCCGGAGGCGTGGGTCTGGTACCACCGGTACATCGGTGGTGAGAGATGTCCCGTCGTCGACACGTGGTGGCAGACAGAGACCGGCGCCATCATGATCACGCCGCTGCCTGGCTTGACGACAACGAAGCCCGGCTCGGCGACACGCGCCTTTCCTGGTGTCAAAGCAGAGATCAAGAACGAGAAAGGCGACACCATGCCGACGGGTGGCGGGCTACTGACGCTGACCCGTCCGTGGCCGTCGATGCTGCGGGGCATCTATGGCGACCCGGAGCGATATGTCTCGATGTATTGGAGCAAATGGGCGCCGGACGTCTATTTTGCGGGCGACGGGGCGAAGCTCGATGCCGACGGGTTCTTCTGGCTGCTCGGCCGCGTGGACGATGTGCTCAATGTCGCCGGGCATCGCATCGGCACGATGGAAGTCGAGAGCGCGCTCGTCGATCATCCCAAGGTCGCCGAAGCAGCGGTCGTCGGACGCAGTCACGAGATCAAAGGGCAGGCGGTCGCCGCCTTCGTCACGGTGAAAGAAGGCGTGCAAACCAGCGAGATGCTGATGACCGAGCTGAAAGAGCACGTGGCGAAGAAGATCGGCGCGATTGCCAAACCGGACGACGTGATCTTCACGGCGGACCTGCCAAAGACGCGCTCGGGAAAGATCATGCGGCGGCTGCTGCGCGACATCGCCGAAGGCAAGACGCTCGGCGATACGACGACGC
>JBGPHH010000246.1:0-6179 GCA_041484265.1 Vicinamibacteria bacterium
CCATGTAATCGGTGTCCAGCATGGGCAGAGGGGCCAACATTAATTAACGGCGCGGGGCCCCACCCCCGCGCCTTACGCACTCGCACCGCAGTGCTCGCGCGTATCTAGAACAGAACGTCACCGATTGGTCTCCCCAATCAGCAATCAACAATCCGCAATCAGCAATTCACACTCTATCGCGGTAGCCCCGTGAGGCGAATGCCGGCGCCCTTCACCTTGTGCTTGATATTCAGGCGAATCAGCATCGACGTCAGGCTTTCGACCACGCGGGCACTCTCGGCGGGGCCGACGTCGTACGGATGCATCCCCATCTTGGTGACGAGGCCCATGACGACTTTCTTCGCCTCGACATCGTTGCCGCAGACGAGGATGTCGCAGTCGATGGTGTGTTTGGGATCGCGCAGTAAATGGGCCGCGACATTCTGAAACGCCGCCACGACTCTCGTGCCTTCACCGAAAAATGCCTGCGCCTCTTCGGTCGCCGAGCCGGCTGCCGGCATCTTCATCCTGCGCGGATTCTCCGGGTCGAGCGGCACGGACACATCGACGAAGATCTTGCCCTGCACCTGGGCCTTGACGCTTTCGAGCGTGGGGAGGTGCGCCGAGTACGGCACGGTCAAGACCGAGATATCCGCCGCGGCCGCAGCTTGGACGTTGTCCATCCCGAGGATCTTCGTCTGGCCGAGCTCGGCGTTGAACTCCGCCGCGACCTTCTCGGCCTTCTCCTTGGCGCGCGAACCGATGATCACTTCTTCCCCTGCCATCGCCCAGCGCAAGGCCAATCCCGGCCCCTGATCTCCTGTACCACCTAAGATTGCAATCTTCACGGTATCTCCTTTAATTACTGCGCGCGGGGCCCCACATTCATTCACTGGCGCCGGGGCCCCTCCCCCGGCGCGACCTTGCGCTGATGCTCGCCCTCGGCTTCGCATGGCCTCGGGCTCGCATGGCCGCAGGCGCTATGTCACCGAAACAGATCTTTATCCGGCGGACGAACCATCTCTCTCGCGGTGCCTTCGCCTGGGGTGTACGCATAACCGCGGATCATGGCCACGGGCACCCGGTCCAACTTTCCCATCACCAACTCGGCCGCCGACGCCAGCTCGTCGGCGACGGCCAGAATGGTCGCCTTCAGGACGTGGCCCTCGGTGTCCGTCAAGCCGCGATAGTCTTTGAGCGGCTCCAAGCCGGCGAGACCGATGGCGACATTCACAAACCCTTCGCGCCATGGGCGGCCAAATGTATCCGAGATGATCACCGCCACGTCGATTCCCGTCAGCGCCCGGATGCGTTGCCGCAACCCCTTTGCGGACGCATCGGCGTCGGCCGGCAACAGCGCGACCTTCCCTTGTCCGGCGACGTTACTCTCGTCGACGCCGGCATTGGCACACACGAGACCGTGATGCGTCTCGGTGATGATCGTCTTCTGGTCCATCTTCACCACGCGCCTGGTTTCTCGCAGCACCAGCTCGACCACACGCGGGTCTTTGTCCTGCGCCTTGGCGATTTCCGACGCGAACGAGGACGGCGTGACCGTACACAGATCGACCAGACGCCCTTCGGCCTTGGACACAATCTTCTGGGTGACGACGAGGATGTCGCCGCTCGCGAACGACAGCCCCCGCTCGGTGGCCGCCTCGACGATGATGCGCGCGAGATCGGCGCCCGGCGCGATGTCTGCCGGAGCCTTCAGGCCGATGATGCGGATTTCGGAAGCCATTGGGGAGGACTGAGGACGCTGACGGAAAACGACGGCGGACGCGACAAAACTTAAAAGTTAAAACTGAGAACTTAAAAGGACGCCCCTGCCGGCTTGTCCTTCTAAGCTCTCAGTCCTTTTAACTTTTACCTTTTCACTTCTAACTTTACTTGAGCGCCGGCACTACGTCTTTCGCGAACCGCTCGATCTTCTTCCTGCGCTCCGGGTACTTGCCGACGATGAACTGCAGCGCCATGTGCTCGACGCCAATGGCCTTGAACTTCTTCAATGCCGCAATGAGCTGATCCGGCGTTCCCACGAGGTCCTGAGGGTTCTGTTCGACCGGCTTGTCGGTGATGTCGACCGGACGGCAGCAGCAGAGCTTCACGGGACCGAGGGTCGAGTCGCGCCCCACGGTCTTGGTGAGCTCCTGCACCTCCTTGAACTTCGCGCCCAGCTCGTCAGCGCTGATCTTCACGAAGTACGAGAACCACGCATCGGCATACTTTGCGGCGCGCTTCTGCGCGGCCGGACTCTCACCGCCGGTCCAGATGGGGAAGCGCGGCTTCCGCACGGGGGGCGGGCTGACGGCGACGGGGTCGAAGTTGTAGTGCTTGCCGTGGAACTCGGGCTTGTTGCCCGGCGTAGTCCAGAGCTTGTTGAGGATCTCGAGGAACTCGTTGCCCATCGCGCCGCGCTTGTGGAAGTCAACGCCGAGGGAATTGAACTCCTCCATCATCCAGCCAACGCCCGCGCCGAGAATGAACCGGCCCTTCGAGAGATTGTCGATCGACGTGAAGATGCGGGCGAAGTGCAGCGGCTGGCGGTAGGGCAGCACCGCGACGCTGACGCCGAGCTCGACCTTCTTGGTGACCGCTGCCAGGTAGGTCAGCGCGATCATCGGCTCGAGGAACGGAGAGTCGGGCGGGACGAACTTGGCCCACTGGTCGTCTTCCTTGTAGGGATACTTCGTCTTCATCTCCCAGGGCTGGACGATACGCTCAGCCGCCCACACGGAGTCGATGCCGAGGCTTTCCGCCTCCTGCCCCGCTTCGGCCAGCACTTCGCCGCCACCAGCGGCGACCTTTCCCGACACCGGTAGAAAAACTCCAAGTTTCATTACGCTCTGCCTCCTTCAATGTCCTTAGAAACACGTCACCTTATCAGAGACCTTACATAGGGCGCAACCCGTTAGTGCCGAACCACCCGCGTGTCCTTCTTCCTCAGCGCCGTCGCGATCTGCCGCACGGCCTCGGGCACGCGGACCGCGCCGGTATCGATCGTCTGCGCCGCTTCCGAATAGAGCGGCGTGCGCTCGGTGATGATCGACCGCAGCTCGGTCATCGCCGCCGTGCCGGAGGCCCGGTTCGAGACCAGACGCGTATCTCCCTGCTTGAGCACGCGCTTCCAGTGATCCTCGGGCGACGCCTTGAGCCACACCGTGTGCGTCCGGCGCTTGAGCAGCTGCCAGGTTTCGGCGTCCGTCACCACCGATCCGCCCGTCGCCAGCACGATCGGCTCGTCTTTCGCCAGCTCCTTCAAAAGCACCCCGTAGGCCAGCCGCTTGTAATAGGCTTCGCCATGCAGGGAGAAGAGCTCGGCCAGCGAGAGGTCGGCTTGCTTTTCAATGAGCGCATCGAGTTCCACGAATCGCATCTTCACGTGCTGGGCGAGCGCCTTCCCGACGGTCGACTTGCCGGCGCCGCGCAGGCCGACCAGCGCGACGACGACGCCCTTCTCGTCTTCCGAGGGGAAGAGCGACACGACCGGCATGTCGAGCGCGCGGGCGACGTTCCCCAGGCGCCTGACCGAGATGTTGCCCTTGCCGGTCTCGAGGTCCGCCAGAAACCTGGTCGAGATGCCCGAGCGATCGGCGACCTCGCGCAGCGTCCACCCCATGGTGGTGCGCCGCGCTCGAACCTTGGCGCCGATTCCCGTCAGTAACACAGACCCTTCAGCCATGCAGGAAATATACTGCACGTTGACGTGCTCATCAACAGGCAATATAGTGATTCTTTCCAGGGCCGGCCGTCAAGGCCTTTTATGCGCGCCATCCTCGATCGAGCGTTAGCAGGTGAACGGCTGTCGGCCGCCGACGGCTGCGCCCTGCTGCGCGCCGAGGGCCCCGACCTCGCGGCGATGGTCGACGCGGCGGCCGCACTCAATCTCCGCGCGCGCCCGCATCGCCGCGTCACCTACTCGCGCAAGATCTTCCTGCCGCTCACCAACCTCTGTCGCGACCGCTGCGGGTACTGCGTGTTCGTGAAGGGCCCCTCTCAGCAGGGCGCCCACACCATGACGCCCGACGAAGTACTGCGCGTGGCGCGCGAAGGCGCGCGCCTCGGCTGTAAGGAGGCGCTCTTCAGCCTCGGCGACCATCCGGAATGGCGTCATCCCGAGTTCAAGGACACCTTGCAGGCGCTCGGCGGCTACGACTCGACGCCCGAGTACGTGGCCGCCATGTGCCAGCTCGTGCTCGAAGAGACGGGCCTCATCCCCCACACCAATTGCGGCACGCTCAGCGTCGAAGAGATCGAGATGCTCGCGCCCTGGAACGCGAGCATGGGGATCATGCTCGAAAGCTCGAGCCTGCGGCTGTTCGAGAAAGGGGGGCCGCACGTCGGCGCCACGAGCAAGGCGCCGGAGTTGCGCGTGCAGACGCTCGAGAATGCGGCTAAGCTCGGCATGGCCATGACGACCGGCATTCTGATCGGCATCGGCGAGACGCCGGAAGAACGGGTGGATGCGCTGCTCCTCATCCGCGACGTGCAAGAGCGTTGCGGTAACATCCAGGAGGTCATCATCCAGAACTTCCGCGCCAAGCCCGACACGATCATGAGACACGCCGGTGAGCCCGACACCGACGACATGCTGCGCACGCAGGCGATGGCGCGCTTGCTGCTCGGTCCCGAGATGAACATCCAATCGCCGCCCAATCTCAATGCCAATGACTATCAGGACTATCTGAGTGCCGGCATCAACGACTGGGGCGGCGTCTCACCGCTGACGAAAGACTTCATCAATCCCGAGGCGGCCTGGCCGGCCATCGGCCGGCTGCGGAGCAAGACGGCAGACGCCGGCTACGAGCTGCGCGAGCGGCTCGCGCTCTATCCGGAGTACATCACTGGCGACCGGTGGCACGTCTCCGCCCCGATCCGTCAACGGCTCGACGCACTGAGCGACAATGAGGGGTTTGTAAAACCGGAGCTAGAGACAATGTAAGTCTCAAGTGTGAAGTCTGAAGTCTGCCTCGCTCAGACTTGAGACTTCAGACTTCAGACTTGAAACTTGAGAATGCCCATGACAGACCTCACCACGCTGCCCCACCTCGACAAGGCCCTGAGCACGATGCTCGGCACCGTCCGGCCCGACGTCGCCCGCATTCTCGACAAGGCGCTCGGCGGCGGCGAGGTGACGGTCGACGAAGGCACGCACCTCTTTGACGATGCCGACGGCGCGTCGCTGCTGGCGATGATGGCCACGGCCGACGAGATGCGGCGGCAGGTGAACGGCGACGTGGTGACCTACGTCGTCAACCGCAATATCAACTTTACGAACGTCTGCATCAAGCACTGCGGGTTTTGCGCGTTCAGCCGCGACTATCGGCAGGAAGAGGGCTACTTCCTGCCGCTCAACGAGATCATCCGTCGAGCGAAAGAGGCCTGGGAGCTCGGCGCGACCGAGGTCTGCATCCAGGCGGGCCTGCCCCCGAAGATGGACGGATCGCTCTACATCGATCTCACGCGCGAACTGAAGGCGGCACTGCCGGGGCTGCACGTCCACGCGTTCTCGCCGGAGGAAGTGCTCTACGGCGCGATTCGCTCGCGGTGGACGATCGAGCAATACCTGCAGGGTCTGAAGGCCGCCGGCATCGGCTCGATTCCGGGCACGTCGGCCGAGATTCTCGACCCGGCCGTCCGCGACACAATCTCGCCCGGCCGCATCACCTCGTCTCAGTGGCGCGAGGTCATCACGACGTCGCACCGGCTCGGGATTCCGACGACGTCCACGATCATGTTTGGGCACGTCGAGACCAACCGGCAGCGCGCCGGGCATCTGGGATTCATCCGCGATATCCAGAAGGAGACCGGCGGCATCACCGAGTTCGTGCCGCTCAGCTTCGTCCACAGCGACGCGCCGATGTGGTCCAAGCAGATGCTGGGCGATCTGCGTCCTGGCGCGACCGGTGCCGAGGTCGTCAAGATGCACGCGATTGCCCGCATCATGCTGCACGGGCGGATCCATAACATCCAGAGTTCCTGGGTGAAGGAAGGACCCAAGCTGGCGCAAGTGCTCCTCGCGAGCGGTTGCAACGACGTGGGCGGCACGCTCATCAACGAAAGCATTTCGACGTCGGCTGGCGCGTCATTTGGGCAACTGGTGCCGCCTCGCGAGCTGCGGCATTGGATCCGCGACATGGGCCGCGTCCCCGCCGAGCGCACGACCTTGTACGGCATCCGCCGCCGCTTCGACGTCGAGC
>JBGPHH010000247.1:0-6175 GCA_041484265.1 Vicinamibacteria bacterium
ACGCACGGCGCGCCCTGCTTCAGCGCCAGCTCCACCCACTGCTGCGGGGTCACCGGCTGCGGCCAGGCGCCGGCCAGCTCGGAGGCGGGGTCGCGCAGCGCTTGCGAGGTGACCCAATTCTGGCAGTACGAGCAGTGCAGGTCGCAGCCCAGCATGCCGAAGCTGTAGGCCAGCGCGCCAGGATACGCGTGAAAGAAGGGCTTCTTCTCGATCGGGTCGCACTGCACGCCGCCCACGTAGCCCCACGGGACGAGCAGCCGCCCGCCCTCGTTGAAGCGCACCTTGCACACGCCGGTGGCGCCTTCGGGCAACGGGCAGCGGTGGCCGCAGGCGGAGCATCGCAGGCGGCCATCCGGCAGGCGCTCGTAGAGATCGCCCTCGCGGGTCTGCTGCGCGAGGACCTCGGCTAACGCGGTCATCACCTATCATTATCGCAGTGTTCAAGCTTCCGCGCCCGGTGTGGTTGCTCGGATGGGTCAGTCTGGCCACCGACGCTGCGACCGAGGCCATGTACCCGTTGCTGCCGTTCTTTCTGACGCGTATGCTCGGGGCCGGTGTCGTCTCGCTCGGCATCATCGAGGGGGCGGCTGAGGGCGTCAACAGCATCCTCAAGATCTTCGCCGGGCGGCTGGCAGACCGCTCGCGCGCCAAACGCCCTTTGGTGCTCGCCGGCTATGCCGTCTCGTCGTTCGCGCGGCCGTTCATTGCCGTCACGACCGGCTGGACGCAGGTCTTCACCGTGCGGGTCCTCGATCGGGTGGGGAAGGGCGTGCGCACCGCACCGCGGGACGCGATGCTGGCCACGTGGGCGACACCCACGACCCGCGGACGCGTCTACGGCTTCCACCGCGGGATGGACAATGTCGGCGCTGTGATCGGTCCGGTGCTGGCGACGCTCTTCTTGTTCTTCTATCCCGGGCAGTACCGCACGTTGTTCGCTCTCACCGTCATCCCGGGTGCGATCGCCGTCGCCCTCCTCCTCTTCATCCGCGAGCCTGACGAGATCAAGCTGATGGGGGACACGACGACTCCCAGAGGTGCAGATGCACCTTCGGATGTGCCCGCGCATTTGCCGTCGTCGTTTAGACGTTTCATGCTCGTTCTTTCGATCTTCACCCTGGGGAACTCCACCGACGCGTTCCTCTTGCTCAGACTCACCAACGCCGCCGGAACGGTGCGCGCGGTGCCGTTGATGTGGGCGGCCCTCAACGTCATCAAGGCGGCGACGTCGATGGTCGCCGGCAACTGGTCGGATCGTGTCGGCCGCCGCACGGTGATTGCGATTGGCTGGATCGTCTACGCGGTCGTGTACGGCGGATTCGCCCTGAGCACGAGTGTCGCTGCGTTGTTTGCCTGGTTTCTGGTGTACGGGTTCTATTTCGGCTTCGCCGAAGGAACCGAGAAGGCGCTGGTAGCCGATTTGGCCCCGGCTGAGAGCCGCGGCCTGGCGTTTGGCATCTACAACGCGGTGATTGGCGGAGGCGGGCTCGCCGCGAGCGTGGTGTTCGGTCTCGTGTGGACCGCGTTCGGCTCGCAGGCGGCCTTCGGCTTCGGTGCCGCGCTCGCCTTCATCGCGACGGCGCTGCTGTTCATCGTCGTGCCGTCGCAAGGCGACGTCGCGTGACGAGACGTATATAATCGATTCTCTTCATGCGCCGCATTCTCGTCACCAACGACGACGGCTACCGATCGGAGTGCGTCAAAGTGCTCGCTGAGGCGCTGCGCCCGCTCGGTGCGGTGATCACCGTGGCGCCCGTCCTCGAGGCCAGCACGATCGGTCATGCGCTGACGATTCGTCATCCGCTGCGGTTGGAAAAGATGGCCGAGGGCCTGTTTGCCGTCGATGGCACGCCGAGCGACTGCGTCAACATCGCCATCACGCAGATTCTGAAGGGCCTGCCCGATCTCGTCGTGTCCGGGATCAACAAGGGCACCAACCTCGGTGACGACGTGACCTATTCGGGCACGGTGTCCGGCGCGTTCGAAGGCGCGCTGCTTGGTGTGCCGGGCATTGCCGTGTCGCTCGCCGCCACGCGCGGCACCTACGACTTCGGACCATCGGCGCGGGTGGCCGCAGCCATTGCCGAAGCGGTGCTGGAGCGGCCGCTGCCGCCGCGCACGTTTCTCAATATCAACGTGCCGACCGGGCAGCCCAAAGGACTCCGTGTCACCGTCCAGGCCAGGCGCAACCATGTGACGTCGGTGGCCGAACGCCACGATCCCAAAGGTCGCTCGTACTATTGGATTGAAGAAGGGCAGGACGACTGGGAGCCCCATGATCGGTCCGACTATCAGGCCATCCGGGACGGGTACGTGTCGGTGACGCCGCTTCATCCCGATCTGACCGCGCATTACGCGCTCTCAGCGCTCGAGGAACTCTTCAGCGGGAAGGAAGTCCAGGTCCGGTGAAAGCTGGCGCGACCGCGCCGCTCCACAATTGACGTATGCCGTTCTCACAGTTCAAGCTCCACCCGAATCTCTTGAAGGGCGTAAAGGACCTTGGGTTCACTCAGCCCACACCCATTCAGACCGACGCCATTCCGCCGGGTCTCGACGGTCGCGACTTGCTGGCGAGCGCCATGACCGGCAGCGGCAAGACCATCGCGTTTCTCCTGCCGATCCTCAATCGGCTGATGGGCAAGCCGCGCGGCACCACGCGGGCGCTCGTGCTGGCGCCGACCCGTGAGCTGGCGGCACAGATCCTCGAAGACCTGACCGACATCGCCGTGCACACGCCGATCACCGGAGCCGCGATCTTTGGCGGCGTCGGGATGGGACCGCAGGAACATGCCTTCCGCAGCGGCGTCGATGTCATCGTCGCCACCCCCGGCCGGTTGCTCGATCACTTTCGCGCGCCCTACGCGAAGCTGGCCGGGCTCGAGTTTCTCGTGCTCGACGAAGCGGACCGGATGCTGGACATGGGATTCCTGCCCGACATTCGGCGCGTGCTGCGTCATCTGCCGGCTCGCCGCCAGACGTTGTTCTTCAGCGCGACGATGCCCCCGCCGATTGCCGCGCTGGCGCGCGAGATGCTTCGCGATCCAGTCATCATCCATCGGGAGCGCAAGTCGATGCCGGCCACCGGCATCACGCAGGCCGTGTATCCCGTGCCGCAGCATCTCAAGGCGGTGTTGCTCCTGGCGCTCCTTGGGGGCGGCCAAGTGCGCGATGCGCTGGTGTTCACGCGGACCAAGCATCGGGCCGATCGATTGGCGAAGCATCTCGCTCAGGCCGCGATCCGCGTCGAGCGTATCCATGGCAACCGCTCGCAGGCGCAGCGGACCCAGGCGCTCGCCGGATTCAAGAGCGGCCGGTATCAGGTGCTGGTGGCCACCGACATCGCGGCGCGCGGCATCGACGTCACGGCACTCGGCCACGTGATCAACTTCGACGTGCCCGGACAGCCCGACGACTACGTCCACCGGGTGGGCCGCACGGCGCGGGCCGAGCTGACCGGATCGGCGTTCACGCTGGTGGCGCCTGAGGAGGAAGAGAGTCTGCGCGCCATTGAGCGCGCCATCGGCCGGGCGTTGCCGCGCGTGACGCTGCCTGATTTTGATTACCACCAGCGCACGGCGAGTCTGGAGGTGCCCCACGCGCAGCGCATCGCGGAGATCCGCGCGCGGAAGGCCGAGGATCGCATGCGGGCTCGGGCCAATGACGCGCGCCGCGCCCAGGCCCAGCGCCAGAAGCCCGCGCCGGCCGGCCCGTCGCCGGATCGTGATGCGGCGTCTCGTTTCCATCCGCGGGGGCATCGACCGGGGCGATCGTGGGGGCGAAGCCGGTAGTCGGCTATTGGCCGAGAAGGAAGCTGAGATAAGATAGACATTCCGTCGGGGCGTGGCTCAGCCTGGTAGAGCACTCGGTTCGGGACCGAGGGGTCGGAGGTTCAAATCCTCTCGCCCCGACCACACACTTCAATAGAAGGGCCCTTAATCGACTGTTATGGTCGATTGAGGGCCTTTTGTTGTGTTGGTCGTGATTCCCTGACGTCCCGGCGAGGTATTGTGAATGGTCATGAATCCAGCCGACTGCATCCTCTTCAGCGGCGGCGCGGCCGGCGCCGAAGCCGAGTTCGGCACGTGCGCCGAACGCCACGGCATCGAGGAAGTCAACTTCACGTTTGAAGGGCATCACGAGGTTCGGCGGCGTGGCGTGCGGGCGCTCAATCACGAGGAACTGCAGGCCGGCGACGTCAGTCTCGAGTACGTCTCCAGGCTCATGAACCGGCGGTACGCCGAGGGTGTCACGATCCGGAAGGTGCTGCAGACGTTGTGGTATCAGGTGAACTCCGGCCAGGAGATTTATGTCGTCGGGACGATTCTCGCCGACAACACGGTGAGGGGTGGCACGGGCTGGGGGGCGGAATTTGCCAAGCTCTGTAACAAGCCGCTGCACGTCTTCGACCAGGATAAGGACAGCTGGTTCAAGTGGAGCGGCACGGCGTGGCAGGCGCTCGGCCCGGCGGCGGCTCCCGTCATCGCTCATCCCCATTTCACGGGAACGGGTACGCGCAATCTCCAACCCAACGGGCGCCAGGCGATCGAACAGCTCTACGATCGCTCGTTCGCCCACTGAGCTTGTGTCGCCATGTCAATGGACGTTGAGATCAATCTCAAGATTCCCAGAGTGAAGGTCCCCGTGTTGGACGAGAAGGGCTATCCCATCGACAACGGTTCGGTGAGATTTACCAAGCTGATCCAAGTGCCAGCCCTTCCAAAGCCGGGCGCCTCGCTGCAGCTCACGACAAGTTCTGGTCTGACGCTGCCGTGTGAGGTCACGAGAGCGGACTGGCATGATGACCGAGCCCTGTTCGTGCTGTCCTGCAAGTATGCCAATCGATCCATCCCTGCCGACGAATGCGCCGCGCTCTTCAACGATGCCGAGTGGCGCGTGAAGCCACTTCTATAGAGGTGCTGCAGCGTGAGATCCTGGCTGTCGTGGCCCGGGTTCCTCCGGACGTTCGTCTTGCACGCGCGCCTCGCGGTTCGGCTTGTGCGCGAGCCTCGCGTTCCGTTACTGACGAAGGCGCTTCCGCTCGGGGCTGTGGTTTACGTGCTCTCGCCGCTCGACCTGATTCCCGACGTCATTCCAGTGCTGGGAGAGCTTGATGATCTCACCCTGGTCGTGATCGCGGTGGTGATCTTTCTCCGTGTCTGTCCGGTGGCGGCTGTCACGTTCCACCGCGCGGCGATCGTTCAGGGTCGCCGGTACTCGCCGATGCCTCCGACGGCCGACTTCATCGATGCGGAATGGCGCCGCGAGTAGGCGGTGGGTTAGGGTCGCCCGAGGCGACGTGCGTAGCCGCCGTGCCGACTTGGCTGGAGGAGGCCTTCTTCACTGAGCTGGCCGAAGATGCGCGAGCACGCGTCGGTGGAAACGCCAAACAGCTTGCTCCCCTGGGGGAGCGTCAACGTCAGCCCGGGCATTTCCTCGAACTCACTGCGAATCCGTCGCATCAACGCCTTTCGCGCGGTGAGATTGCGGCGCTCGCCCGCACTGGCGATTCCGAGCGAGGCGACGGCGGGCACGAGAGTGATGTCGGGAAGACGCCGCGGCTCGGAGGGACGTGCGTGCGGCTTGGACATGAAGGGCCTCCTGCAGAAATTCGCCGGAACGACCCGAAGCCAGAACAGATGAATCTTACTCCTCCTGTCGTTCGCCCGACGTCGATTGTGTAGAGCCAGATCGATTGGGTGTCCGCCCAAATGCCATTTTTCATGTATAGTTAAGGACCTTCGGTAGCGACTCCTGTGAGGGTGCGTGTCAAATATTCGAGTACATCTGATCAATCCGAGCAACTTCTCGTACGGCGTGGCCGTCATCACGCCCCGGTGGCTCTACGTGCTGGCGGCGGCGACGCCGCGGTCGTGGGGCGATCCACACATTGTGGACGAAACGCTGGAGACGCTAGACCCCGCCACCATCTCGGCCGGTGACGTCGTCGGCATCGGCATTCATACGGGCAACGCCCTGCGCGGCTACGAGATCGGACGGATCGCCAAAGAGCGCGGCGCGTGGGTCGTCTTCGGCGGCATTCACGCGACGCTCTTTCCGGAAGAGGTGTTCGAGCAAGGCTGCGCCCACGCGGTGGTCAAGGGTGACGGGGATCTCGTCTGGCAGCACGTCGTGGAGGATTGCGTCGCCGGCAAGCCCACCCGCATCTATGAGGGTG
>JBGPHH010000248.1:0-6171 GCA_041484265.1 Vicinamibacteria bacterium
ATCGGTACGAAATCTCGCAGGAACGTGCCAGTGGACTTCCCCAGTGGGATCCACGCGCGGCGCCGGAACCTCCGCTGTCCATGAGTGAGGCGCGAAAGACGGCTGAAGCCTGGTTGATGTCCAGAGCCCCTGAGATCACGGCCTTTGAGTTGTCCAGCCTGGCTCTCTTTCCGTTGCTCCCTCCGGTGCCTCTCGCAAACTGCGGCGCGGCGGGCTGCTGGTACTACCGGATGACCTTCAACCTTGTCGTCGGAGGCCGCCGGCTGGCGGGCGGCGGAGACTTCACCGTCATCGTCCTGCACGATGGGTCCATCGTCGAGCCGCGCATGCACACGTCAGTCACCGTTGCGCGGGGCGCGGGTCAGAATCCCGAGCCGGTTCCCGGCCCCGACGGCGTGTACCGCACCGGTCCCGGCGTCACGTTGCCGAAGGTGGTTCGCCAGGCCAGAGCGGAGTACACACCGGCGGCGATGAAGGAGAAGATCGAGGGCACGGTTGTGCTCGAGTGTGTCGTGAAAGCGGACGGCACAGTCGGCGACGTGCGGGTGGTCAAGTCGTTGGGCTCCGTGTACGGCCTCGATGCAGAAGCCATCAGGGCGGCCAGGCAGTGGCGCTTCCTTCCCGGCACCGTGCGGGGTGAGCCGGCTCCCGTGCTCATTACACTTGAAATGCAGTTCAAGCTCCGCTGATCCGAATCCTGGGCTTCATTTTCAGTGACAACTCGCTTCGTCCTGACGCCCGTGGGATCGAGCGGCGACGTCCATCCCTTCGTCGGTCTCGGCCGCGCCCTCCGCGCCCGCGGCCACGAGGTGATCGTCCTGACCGGCGCGCCGTTTGAAACCCTCGTCCGGAAAGCTGGACTCGGGTTTCGCCAGACTCATTCCGCGGAAGAGTTCGACCGCGTCTCCAAGGACCCTGATCTGTGGCATCCCCGGCGAGGTCTGCGGGTCATCCTGAGCCAGATCGCGTCGGCGCTCCAGCTCGGGTACGAATGCATTAACGAGGTGTACGAGCCGGGGCGCACGACGCTCGTCGGTCACAGCATCAGCTTCGCCACTCGCATCTTCGAGGAGAAGCACGGCGCTCCTGCCGCGACCGTGCATCTTGCGCCGTCAATTTTCCGATCCGACTATCAACAGCCAGCGATCGCTCCAGGCATACACCTCTCTCATGCGCCGCGGTGGCTCAAACGGGCCTTCTGGTCGGCGCTCGATCGGCTGCTCCTCGATCCGTTGATCGCGCCGGCCCTGAACCAGTTCAGAGGCGAGCTCGGCCTGCCGCCGGTCACGCGAGTGATGCACGTCTGGATGCACTCTCCACGTCGCGTCATCGGTTTGTTCCCTGACTGGTTCGGGCCTCCACAGCGTGACTGGCCCGCCGCACTGCGACTGACGGGCTTTCCGCTCTACGACGAATCAGACCAGCAGAAAATCTCAACAGCGCTGCAGCGATTTCTCGACCAGGGCGCGCCGCCTATCGTCTTTACCCCCGGCTCGGCGCATCAGGCAGCGGGACAGTTCTTTCGGACCGCCGTCGATGCGTGCGCGCGCCTCGACCGGCGAGGCCTTCTGCTGACTCGGTATCCCGAACAACTGCCCGAGTTGCCTGAATCCGTGCATCATGAACCGTACGCCCCGCTCTCGCTCGTCTTGCCACGATGCGCGGCACTCGTCCATCACGGCGGCATCGGAACTTCGTCGCAGGGCCTCGCCTCCGGCGTGCCGCAGTTGACGATGCCGATGGGGTTCGATCAGCCGGACAATGCGACGCGGCTGTTCCGGCTCGGTGTGGGATGCTGGGTCCGACCCGAGAGGTTCCAGGGGAAGACGGTTGCAGCCACTCTGCGGACAGTGCTGGACAATGCGCGCGTCGCCGAGGCCTGCGCGCATTGGTCGAACCAGCTCAAGTCAAATCCTTCGATCGAGCGGACGTGCGATCTCCTCGAGGAACTCGGATAGGATCTGTTCATAATCGTAGGTTGACGATCGTAGTGTCCGGCTTCAGCCGGACCGTGGAGGCAGACGATGAGGTCGAAATTCTTACAACTACTATCCGTCGTGGTGATTGGAACGTTCGCGGCCAGTCTGGCTGCGCAGCAACCGCAAGGCGCGCCGCAGGGCGGCGGTCAAGGTCAGGGCGGTGGTCAGGGTGCCGGTCGCGGCGGCGGGCGTGGCGGCGGACGCGGCGGACCGGGGATGGCTCTTACGAGCACGTCGTGGGCCGACGGTGGCGAGATTCCTGCGAAGAACGCCGGGCAGATGGGCGTCTCGCCTCAGCTCTCGTGGACCAACGTGCCGATGGGAACGGTCGAGTTCGTTCTCCTCATGCACGATCCCGAACCCGTTGTTCCGGCCGGGTCGGTCAGCGGCGATATCCTGCACTGGCTCGTCGTCAAGATTCCAGCGACGACGACTTCCCTTCCGGAGGGAGCCGGCGCGGCCCAGTCAACCATGCTGCCTGAAGGCGCGCGTCAAGTGCAGCCCTTCAGGGGCCCAGGCGCCCCCGCCGCAGGCCCGCGCCATCACTACACACTCATCCTCTATGCGTTGAACGCCGCGCTGGATCTGCCGGCCACCGCTGATCGCGCCGCGGTCGTGGCGGCAATGGAGGGAAAGGTGATCGGTCGCGCCGTCTTCGGCGGCCGCTTCATGCAGGCGCCCGCTCCGCCGCCCGCGCAATAGGGCCTTGGAAACCGCCGCAGCCGTCGTCGAGGCCCTCGAACGAGCGCCACGGATCATCCTGCCGCTCGTTCGCGAAGTGCCGTCGTCAGTGCTCAAACGGCGTCCGACAACGCGCAAGTGGTCAGTCCACGAACACGCGTGCCACCTTGCGCACGTGCATCACATCTTTTTCGAACGGCTCGACCAGATGCTGAAGGCGCCGTCCCCGGTCATCACGCCCTACGACCCGGGCCACGCGGATCCAGACGATCTCTTGCTGAAACTGGACTTGGCGGACTCGCTGGAGCGCTATGTCGCCGACCGGCGCGATCTGGTCAGCCGACTGCGCGGACTCGCCCCACAGGACTGGGCGCGGACGGCCGAGCACGGGGAATACAGCCATTACTCCGTTTTCATCATGTTTCGCCATCTCGCGCTTCATGACTTCTTTCATGCGTACCGCATCGAAGAGCTTCTCCTAAAGAAGGAATGGGCGGGGGCAAATACCAAGTAAGATGAAGCACTGACCAATCACAGCACGGCACCTCGCACGCGCAAGAAGATCCTGCTCGTGTACCCGAAGTTCCCAGCGTCGTTCTGGAGCTTCGGCTTCATCAGACAGATCGGCGGCTTTACGGCCATCATGCCGCCGCTCGGGCTCGCCATCCTCGGGGCGCTCACCCCGCCGGACATCGACGTCGAAATCGTGGACGAGAACGTCGAAGCCATCGACTTCGACGCCGACTGCGATCTCGTTGCGCTGTCCGCGATGGCGATCCAGGAAACGCGCCTGTTCGAGATCGCCGACGCCTTCAGGCGACGCGGCACGCTTGTGTGCATGGGCGGCCCGATCTGCAACGTCCTGCCGGAGCGATGCCGTCCCCACTGCGATGTGCTGTTCGAGGGTGAAGGCGAGTACACCTGGAAGCAGTTTCTGGCGGAATGGCAGTGCGGCACGCACGCCGATCACTACGTGCAGTCAGACAAGATCGACATGCGGGACAGCCCGATCCCGCGGATTGAGCTGCTCAAGATTGACCGCTACCGCCTGGGCTGCGTGCAGACCACGCGCGGCTGCCCGTTCAAATGTGAGTTCTGCGACATCATCGTCACCTACGGACGGAAGGTGCGTGCGAAGCCCATCGAAGCAGTCATCCTCGAGCTCGAGCACTGGGCCAGCAAGGGCGTCGATTTCGTGACGCTCGCGGATGACAACCTGGTGGGCGATCGCGCCTATTGCCGGAAGATGCTCAAGGCGGTGGGCGACTGGAACCGGGCGCGCGCGGTGCCCATCAGTTTGTACGCGGAGATGTCGGTCGACGCCGTGCGCGACCCCGAGCTGCTCGAGCTCTGCCGCCACGCGAACATCACCGAGATGTTCCTCGGGATTGAGACCCCGCGGAAGGCGGGTCTGCGCGAAACGTTGAAGATGCAGAACGTCGCGACCGATCTGGTGACGACGGTCAAGACCATTCAGAGTTACGGGATGGTCACCGTCGCCGGCATGATCATCGGGTTCGACAGCGACGATCGCGAGATCTTCGAAGATCAGTTCACGTTCCTCCAGGAGGCCGGCATCCCGATTGTGATGCTCGGCCTGCTTCAGGCGATTCCTCGGACGCCGCTCTACGAGCGCCTCGAGAAGACCGGGCGTCTCCGTTCTCCGGCGCAAGGGAACAATACGCTCTCGTTCACGAACATCGAGCCGACCTGCATGAGTTACGAGGACCTCGTAAACGGCTACCGCGCGCTGTTCACCAGGCTCTACACGCTCGAGGCGATCGGCGAACGCTGGCTGGCCAACCTCGACCAATGGCGGAGCGTGCCGACCCGTCCGTGGATCCAGAAGCCGATGGGCCGGTTCCGGCCCTTCATGCTGCTCCAGACGCTGCTCATCATCAAATGGTACGCGGCGCGACCATCCCGCTTCGCGTTCTTCTGCCGGATGATCGCCGGGACCCTCGTGAGGCTGCCTCGCGCCATTCCCCAGACGTTCAACTATCTCGCGTACTTCATCCACCTCAGGGAGTACGCGGACAAGGTGGTCGCCAAGGAGTGGAGGTTCAATTACGCCTTCGACAACGTCGACACTTCCCGCAATAAGTTCGGTGAGGGCGGCGCCGTCAACATGGTGAAGAAAGAGGCCGAAGGCCGCCACGCCACGGTGGCCTGAGGTCCGAGAGACGCGCGGTCATGCCATTTCTCACTCGGCTTCTCGTCAATGCCGCGGCGCTGTGGGTCGCCACGAGGGTCGTGTCGGGCGTGACGTACACGGGCGATTGGCTGCCGTTTCTGGGCGTGGCGCTGGTGTTCGGCGTCGTCAACGCCTTCATCCGGCCCGTCATGAAGCTCCTCACTTTCCCGCTCATCATCCTCACGCTCGGCATCTTCGCGCTCGTCGTCAACGGCTTGATGCTGTGGCTGACCAGCTCGCTTTCAGCGACCCTCGGACTGGGTTTCCACGTCCGAGGCTTCTGGTCGGCCTTCTGGGGAGCGCTGGTGGTGAGTCTCGTCAGCACGATCCTCTCGATCCTCGTCCGTTCTGATAATGTAAGAGTTCAGAAGGTCCCCTATGTTGATTAAGAAACCGTCGGAGATCCCGAGCTCCGAGATCACCGACGAGAAGGTCTACGTCAACCGGCGCTCGTTCATCGCCGCGGCGGCTGCGGCCGCTGCCGGCACGCTGGCGGCCTGCCAGACGCAACCGGAGCCGCCCAAGTCGGCGGCACAACCGACCGCAGAGCCGACCCCCGCGCCCGCAAGCGCGTTCGCCGACATCAAGAAGAGCCCGCTCAGTACCAGCGAGACGCCGAACACGTGGGAGCAGATTACCTCCTACAACAACTATTACGAGTTCGGCACCGACAAGGAGTCGCCGGCGAGATACGCGGTGCTGCTGCGGCCGTCGCCGTGGTCGATCGCGGTCGAGGGCGAATGCGCCAAGCCGGCTATCTGGAATATCGAAGACATCCTCAAAGGACAGACCCTCGAGGATCGGATCTACCGTCATCGCTGCGTCGAGGCGTGGTCGATGGTCATTCCGTGGGTGGGGTTCCCGCTCGCCGATTTTATCGAGCGATGCGAGCCGACGTCGAAGGCGAAGTTCGTGCAGTTCTTCACGCTCAACGATCCCGCACAGATGCCCGGCTTGCGTTCCCCGATTCTGGACTGGCCGTACACCGAAGGGCTGCGGATGGACGAGGCGATGCATCCGCTGACGATCCTCGCGGTGGGCCTCTATGGCAAGACGTTGCCCAATCAGAACGGCGCGCCGATTCGATTGGTCGTGCCGTGGAAGTACGGCTTCAAGAGTATCAAGTCCATCGTGAAGATCCGGTTCGTCGAACAGCAGCCCCGCACTACCTGGCAGATCTCGGCGCCGACCGAATACGGCTTCTACTCGAACGTCAACCCGATGGTGGACCATCCGCGCTGGAGCCAGGCAACCGAGGTCCGGCTGCCCGGATTCCTCAAGAATCATCGGACGCTGATGTTCAACGGATACGCCGAC
>JBGPHH010000249.1:0-6159 GCA_041484265.1 Vicinamibacteria bacterium
ATCGGGAGCGGCCGGTTCGGCAACTTTGTGTCGGCGACCGGACTGTGGACGGATCGGTTCCTCGATCCGCCAGAATTCGACGCCATCCATGGCACCGGCAGGAGTCGAACGGTCTTCGATCGACTGGACGTTCGTCTCAACGACGTCGACACGGTCCACCTGAACGCGCAGTGGGCGCAATCAGCGTTCGATGTGCCGAACACGTTCGACCAGAGCGCAGCCGGGCAATCGCAGCATCAACGCATCACCACCTTCAACGTCGCACCAGGTTACTCGCGCGTCCTGAGCGCCAACATGCTGCTGACGGCGAACGCGTTCGTGCGGCGGGATCAAGTGGTCTACTCGTCGAGCGCCGATCCGTTGGCCGACGAATCGGGCACCGCGTCTCAGAATCGCCGGCTCACCAACGTCGGCGCCAAAGGGGATGTGTCGTACGTCATGGGGATGCACAACGTCAAGGTCGGCGGGAGCATCAGCAGTACCACGCTCACCGAGAATTTTTCGCTGGGTCTCACCGATCCGACGATCAACGCCCCCTGCGTGGATGACAGTGGCAGCCCCTCGGGTGATACCACTCTCACAGATCCCTCGCAGTGTGCGGGAGCTGGCCTGACCGCCAACGACGGCTTCACGCCAAGTCTCTCGCCGTACGATCTGTCGCGGGGCGGCGGACTGTTCACGTTCAACGGCAGCGCGACCATCAAACAGCAGGGCGCCTACCTTCAGGACGAAATCCGAGCCGGCAACGCCTCGTTCAAACTCGGCGTTCGATTCGACCGCTACGACGGCTTGACCAGTGATTCGCTCGTGCAACCGCGCCTCGGCGTCTCGTACTCCGTGCCGGCGAGCGCCACGATCCTTCGCGCGTCCTGGGGACGCACGCTGGAGACGCCGTACAACGAAAACCTGCTGTTGTCAGCGGGCTATGGTGGGGCCAGTGTGCTCGTCGGCACGGCGAATCCGCCGCCGCCCGGCCATCGTGATCAAGGGGAGCTTGGAGTGGAACAGGCGTTCGGCCGCTGGCTCGTGGTGGATTTTGGGTACTTCAACAAGCGCACGAACAACGCCTACGACTTCAGCGTGCTGTTCAACACGCCGATTGCGTTCCCGGTCGCCTGGGATCACTCGCGCATCGACGGCTTCACGGGTCGGATCAGTCTGGTCGAACACGGCGGCTTCAGCGCCTTTGTGGTGATGGCGCATACGAATGCAATCTACTCGCCCCCAGGGGTCGGCGGGGTCCTGCTGGACCAGCCGGCGGGCGATTTCCGGATCGACCACGACCAGAAGTTCAACTCGACGACGAATCTGCAGTACGTCTTTCATAAGCCGACGGGCAGTTGGGCTGCCCTGACGTGGCGGTACGACTCGGGCCTGGTCGCCGGATCGGTCCCTGACTACGCGACGGCCATGACGCTCACCGGCGACCAGCAAGCGGCCATTGGACTCTATTGCGGCGGCACCTTTGCGGCCGTCAACGCGCCGATCACGAGCTGTGCGTCATCAAACCGCGGCGCGACGTGCGTGAACATCCCGGCCGACGGCGCGGCGGACGATGTGACGAATCCACCACGCATCGCGCCGCGCCACCTGTTCGATCTGGGCGTGGGCGTCGATAACGTGCTGCGCACGAGTGCCGCCAAGCTGCAGGTGCGCCTGACCGTCATCAATCTCACGAACAACGAGGCGCTCTACAACTTCCTGTCGACCTTCAGCGGCACCCACTTCGTGACGCCGCGCGCAGTTCAATTCCAGGCGGGGGTAACCTTCTAAGGATTAGCGCTGACGGGCGGCATGGGCTGGACCAATCGCACGCTCCGTTTTCGCGGGTCGCGACGCCGGCTCAGAAAAGCCCGGCCAGGCGACGACTGGTCGCCGCAGATGTGGGTGTTCTTCATCTGGGTGCTGCTTCTGCTCTTGCTCTTCGTCTACATCGTGCTGGGAAATGAGCTGGATTCTGATCACTCGCACCGTCTGTCCGGGCTTTTCGAGTCCGGATACACGCCGCTATGTCTGCAAAACCTCCACCCCCGGTTCAAATCGGGGCGGCGCCTCCAATGTTTCAGGGTCCATTCCGGGACAGATGTCCACCATCGCGTAGGACGTACCCGGACACGCGCTTCGTCGAGGCCGAAGCTGGCCATTCAAGATCCCGGTTAGAATGCCCCCGTCGGTTCGAGCCATGTCTGCTGGGGGGATCACATGTTGCCCATGCCACAGCGGGTTCTCATCCTGTCGGCTGTGCTGTTGGCCGGCCTGTCCGTCCGCCACCTCTCGGCTCAGAGTGCCAGACCGGCACCGCCTCCGGACTACTCCAAGGAGCCGTTCGTCATCGAACGGATCGTCAATGCCGTTCAGTACGAGAACGACGGCCGCCACACGCTGACAACCGACGTCCGCGTCCGTGTGCAATCTGCGTCGGGTGTTCAAGAGTTCGGGATTATCCAGTTGCCGTACCCTTCGGCCATGGGCCAGGCCGACATTGTCAACGTGAAGGTGACGAAACCCTCCGGCACCGTGGTCAACACTCCGTCGGACGGCATCGTCGATCTGCCGGCCCAGATCACGATCGCGGCGCCGATGTACAGCGACATGAAGGTCAAGCAGCTGGCGGTGAGAGGCCTCGATGTTGGCGACGTGCTGGAGTTCCGGCAGACGTTCGACGGCCGCACGCCGCTCATGGCTGGCGAGTTCTGGCATCTACAGAACTTCATGACGAACGCCGTCGTCCTCGACGAGCAGCTAGAGATCCGCGTGCCTCGCGATCGCGAGGTAAAGATCAAGGCTCCGAAGCTTCAGCCGACGACGAGCGATGCCGGCGCGTACCGCGTGTACTCGTGGAAGACGGCCCATCGGGAGCCGACCGTTGGAAACACCGCGTCGCCCAAAACCGACGCCTCGAGCGGATCAGACCCGCCGGCCCCCGACGTTCAAGTCACGAGCTTACGGAGTTGGGACCAGTTGGCTGACTGGTACCGACAGCTGCAGGCCAGTCGTCTGGCGCTCACGCCGGAGCTCCGGGCCAAGGCGCAGGAACTGACGCAGAACATGGCGTCGGAGGACGAGAAGATTCGGGCGCTGTATAGCTTTGTGGCCACGAGATTTCGCTACATTGGCGTGTCGTTCGGCATCGGACGCTATCAACCGCATGCCGCCTCTGAAGTACTGAGCAATGGATACGGCGACTGCAAGGACAAGCACACGCTGTTTGCTGCGCTGCTTGACGCGGTCGGGATCAAGGCCTATCCGGCGCTCATCAGCTCGGCCCGCCTTTTCGACGCCGACATCCCGTCTCCTGCTCAGTTCGACCACATGATTACGGCGATTCCGCGCGGCGATGGCTTCCTCTGGCTCGACACGACGCCAGAGGTGGCGCCGTTGGGCCTGTTGATGGCGCCGCTCCGCAACGGCCAGGCCTTCGTGATTCCCGCGAGCGGCCCCGGACGAACCGCCAGAACTCCGGCCGACCCGCCGTTTCCCCAGGCGCTCACCTTCAAGATCGCCGGTGCGCTGAGCGCTCAGGGGACCTTGACGGGCCAGGCGAACGTGCTCGTCCGCGGCGACCTCGAGCTGCTCTTCCGCCTGGTGTTTCATCAGGCAGCGCCGACGCGGTGGACCGACATCGTGCAGGCCATTTCGCAGGGCTGGGCATTCTCGGGCACGGTCAGCGACGTGTCCGCCGACACGCCTGAAGCCACTGATAAGGCGTTTGCGTTTTCCTACAAGTACGAACGCAAGGATTATCCGCTCTGGCCCGACGCGTTTTATGCTCCGCTGCCGCCTATCAACCTCGCAGATCTGCCCGACGCCGCCGACACGAACACCGGGCCGATCAAGTTGGAACGGTCTGGGTCGTACCAGTTGCAGGCGACGATCGGACTTCCGCCGAACATGACACCGTCGACCAGGCAGGGGGTCAACGTCGCCACCGACTTCGCCGAATATCACGCGACCTATCGGCTGGCCGAAGACAATCCCAATACCATGCGCATCGATCGGGACCTCGTCATCAAGGCCCGTGAGATTCCTCGCGCCCGCCGCGCGGAATACGAGACCTTCTGGAAGGCGGTCGCAGCCGATCTGAACTCGCCGCTGATTGTCACGTCATCGGGCAGCGGCGCCGCGGCCGTGCCAGATCGCGCGTCGGCCGCAGTTCGCGTGCAGACGCTCATCGCCCTCGGAGACTCACTCTTCCCGCAGGATCTGGACGGCGCCATTTCGCAGTACCGGCGCGCGCTGGAGCTGCAGCCGGACAATGCGACGGCTCACTACGACATCGGCAAGGCTCTGTACAGAAAGAAGGATTACGACGGAGCTATTGCTGAATACCGTGAGGCGATTCGATTTCGCAAAGACGATCCCGAGGCTCACTACGACCTCGGTGAGGCGCTCTTCATGAAACAGAATTTCACCGACGCGACGGTGGAGTACCGCGAGACGCTTCGTCTGAAGCCGGATCATGCGCGGGCGCATGGCGCACTGGGCGGCGTCCTCATCCGTGAGCGCACCCGGGACAGTCTGAACAAGGCCGTGGACGAGCTGAAACAAGCGGTGGCCATCGACAAGGACTATGCGCGTGGCTACGAGAATTTGGGCACGGCATTCGGCCTCCTTGGTCGCCTGGACGAAGCCTTGGACGCCTGGAGACAGGTCAAGCGGCTCAGCCCTGACAATCCAAACGCCCCGACGATCGTTGCGGTGCTGCTCGTCCAGAAGAAGCAGTATGCGGAGGCGCTGACCGAGATTCAGCCGCTCATCGAGAACACGAAGGACGCGCGGGTGCTCGTCACCGCCGGACAGGCCTACGTGAACACGGGAGAGCTCGAGAAGGGCGCAGCGGCATTTCAAAGCGCCGTGGAAATTGATTCATCGATCTACATTCTCAATATTGCGAGCTACGAGCTCGCCAATCACGACGCGGCCCCGGGTGCCGCGGTTCGTTATGCCGGGCTTGCCGTGACGAAGCAGGAGCAGTTGCTCGCATCAGTCAGCCTGCCCGCGCTTAGGCCCGGCGATCTGCAGAACGTCCAGCTCGTCGCCGCTCTTTGGGACACGATGGGGTGGGCGCAGCTCAAAGCTGGCAATCTTCAGAGTGCACACATGTATCTCGAGGCGTCCTGGAAATTGATGCAGCGATCGGCGCCCGCCTATCATCTCGGACAGTATTTCGAACGGGCCGGCAATAAGGCCGAGGCCATCCACTACTACGCGCTGTCGCGAGCCGCCGCCCCTGACATTCCGGAGGCGGACGGCAGGCTTCGCGCGCTGGCCGGCGCCCAGGCCGAAGGCGTCCTCGGTAACGTTCGCGACCAACTGTCTTCGATGCGAATCCTGACGATGCCCCGTGCCACGCCGGGTGTAGCGCGAGCGGAATTCTTCGTGCTGTTCACCAAGGGAACCGACGGACCGGTCGCTGACGTTCGTTTCATCAGCGGATCATCCGCGCTCGCCGGCGCGGCCGCCGCCATCAAGTCAGTCCGCTTCGATGTCGTCTTTCCCGATGACGGACCGACCCGGCTGGTGCGCCGCGGCATCCTGGATTGCGCCGCGCGTGACCCGAATTGTCAGTTTGTGCTGCTCCCCACAGAGACAATCAGCGCCGTGAATTGACGGTTCCTGATGAACGCGCTGGCACAGTCGCTCAACCTGGGCGCCGCGAGATTCATCCCGTACGTTCCCGACACCTTTGTGCGCGCGGCCGGCAGACCGCGCTCTCGCGATCCCGCCTCTCGCCGATGGTCACGGCGCTCTACAGAAAAGCCGGCGGAGATCTCGAAGCCGATCTGCGGACGCTGGCCGGTGCGCCGAGGGTGACGGCGTCGCCGGCGGCCGTTGCCATGGCCGAGAAGACGATGACCTACTCCGGGAAGATCTCCGGTCCTGTGCTGGTCGTCGATAATATCGGCGATCCCTTCGACGTCGAGTCCTTCTCGGGCGTACGAGCGCACGGTGGAGAGCGCGGGAAAGAGTGCCCTGCTGCGCATGACGTGAGTGCGATCCTCCCGCCACTCGACGCAATCGCCGCTCGAGCGGCTGACGGGATTCTCTGTGCTCGTCGAGCGCCTCGACAGCGGCCGCTGGGGAGATACGTCGCCAGAAGCGATGAACGCTCGCGCCGGGCAGATTCGTCGAACGAGCCCAGTCGACCTCGGCCCCGCC
>JBGPHH010000250.1:0-6112 GCA_041484265.1 Vicinamibacteria bacterium
CGCCTCGAGGAGGAAGATCCGTCCATCCACTACAGTCGCGATCCGCAGACCAAGGAACTGCTGCTCTCTGGTCAGGGACAGCTGCATATAGAGGTCGCGGTCGCCAAGCTCAAGCGGCGGTTCGGCGTGGACGTCAACCTCAAGCCGCCGCGCATTCCGTACCGCGAGACGATTAAGGCGTCCACCGAGGCGCACGGCCGCCACAAGAAGCAGACCGGCGGCCACGGCCAGTTCGGCGACTGCAAGATCAAAGTCGAGCCGCTGCCCCGCGGGTCCGATTTCGAGTTCGTGGACGACATCTTCGGCGGCTCCATCCCCCGCCAGTTCGTGCCGGCGGTCGAGAAGGGCGTGCAGGACGCTCGAACGCGTGGCTATCTCGCCGGCTATCCCATGGTCGATTTCCGCGTGACGGTCTTCGACGGCTCGTACCACGACGTCGACAGCAATGAGCTCTCGTTCAAGCTCGCCGGCTCGCTCGCGTTCAAGGACGCCATGACGCGCGCCAAGCCGACGATTCTCGAGCCCATCATGAATGTCGAGGTGTACGCGCCGTCTGATTACGCCGGCGACCTGATGGGCGACCTCAACGGCCGTCGCGGACGCATCGCCGGCATGGACACCCGCGGCACCACGACGATCATCAAAGCCCAGGTGCCAATGTCCGAAATGCTCACCTACGAGCAGCATCTGACGTCGGCAACCGGCGGCCGCGGCTCGTACCACATGGAGTACTCGCACTACGACGAAGTGCCCGCCCATCAGCAGACCAAGATCATCGCGGCGGCCAAGGCCGAGCGCGCCGGCGTCGAGGTCGAGGAAGCCTGATGGAAGTTAAAAGTTGAAACTGAAAAGTTAAAAGTAGTGTGAGGCCGCCCACAACCGTCCGCGTTCTCATCGGGCTCGTGGCGGGATTCCTGCTCGGGCTCGCATTGACCGGCAGCCCATCCCCCGCTGCGGCTATGACCATCGGGATCCTCACTCCGGTGGGCACTATTTTCGTCAACCTGATTCGGATGACGGTCATTCCCCTCGTCGCTTCGATGCTGATCGCTGGCGTCGGAGCCATGATGTCTGGCGAGATTGACATGCAGCTCGATGATGCGGTCGTCCATGTGAAGGCGGGCGACGTGCTGGTGCAGCGCAAACGCGTGAAGATGGTCACGGCCACGTTGGTCCTTGTGACGTGTGTGTGTCTGACGGCATGCCGTCAAGGCAGCCAGCCGGCTCCGGCGGCTTTGGCACCGGCCTCAGCAATGACATCGACCGCCGACGTCGAGCGAGAGCTCGCCAAGATGGAGCAAGACTGGGTGGATGCGGTCCTGAAGCGCGACATCGCCACGGTCGACCGAATCCTGGCCGACGACTTCGTCGCCACGCTGCCTGACGGTCGCCTCATCACGAAGGCGCAGGACATCGAGGAGCTGCGGTCTGGCGCCTTCTCGTCGGAGTCGACAACTATCGAAGGGGTCAACGTCCGCGTCTTCGGCGAGACGGCGGTCGTAACGTTCGGGCAGACCGAGAAGAGTCAGTATCACGGCAGAGCAGTGAGCGGCCGCACACTCTGGACCGACGTGTTTGTGAAGAGAAGCGGCACTTGGCAGATTGTTGCTGAACACGGCAGTGTGGCGCCTGACCTGCCACAACCAACAGGCAGGGCGGCTTGAGCACCGAGTTTCGCATCGAGGCGGCCACTGAGGCTGACGTCGCGGTGCTCTTGCAGCTGATCAAGGGGCTGGCGGATTACGAGAAGATGTCGGGCGATGTGACAGCCACCGAGCAGCGCCTGCGCGACACGCTGTTCGGCCCGCGTCGATTTGCAGAAGCGGCGATCGGCTACGTAGGGACCGAGCCGGTGGGTTTCGCCGTGTTCTTCCACAACTTCTCGACGTTTCTCGCCGCTCCGGGCCTCTATCTCGAGGACATCTTCGTCGAGCCGCACCGACGAGGCCACGGCTTCGGCAGGAAGCTTCTCGAATACGTGGCACGGATTGCGGTCGAACGCGGGTGCGGCCGGCTGGAATGGTCCGTCCTCGACTGGAACGAGCCGGCGGTCGGTTTCTACAAACGGCTCGGCGCCAGTCCAATGGACGGCTGGACGATCTATCGCATGACGGGCGACGCGCTTGCTGCCCTCGCCGGAGGATCCTGATGGCAACCTACACCGCCACTGTGGCCTGGGAACGCGGGGCCGCCAAATTCACCGACAACCGCTACCCGCGCGCCCACCGATGGACGTTTGATGGTGGCGCCGTCGTACCGGCGTCTTCCTCACCCCACGTCGTGCCGGTTCCGCTCTCCGACGCCGCGGCAGTCGATCCGGAGGAAGCCTTCGTCGCGTCGCTGTCGAGCTGCCACATGCTCTACTTTCTCTTCTTCGCGGCCAAACGCGGCTTTGTGGTCGACTCGTACGTCGATCAGGCCATCGGCCACTTGGAAAAGAACGAGGAAGGCCGGACCGCCATGACCCGCGTCGTGCTCAAGCCGCAGATTCAGTTTTCGGGCGGCAAGATACCGACGGAGACAGATCTGAAGGAGATACACGAGCTGGCGCACCACGAGTGCTACATCGCCAACTCGGTGCGGACGGCAGTCACGGTTGAATAATTTTCATTCCCCCACGTAACAATTACCTCGCAACGTCCGCCCGGACGATCAGTGTGGGCAGAATCGGCCGAGTGGATCGCCGCCGAATGCGCCCGGTGCCGCGCAACCGCGTGCACCACAGAATCGTAACTTCACTCACAGAGTTGCTTATCGGGATTGCCAGTCACGATAGCCGATTTCCCGCCCATGCTGTTGGCGGCACATTACTTAGACCCTCTTGTACGGCGGCGTGATTCTTGATATATCCAAAATACCGTGTTGTTCGAACCGCAGAGCGCGTCGTCCGTCCTCGCGCTCGTCACCACCCTGCATCTGGCGCTCGCTACGCTCCGCAACAAACGGCGACTGACTTCGTCGCCTTTGAGCTTGTTCGCGGTGATCTCCCTCGGATTCGCCGCCCTGCCCTGGCTTTTCCCGAGCGCCATCGGACTCGGTCTCGGCGTCCTCCTGCACGCGGCATGGTTCGGCGCATGCGAGTTGATGGTTCCGAAGGCGATTGCGAGCGCCGTCAAGACATCTCCGCGGACCACGTCGCCAACTCGTGCTCCGACTCCTCACGCATCCGCGCCGGCCGCCGCGCCTCGCACGCGGGTCACAGGACCGGCTGAACCGGCGCGCCCCAAAGGCTTCGTGACGGTCCCGGTGCTCGCGACCTTCGACGAAACTCCGACCATCAAGACCATCCGGTTCGCGAGGCCGGAAGGGTTCGATTTCGAGGCCGGCCAGTTCGTCACCATTCGGGTTCCGGTTGACGGCAAGGATTACGCCCGGTGCTACTCGATCAGCTCCGCTCCCGACGTTCGCGGATATCTCGAGATCTCGGTGAAGCGGCTGGGGCTGGTGTCGAGCGCGCTGCACGCGACCGTGCGGCCTGGCGGCATGCTCTCCCTGAAGAGCCCCGCGGG
Source organism: Vicinamibacteria bacterium (assembly GCA_041484265.1). Classification (GTDB taxonomy): domain Bacteria; phylum Acidobacteriota; class Vicinamibacteria; order Vicinamibacterales; family CAVVIG01; genus 2-12-FULL-65-11. The sequence continues at coordinate 3,510 of JBGPHH010000250.1, forward strand.
CGCCTTCCGATACCCTGCCGGCGATGTTCGGCCGATTGCGCTGCTCGCGGGTGGCATCGGTATCACGCCGCTGATGAGCATGCTCCGCCACGCGGTGACGACGGAGCCGACGCGCCCGGTGACGCTCCTCTACTGCGCTCGCACTGAAGGAGACTTCGCGTTTGGTGACGAGCTCGCCAGCCTGTCCTGGCGGCACCCCCAGCTTCGCGTGCAGCTCGCCGCGTCCCAGGGTGCCACGCAGCCGCACATCTATCCGGGCCGAATCGACGAGAGTCTCCTGCAAGCGACGGTTCCCAACCTCACACAGGCGATCGTGTTTATCTGCGGCCCGACACAAATGATTGACGACATGAAGCGCCTGCTCGCCGGCCTCGGCGTTCCGGCCGGTCAGATTCGCGACGAGGCCTTCCAGGCCGCCATCGCGGCATCGGCAGGTCTGGCCCGCGACGATCGCAAAGTCGCGGTGTCACCGGACGCGGAGCGCGCAACGGCGACGCGCCACGCCACGGGCAGCCCGCGTCGCCTGATGTGTGCCAAGACCCGCCGGCAAGTCGCCATCCGCCAAGGCCAGACGTTGCTCGACGCGGCGGAAGAGGGCGGCGTCGCCATCGACTCGCTATGCCGGGCCGGCGTCTGCGGCACCTGCCGCGTTCAAGTGAGCCAGGGAGAGGTGGACTGCGAGTCCGACACACTTGACGCCGACGATCAGCGCCAGGGATTCGTGCTGGCCTGCGTCACCACCACGCGAACCGATTGCACGGTGAATCTATGAGCTGGGCAAGAAGCGGTCTGGCTTGGGGATTCCTCGTGTCGTCGGTGGTCGTCGTCTGGACCTTGTTTGGTCTGGGCGGACGTGACTACTTCACGACACCCCTTGCCGTCCGCGGCTACGCCCCGGGCCACCGGCTACTCCGGCCCTCCGGCCCAATCGGCCAGAGCTTCGGCCTGGCCGGCACGGTATTGCTGATTGTGCCGTTCGCCTACATGGCGCGTAAGCGGTTGGCGCGCGCCAAGGGCATGGGCACCGCCAAGGCCTGGCTCGAGGTGCATCTCTTCTGCGGCATCGTCGGTCCGGTGCTCGTGACGCTCCACACGACGCTCAAGTTCAACGGGATCATCTCCGCGGCGTACTGGTCGATGGTCATCGTCATGCTGTCGGGATTCGTGGGCCGATTTCTCTTCGTGCGGATTCCCCGCTCGATTCGCGGGAACGAGATGACCCGTACCGAGCTGGACGCATCGGCCGTCGAGCTGAGGGAAGAGATCTCACGATCCGTCTCGTCGAAGTACATGCTCGAGCGGATTCAGCGAGTCGAACGAGAGGCCGTTCCGACGGGCGGCGCTGACCTGTCGTTGTTCAATCTGCTGTTTGGCGAGGTCGCGCTCAGCCGGAAGCTGCGAGGCCTCGACCGGGAGTTGGAGGGCGCCGGTCTGGCGGCCGACAAGCGCGCCGAGGTCATTCAGCTGACCGCCGAGCGGTCGATGCTCCTGCGAAAGATCGCGTACCTCGAGCGGACGAAGAAGCTGTTCGCGATGTGGCATGTGTTTCACCTACCGCTGGTGTATCTGCTGCTCGTCATCGCAGCGGCGCACATCACCCTGGCGCTCTATATGGGCTACGTCCCATTTCGTTGGTAATGCGTGACTGCAGTCAGTATTGGCGCGCACTGGCACTCATGTGTCTCATCTGGACGGCGTCCAGCGTCAACGCCTACGCGCAGCTTGGGGCGCTCGTGTCGCCGGGCCGGCTGAACAAGGCTCACGCGAGCCTCGAGGGGATCTCGAATTGCTCGAAGTGCCACGAACAGGGGCGGAAAGTGACGGCGCAGAAATGTCTGACGTGCCATACGGCGGTCGCCGATCGGATCGCTAAGAAGATGGGCGTGCACAAGAGCGTGACAACCGAGTGCGCAACCTGCCATGCCGATCACGGCGGCGTGGACGGTGAGATGCGCCCGTTCGATCAGAAGGCGTTCGATCACGCCGGTGTCGCCGGCTTCCCGTTGACGGGCAAGCATGCGCCCCTGGCGCTGCAGTGCGCCGCCTGCCACAAGGAGCGATCGTTCCTGACGCTGACCACCAGCACCTGCGGGTCGTGCCACAAGGACGTGCATCAGGGGAAATTCGGCGCCAATTGCGTCTCATGCCATTCGACCACCGTCGCGTTCAAGGATTTCAGCGGACAGTTCGACCACTCGAAAGCCGCCTTTCAGCTGGTCGGCGCGCACAGGGCGGTCGCGTGCGCCAGTTGCCACGTGAATAACGCCTTCAAAGGCGTCAAGTTCGCGGCGTGCACGGACTGCCACCGCGATCCTCACCGACAGGCGTATGGCGCGACGTGCACGTCCTGCCATACAAGCGACTCATGGCGCACGCAGAAGATCGATCACACGCGGACCGCGTTTCCCCTCGTTGGCCTCCACACATCCGTGGCCTGCGCGTCTTGCCACAAGCAGGCGGCGATGAAGGTGAAGCCGAAGGCCGACACCTGCGCGTCCTGTCACGTCGATGTGCACCGCGGCAATTTCAAGCAGGACTGCAAGGCGTGTCACTCGGAGTCCGGGTTCAGCAAAGCGCCCTTCGATCACTCGAAGACGATGTTC
>JBGPHH010000251.1:0-6062 GCA_041484265.1 Vicinamibacteria bacterium
CCAGTTGCAATGTCTGGGGTGGTACGAGTACCTGGACTCTTTGGCAGTATGGCGGCACCACCGTGCCGAACCATTCGGGTAATGTTGATGGCGATGTCTTTAACGGCACGCTGGCCAGCATGAAGACGACGCTGATCATTGGTGGCGCGGGCAATTTTGCGTCGGTGCTCAGCAGCAGCGTTCCCGGCGGCGTTTTGCCCGGTGCAACTTTCTCTGCCACCATCACGATGTGGCCCTGATTGCCGACGAGGTGTTTGCGGACTACGAACTGACGCCGGGCGCGGCCGCCGCGGCCGGGCGCATGCTCGACCGGCGCGACGTGCTCGTGTTCTCGCCCGGTGGACTATCGAAGTCGGTCGGCCTTCCGCAGGTGAAGTTGGGTTGGACAGCTGTGGCCGGCCCCGATCGGTTGGTCGAGTCAGCGCTCGATCGGCTGGAGCTCGTCTGCGACACGTATCTGTCGGTATCGACGCCGGTCCAGCTCGCTGCGGCGGAGCTGCTCGAGAGAGGCGCGGCGGTGCGCGGGCAGATCACGCGTCGCGTGATCGCCAACAACCAGCGGCTGACGGAGCGGGCCACGTCGGTGCCGGCCTGCCACGTGCTGGCGAGCGACGGCGGATGGTACGCGGTCCTGCAGGTGCCGTCGTTGAACTCGGAGGAAGATTTGGTCGTCAACCTTCTTCAAGCCGATGGCGTCTTGGTCCATCCGGGATACTTTTTTGACTTCCCCCGCGAGTCGTATCTGATCGTCAGTCTGCTCGTGGAAGAGCAACGGTTTGCCGACGGCATCGGCCGCGTCCTGCGGCACGTCGACTGTCTGACTGCGCACTGACGGCCGTGTCGAATGACTGACGCCGCTCTCAGCCGACGCGCGGGGCTTCTCATCCCGCTCTTTGCCTGCCCGTCGTCCACGAGCTGGGGCATTGGTGAGATCGGCGACCTGGCGCCCACGACGTCGTGGCTGGCCGCCGCAGGCCAGCGCGTGCTGCAGATTCTGCCCATCAACGAGATGGCGCCTGGTCAGCAGTCGCCGTACTCGGCCATCAGCGCGATGGCCATCGATCCGATCTTCATCCGCCTGGCCGATGTGCCCGAGTTTGCCGCCATGGGTGGCGAAGCCTCGCTCGGAAGCGGCGACCGGGAGTTGCTCAGCCGGGTGCGGCTGGCGCCCCGGATCGAGTACGCCAGTGTCAGGACGCTGAAGTACTCGTCGCTTCGCATGGCGTTCGAGGAGTTCTGGAACACCGAGTGGCGCCGCGACACGCCTCGCGCGAAGGCGTTGAAGATCTTTATCAATGAGCAGGCATGGTGGGTCGAGGACTACGCGCTCTTTCGTGCCATTCACGCGCGCGAGGGCGATCGGCCGTGGACGGAGTGGCCGACGGCGTTGGCGCGGCGCGAGCCAGCCGACATTGATCGCGCCCGCCGTGAATTGGCGACCGAGGTCCTTTTTTATCAGTACCTGCAGTGGCTCGCGATGTGTCAGTGGCGAGAGGCCCGCCAGCGCGCGCACGGCGTCGCGATTTTCGGCGATCTGCCGTTCATGGTCGATGGCGATAGCGCGGACGTCTGGGCGCGGCAGCAACAGTTCCGCCTCGATGCGTCGATAGGCGCGCCTCCCGATGCCTTCAGCGCCAAGGGCCAGAACTGGGGCATGCCGCTCTATCGCTGGGATGTGATGGCGGGCGAAGACTTTCTGTGGCTTCGCGAACGTGCGCGGCGTGCCGCCGACCTGTTCGACGGCTACCGGGTCGACCATCTCGTCGGTTTCTACCGGACCTTCGCGTGGCCGACCGACGGCAGTGCGCCGTTCTTCACGCCTGCGGACGAGCCGTCGCAAACCGCGCTTGGCGAACGGCTCCTTGGCATCTTCCGGGCGACCGGCTCGACCATCGTCGCCGAAGATCTGGGCGTCGTTCCCGATTTCGTGCGCGCCTCGCTCGGGCGCCTCGGCGTGTCCGGCTTCCGCGTGTTCCGCTGGGAACGCCGGTGGGGTCTGGAGGGGAAACCGTTCATCGACCCGGCGGAGTATCCGACGACGTCGGTCGCCGCCTCAGGCACGCACGACACCGAGTCGGTCGCGTCCTGGTGGGATCACGCCTCGGCCGACGAGCGCCGCAAGGTCTGCGAGCTACCGATCATTCAGCGGGTGACGGGACAAAACGGCGACGCGCCGTTCATTCCCACGGTTCGCGACGCTCTGCTTGAAGCCCTGTTCTCGTCGGCCTCCAATCTCTTGCTGCTCCCGATCCAGGATGTCTTCGGCACAACCGAACGCATCAACGAGCCGGCGACGGTGAACGACCGCAACTGGACGTACCGGTTACCGTGGCCCTGCGACCGTCTGGACGAGATCCCCGAATCACGCGAACGGCGCGAGGCCCTCCACCGCTGGGCAGCCAAATATCATCGGCTGTAATTCACGATTGTTCTTCGGTGTTGCGATCGATACGTGCGGGTGACATAGTGGAAAGGCTGATGACACGCCACCTCGTCGCGCTCGCACTCGCCGCCGTCATCGGTACGAGTCCGCTGATTCTTGATCTCTGCGCCGGCTCGTGTGAGGCGGCGCACCAAGCGACCCGGCTCGGAACGGCTCCGGCCTGCCATCACACGCCTTCTCCAGCGACGAAACTCGAAACACTTCCTCTTGGCTGTGGCCACGACCACCACGGTACGACGATGACCGCGGCTCGGGACTCCGGAGTCGCAGTTCAGACGTTCTTTGTCGCCGTACTGGAGTCACCGGGCCGGGCGTTCGCACCCTCCGCGCCGCTCCAGGTGTTTGTCGGTCAAGCGATATCTCCCCCGCCCAATCCGTTCGGTCACGGTTTCAGCTCGACCCTTCGCATCTAGCGATAGCCGCCGGTGGTGCCACTCGCGTCGAACGCGTTGTGGACAGGCGTGTGTTCGTTGGTGAGGGAGAGCTTCATGTTTCAGTCGGGCCGCCATGTCGCCCTTTGGGCGATATTCGCCACGTGTGGAGTGATGGTGACGGCATCGTCTGCTCTTGCACAGGGGCAGACCGCGCAGGAGCACGTCCACACGAGTAGCGGTTCCGCCTGGCAGTTCATGCAAGACGGCATCGTTTTCGTCGAGCTCAATCACCAGGGCGGCTCGCGCGGCGGCACCGAGTTGGTCGCGCCGAACTGGTGGATGGGCATGGCCAGCCGCAACACTTCGCGCGGGCGGCTGACGTTCAACACGATGTTCAGCCTCGACCCAGCAACGGTGGGCAAAGACGGCTACCGCGAGATCCTGCAGTCTGGCGAAGCGCTTAGCGGCCAGCCGATCGTCGATCGGCAGCACCCACACGACTTCTTCATGCAGCTGGCCGCGGTCTGGCAGATGTCACTGACCGACACGGCCAACTTGACCGTCGTCGGCGCGCCGGTCGGCGCCCCAGCGCTCGGCCCTGTGGCGTTCATGCACCGGGCATCGGCCGCCGACAATCCAGCGGCGCCGCTCGGTCATCACACGTTCGACTCGACGCATGTCGCCTTCGGCGTCCTCACGGCGGCCGTCGACCAGGGACCGTGGATGATTGAGGGGTCGGTGTTCAACGGCCGAGAGCCAGACGACAACCGGTGGAACTTTGATTTCGGCCGTCTCGATTCGTTCTCCGGGCGGGTACGGTTCCGGCCAACCGACGAGTGGGCCTTTCAAGTGTCGAGCGGTCATCTGGTCGAGCCCGAAGCGCTCGAACCAGGCAACATCGTGCGTTCGACGATGTCGATTTCGTGGACGCGCAGAAAAGACGCGGATCTGACAGCAGTCACTGGCGGCTATGGACGCAACGACACCGATCACGGCGCGCGGAATGCCGCGTTTGTCGAGGGCGCGCGGCATGTTGGCGCGAACGGCCTCTACGGGCGGATCGAAGCGGTCGAGGTCGAGACGGCGCTTCTTCAGACAGCGCTGCTGCCGTCGGGCCCTTCCGCCTTATTGAAAGACGTCGCCTTCGCCTTTACCGTGGGCATCGTTCGTGACGTGCTTCGCGTGTCTGGTTTTGAGGGAGCACTTGGCACGGACGTGGCGCTGTACGGCATTCCGAGTGCCCTGCAATCTGCGTACGGCAATTACCCATTGTCAGTTCACCTGTTCTTCCGCCTTCGCCCGCCGGTTGGTCCGGCCGGGCGGATGTGGAACATGTCAGTGCCATAGAGGAAACATCATGAAACCTTTCACGCTTCTCATCGCCACAGCTTTCGTCGCGGGGACGAGCCTTTTTGCTGAGTCTCAGACCTGGGCGGGGTCGATTAGCGACAGCGCCTGCGGCGCCCGGCACATGATCGGAATGGCGGCACGCGAGTGCACCGAGGCCTGCGTCAAGCAGGGCGGCTCGTACGTGCTCGTGTCACAGCGTAAGGTGTACAAGCTCGAAGATCCTGGCAAGGTCGTCGCGGCTCACGCCGGCCATACCGTTAGCCTGACGGGTGAGATGAAGGGCGACACCATAACGGTGACGAAAATTGAGATGCCGAAGGGGAAAGCCTGAGTTTTGACACGCCCGGTGTTCGATGGGAGAATCGCGCCAATGTCGTTAGTGACCAGCTTGCGTCTCCGTGCGGTGCCAGCCCTGCTGGCGCTCTCTCTGGTCGGGGGATCGCTAGCGGACTGTGTGGCGGCGATTGAAGCCAGCGGAGTCGAGATGGCCTGCTGCACTGGTGGCCACCACGAGTCGTCGTGCCCGCCAAGGGCCAACGCAGGGTCTTGCTGCAAGAGCGGACAGATCCTGCAATCTCAGGGCCTTGTGGCAGCGAAGCAGGAGCGCGTGGCCGCCGCCTCGGCGCTTCCGTTCTCAACCGTTGTGGTGACGGCGATCTCTGTCGCTCCGCCTCGCGTGCGGCTGGTCTCATCGACCGACACCGGACCTCCCTTCTCTCCAACCCGGCGGCACATCGTCCTCTCTGTCTTTCTGATCTAAGCCTCCGCTGACGCCGCGTCTTGCGTGGCCGGCGCAGAGATCTGTCTGCGTCGGTGCCAATCTTTTTGGTGTGGAAAGGCAGCGTTCACATGCGGAAGCTCGTTATCTGTGTTCTCGTTCTCGTCAGCGTCGAGGGTCTGTCAGCCCAGCAACACCTTCACGATCTCGATCAGCCGAGAGTCTACGAGGGCCCCCCTCTTTCCTTGCAGGCAGCTCTCCAAGACGCTCGCGAGAAGAATCCAACGCTCATCGCGTTGCACCGCCAGTTCGACGGCACGCGGTTCAAGCCTGCCGAGCAGCGATTTCTCAGCCCGCCGATGCTGGAAACCGAGATTTGGCAGTGGCCAGTGAACACCCTCAACCCGGTCAACGCCAACATGTACATGTTCATGGCGACCCAGGAGTTTCCCGGCCGCGGTAAGCGCGCCCTTCGCGTGGAGGCGGCCGAGAAAGAATCGCTCGTCGCCGAAGCGGACATTGCCGTTCGGGCGCAGCAGATCCTCAACGACGTCAGGCAGCAATACGCCGACCTGTCTCTGACTCGCCGGGTCATCGATGTTCACCTGGCGAGCGCTGCTGCGCTCCGGCAAGTCGCAGACATCTCGCAGGCGAAGTACGCGACAGGACGAATCTCTCAGCAGGACGTCCTCAAGACCATCGTGGAGCTCACACGCCTGCACGACGATCTCATCATGATGGAGTTGCAGGCCAACCTGGCCTCGGCGCGTCTGAATACGCTGCTCGATCGAGCGCCGGACGCGCCGATCGGACCGCTGACCGATCTGCCCGAGCGGACGTTGACCGCTTCGGTCGAGGACCTGCAGCGGCTTGCCGTCGATCATCAGCCCGAGCTTGGGCGGATGCGCCTGGAGATCGAGCGCATGCAGGCGGATCTCGCCGTGACACGCCAGGATGAGAAGCCGGACTACTCGGTGCAGGCCGGCTACATGCTCGCGCCGAACATGACGAACGCCTGGCTCGCAAAGTTCGGCATCACCTGGCCTCGGGCGCCGTGGTCGCGCGGCGCCGTTGATGCCCGCGTCGGCGAGGCGAACGCAAAAATCGAAATAGCGAAAGCTCAGCTTCGTGTGATGGAAAGCGCGGTGCGGCTGTCGGTGCAAGAGGCGTACGTCCG
>JBGPHH010000252.1:0-6055 GCA_041484265.1 Vicinamibacteria bacterium
CGTCGTCCACCTTGTTCGGCCGGACGATGGTCTTAATCAGCTTCATCTGTGCCCTCCAGCATGCGTTGCAGATCGGTCGTCAGGGCCTGTTGCGCCGCGTCCGTCAGCTTAGCCCCTGCCTGAGTAATGTGAAACACGTCAATCGCTTTCTGACCCTCGGTCGAAATCAGCACGAGATCGACGTCGCAGCCGTGCCGGGACATCACACGGCTGATGCGATGGAGCAGCCCGATGGCGTTGGTCGCAATGATATCCAGGATGGTATACCGGCGCGACGACTGATTGTCGCAGTGGATCACCGGTGCGAACCGCGCGACGCGCCGGCCCAGGATCCCGTCCTCGAGCGCCCTGAGGCGGGTGGCGACGTCGGATCGCCCGGAGACGACGTTCGCGAGCACCTCGAGCAGACGGTCCCGGCCATGTCGATTGAGCTCCAGGAACCGCTCCTGATCCCTGAACTGGAAGATGTCGAGCACGAGCCCATTCGGGTTGGTCAGCGCGTGGCCCCGCAGGATGTCCATCCCGAACGAGGACAGCACGCCACAGATGTTGGAGAACAGAAACGGCTTGTCGAGCGTGACCACCGTCAGCTCCCACGCGTCTCCCTTCGGGTCGAGCGTAGCGTGCACCTGGTCGGGCTTGATGGCACGCGACAGTTTCACGTGGCGATAGATGGCATCACGCGAGAAGAGCTGCAGGTACCGGCGCGGTAGTCCCTCGAGAAAGCGAGTAATCTCCGATTCCGAGAGGTTCGCCGGGCGTCCGGCCAGCAGTTCCGCAAGGCCCGACTGGTTGCGGTCGATCAGCTCGTCTCCGTACTGCAGGGTCAGGTGGTTGTACGTGTCGACGTACAGCCGCCACAGCAGCTCCTCCCGCCACGGCGTAAGTGTCTCGGGACTGACGGCCCCCACATCGGCCATTGTCATCAGGCACAGCATCTTCAAATGCTCCTCGACGCCGACGAGCGCGGCGAATTGCTTGACGACTTCCGGATCCTCGGTATCGCGTCGAAACGCAATGAGCGACATCTGCAGGTGCTGCGCGATGAGAAACTCCACCGTCGCGCGCGCCTCGGCCGGCAAGTGGAGGCGCTCGAACATCTGCTGCGCCATCCGCACGCTCTCCACGTGATGGTCCTCGTCTCGCCATTTGCCGACGTCGTGGAAGAGCAGCGAGAGCACGAGCAGCTCCGGCGTCGCGAGATCGGACAGCAGCGAGCCGAAGCGGGCACGGCTGGGCGTCGGCGGTGTGGTGAGCCGTTCGAGATTGCGGATCGTGAGGAGCGTGTGTTCGTCGACCGTGTACTTATGATAGAAGTCGCGCACCACGCGGCAAGAAATCGCCTGGAATTCCGGAAACATCCGGCCGAGCAGGCCGCAGTCGTGCATTTCCGTCAAACGCGCGTAGAGCCCGGGCCTCGGCTTGAGAAACGTCAGCACCGCCGCCTGGACTGCCGGAGTGGGATAGAACGCCTCGGGCTGATAGTCGTCGGCGTGCTGCTGGATGAGGGCCAAGGCTTCGTCGGCGACCGGTGCGCCAGTGTCGATCGCCACTTGGAATAGATCGATCCAGGTGTGCGGCTCGTTCGCTGCGCGTCGTGCGTCGACGAAGCGGATGCCGTCACGGGACCGAACGAGATTGACGCCAACCGGCAACGGTGCGTTCCGGCGCATCCAGTCGAGCGATCGGCTGACGACCCGCGCGTGCCGGAAATAGTCGCTCATCAGCCGTTCGACGCGCTGCTGCGGCTGAGCGCCGTCGTAGCCCAGCGTCTGCGCCGCCTTCTCCTGCAGCTCGTGGCTCAACACGTTCTGATTGCGTTTGGCTTCGAGATGGATAATCGACCGAATCCTGAACAGGAAATCTTCCGCCTCATCGAGCCGCGCGGGCTCGGCGGGACCGTTCTCGAGCAGCGCCGGATCGGTGAGATGTCCCACGACGCGCAGCGCCATCAAATCGCGCAGAGCGCCGGGCGCGTCCTTGATATCGGGCTCGAGCTGGTAGAGCGTGTCGTTGAATTGCGCATGGCGCTGCGTGATGAGCTGTTGCAGCGCGCCCAGGATAAAGGCATGGGTCTCCGGCCGATGGAAGATCACCATGAACCGATCGAAGACCGACGCGTCGCCGGCGATCGGCCTGGCGTCGAGGAGCGCCATGAGGAATTCCGGATTGTCCGTCTCGAGGTGCGCGAAGTCGTTCAGTTCGCGCACCTGATGCCCCAGGACCAACCCGAGATCCCAGAGGGGAGTCAGCAAACCGCGGACGAGGCGCTCTTCGTCGGCACCGATCGCCCCGCCAAACAACACCAACAGGTCGACGTCCGAGTGCAGGCAGAGGTGGCGTCGTCCGTAGCCACCGAGCGCGACGATCGCCACGGGGGTCGTGACCGGCGACGCGGCCGCGAACACTTGCCGCATCAACGCGTCGAGTCGATCGGAGAACCGTTCAGCCGCGGCCCGGCCCGCACGGCCGGCCTGAGTGTCGTTGATGAGCTCGCGGCGGGCCGCTTCGAGCAGCGCCAGGGGAGAGGCGGTCGACTGGCTCTCGGCTGTGTTCACGACTCCCCATCATAATCGCGAACGCCGAGGGACCATACTCACAGCCATTTCAGCAGCGCACTCGCGGCGTAGATGATAATGCCCATCATCACGAGAATCTGGGTGATGACCGGCGTCATCTCCTTGATCCACTGGACCGGGGTGTAGTGCGCGTCCACGTCGCGCTGGATGAACGCGTAGGCGACGACCGACTGGGCGCACCCGATGTGCGTCCAGCAGCCGCCGAGCGCATAGCCTGCAATTTGCGCCATGGCGAAGAAGCGCAGCACACCGATGTCCAGACCGTGCAGTCCGCGCGACGCGAAGTCGGCCACGATGTTGTTGTCGAGGATCGCCGACAGAAACGTCGATCCGAGAAACTGCGCGAACGCCACGTGCGCCTGACCGAGGGTGTCGATCCCGTAGCGAATCAGGGTCTGCATGGCGTCGAAGAAACCGGCGCTCGTCAAGAGCGTAATCGACACGAAGAGCGGGAACAGAAAGTAGTATTCCGCGTATTCGAGCATCGCTTCACGCAGCGCGAGCCGGCGCATCTTCGGGATGCGCGCGATCGCCGGTAGCGCGGCGACAAATCCCGCAAGGGAAGCCAGAAACAGCGGCACCTTGTCGTTGAGGCCGTGCACGACGAGCATCGCGATGAAGGGCAGAAGCGCGAGGCCGCCGATGATCTGGGCGCGCCGGCGCACGCGCGCCATCGCCCCAAGGACTTCGTCGACGGCCAACTCGGCCTGAAAGGCTTCCTCGTACCGCTCCGCAGCCATGTACAAGTAATGACGATCGAGCCCGTCGGCCAACTCCTCGCTGACGTAGTGACCGAGCAGCGCGCGGCGTGCCTCGACGGGCACGTCCTCGTGGACCAGGGCGAGCCCGAGCGGCTCGCCACTGCGTAGTCGCCCGAGGACCGCGTCAGCTCGGCCCTCGAGCTCGCCGGCGAAATCCTCGACCAGTTCGACCGGAATCAGGACTTCGCCGTGGCGGCTAGCCTGGAGAAACCGTACGTCCTCGACGTTCGCGTCAACGACGTCCATTTCGTCAAGGTTGATGCGCTTGTGGCCGAGCTTCCCTCGAAGCTGCCAGGCGACGACCAGATAGCTAGCGACGCCAATCGGCGCGCAGTAGATGAGAAAGAACGCGTTGCCCAGGTACGGTTCCAGGTTGGCCTTCATGATCAGGTTCGGAGGCTCGCCGTACGCGAACCAGATGCCACAGATGGTGGTGACCGCCGTACACACCATGACCGCGTAGCGCACCGCCGCGACCGGCGCCGCCGCGAGCATCAGGATGATGACGAGCGTTCGAATCGTCAGGCCGATCATCGACACGCCGCCCAGAATGCCGGACACGAACGCGACGACGGCGGTCACCGAAATGACGGTCGGCAGGATCAGCCCCTGGTTGCGTCGCAGCAGGAAGAATGTGACGCCTTCGAGCACCCGGGTCTGTGCGATGACCGAGACGAAGAACGTCAAGCCGAGGATGAACAGCATCGTATCGGCATGAACGAGATCGTCGAGCCCGCGGAACGACAGCAGGTGCTGCTGTACCCAGCCCCCCCAGCCTTGCTGCGCGATCTCGAGATGCCAAGTGGAGGTCGCCAGCCCGCAGAACGTGGCGACGATGACCAGGAGCATCCCGTAGGTCAGGGCGTTCTTGTGGATTTGGTATCGAAAGGAACCGAACGCGAAGAGTCCGAGGATGGTCGCCAGGACCTCGGTCGCCAGCAACCACAGGGGAGCGGGCGTGAAGCGGCTCGCGACAAGAATCGTGGCAGCGACGATCGCGCATGCCGTGACAAACCACGAGCCGGGCAACATCACCACGGCCGGGTGAGGAACAGAAGGGGCCGTGCCGTCGAGGGGACTTGAGCGGTCTGACGTCAAGCGCGTCGGCTGCCGGACGTCAGACCCGTTGCGTTTTCCAGTTCACCACCGCCGCCCCCGCAATCCCGAGGGCGATGGGGACGAGCGGGGCCCCGGCCTTGATGAGGAGCCCTGTGGCGAGAATGCACGAACCGATGAAGAACTTCCACTTCATTTCCACATCATAGTCGCGAACATGACCACGATCATCGCGGAAAACACGAGCGCCGGCACGGTGAGCGGCTTGGTCCAATGCACGTTGCGGACGCACCCGTGTTTCAGCGTCCGAATCTCCTGCATCTGCTTCCGTGCCATCGCAAGCTGGAACGGGTTGACCGCGAGGTCGGCGGCCCTGCGCGTTTCCTCTTCCGCCCGGTTGAGCGCCCGGAGCCGATAGTGCAGCTCGGCGTATTTGAGCTGCGCCCAGAAGTTGTCGGGCTCCACGGCCCGTGCCTCTTCGAGGGCGTCCATCGACTTATAGACGTCGTAGTTGACCGCGTGCGCCATGCCGAGGCACGTGCGCAAATCGGCCGACTGCGGATTGGCCAGACAGGCGGCTTCGAGCTGCTTGATGTAGACCGCCAAGTCCGCTGGCGAGACCCCGTGGGGGTCTCGCCAGGGAACCGGAGGGAGTGCGTCAGCCCGTGGCTGAAGCTGCGTGGTATTCGAGACGAGCGCTGTTGACATGAGTGGCTCTATTCTGCGAGAACCGGCTCGGGTTTGAGTGCGAACTCCGGATAACCGAGTGCGCCCATTTCCGGGATGTCCAGACCTTCGAGCTCGACCTTCGCCGTCACGCGGTGTCCCCAGATCGCTTCGAGGACCATGTTGATGACGAAGCTGAACGTGAAGACGAAGCCAACGAGCGTGGCGACGCCGATGAGCTGCGCCACCAATTGCCCGGCATCGCCGTAGAACAGGCCCGTGACTGATCCCGGGACGCCGCTCCACGCTCCGGCGTAGTTGCTCTTGCCGTCGGCAAACAATCCGACGGAGATGACGCCCCAAATGCCGTTGGTGCCGTGGACCGAGATCGCTCCGACCACATCGTCCAACTTCAGGACGCGCTCAACGAATTCGCACGAAAGGCAGACCAGCACGCCGGCAATGAAGCCGATGATGACGGCGCCCATCGGATTGACGAACCCACTTGGCGCCGTAATGGCCACCAGACCCGCAAGAAGGCCGTTGCCGGTCATCGACGCGTCCGGTTTGCCGTAACGGATCCACATGTAATACATCGCGCTAAACGATGCGGCCATGCCCGCCAGCATCGTGTTCACGGCGACGGAACTGATGCGGAGGTTGCCGTTTGTGACCGCGCCCAGCGTCGAACCCGGGTTGAATCCGAACCAGCCGAACGCCAGGATGAAGCACCCCAGGAGCACGATCGTGATGTCGTGGCCCGGAATCGCATTCGGGGTGCCGTCGCGCCTGAACTTACCGATGCGAGGCCCGATGATGATGGCCATCGCGAGCGCCGTGACCCCGCCGACGGCGTGCACAACGCCGGAGCCGGCGAAATCCGAGTAGCCATGCCCGAGACCGTAGCTGCTGCCGAGGGTCGCGAGCCAGCCGCCGCCCCACGCCCAGTTTCCGTAGAGGGGATACGTGAAAGCGCCCATGAAAAACGAGGAG
>JBGPHH010000253.1:0-6022 GCA_041484265.1 Vicinamibacteria bacterium
CGATCGTCGACCTGCGTCACGCCGGGCGCCGCCCACGCGGCACGCGTGGCCTCTTTCCTCTCGGCCCACGACCGTACGTGGCCTGTCAGCACGACCTTGCCGCCCTGTGCGGTGACGCTGACATGGCTCGCGTCGACTTCGGCGCTCCGCTTGAACGCTGCTTCGATCTTCACTTTGACGTCGCCGCTACTCACAGGGGCCTTGATCAGGACCGAGTTAGACACACCCTTGACGCCCGTGAGGTCCCGCACGATGCGCTCGGCCGCCCCTCGCTGATACTGCCAGGCGACGGTGCCGTTCAAGGTCACCCAGCCGTTCGTCACTGTCACCGTGATCTGGTTGGGTGGAATCATCGTGTTCCACTTGAAGGCATCGACCGCGGCCTTTGCGATGTCGGTGTCCGTGCGTTCGTGCGCATTGGCCAGCCGCACGGTGAGATCGTTGGCGACGCCCTTGACGCCGTACACGTGCAGCGCCGCCCGCTCGGCGGCCCACTTTTCTGCATATGATCTGACGTTGCCGCGCAGCGTCACCACACTGCCCGCGAGTGAGACGCCCACGTCGGTGGCATCCACGCTCGGCTCGAAGTCGAGGGCGTTTTCGACGTGCTGCTTCAGTTCATGGTCGGTCATTGCTTCCTCCTGGATACTGAACCACGCAGCAACCAGGATGCCAGGCGTGTGGCACTCAAAGACGCGGACGGGCCATCATTGACCCGTCAGGATCGCGGATTTCTCCGCACCGTGTGCGGAAGTTTCTCCTGAAGGATCCGGCGGCAGGCTGATGGGTTGCGCGAGAGCTTCGAGCGAACGCCACGGCGACGGGGCGCTGAAATCAAAGGCGCCGAGAACCAGAACCGGTGTGCCCGGGGCCACGAGGCGACCGCCCGCATCCAATTGCCACTGATCGCCCCAGCCGTAGAGCCATTTCGCGTCCACGGCCAAGAGCCGTCCGACCCTTCGACTTCCAGGTCAAAGCGAAGAATCCCTCGGGGGTCGGCGCCTCGCTGCGTCCGGAACTGACGGGTCCGCAGCGCACAAGCCGGCCGGATTCGTACGCACCAAAGACCTGCGCCGGCTGATACACGACCAGAGCCTTCGGCTTGGCCGCCGCCCAGCCGTACGAGACGGGCAGTGAACTGTAGGTCAGCTCGTCGGCAACCCAGCGATCGGGCACGACGATGGAGCCAAGCTGCGCAAGGTGATCCAGATCGACGCGATTGAGCTTCTGAAGCAGCACCAACTGTGCGCGATCGAATGTGGTCCGCAGTTCTCGCAGTCCACCGCTGAAGCGCTCAAGCCGATACGTGACCGGTTCGACCGAGGCTGCAACGCCCGACACGCCCAGAACGACCGCGAGGGCCGGAACGATTCCTCGGCGTGTCAGCACGGTCGTCAATCCATGTCCGGGGGCGGGCGAGGAGATTCGGCCTTGGGCTCAGGCACTTCGGTCAGCGTGGCCTCGGTCAGCAGGAGCACGCTCGCCACCGAGACGGCGTTCTCGAGCGCGACGCGGACGACTTTGGTCGGATCGATGATGCCGGCCTCGATCAGATCGACGTAGCGTCCCGAGCTCGCATCGAAGCCATGCGCGCCGGTACCGCTGAGCATGCGGTCGACGACCACACCACCATCAAAGCCGGAATTCTCGGCGATCTGGCGCGTGGGCGCTTCGAGGGCACGCTTGAGGATCAGCGCGCCGGTGCGCTCGTCGCCGGAGAGAGCGGCGGCTTCCCGCTCGACGCTCTCAATCGCCCGCAGCAGTGCCAAGCCTCCCCCCGGCACAATGCCTTCGGCCATCGCGGCTTTGGTGGAGCTGATCGCATCCTCGAAGGCTTCGCGCCGGTTCTTCATCTCCGCCTCTGAGGGCGCGCCCACGCGGATGACCGCGACGCCGCCCGTCAGTTTGGCCAGCCGTTCTTCGAGCTTCTCACGGTCGTAGTCGGACGTGGTCGCCTTGATCTGCGCGCGAATCTCGTTGGCCCGCCCGGCAATCGCCTCCTTCTTTCCAGCGCCGCCCACAATCGTGGTCGACTCTTTGTCGACCACGACGCGCTTGGCCTGGCCCAGATCGGCCAGCGTCACTTTGTCGAGCTTGACCCCGAGCTCCTCCGCAATGAGACGGCCGCCCGTGAGAATGGCCACATCCTCGAGCATCGCGCGGCGCCGATCGCCAAAACCCGGCGCCTTGATACACACGCACGGCAGGATGCCGCGCACCTTGTTCACGACGAGGGTGGCGAGCGCGTCGCCCTCGATGTCATCGGCAATCACGAAGAGCGCCTTGCCGCTCTTCGCAATCTGTTCCAGCACCGGGAGCAGGTCCGTCATTGTGCCGATCTTCTTCTCGTAGATGAGGATCATCGGATCCTCGACCACGGCCTTCATCTTTTCTGCGTCGGTGATGAAATACGGCGACAGGTACCCCCGATCGAGGCGCATCCCCTCGACGACCTCGACCTGCGTCTCGGTGCCCTTGGCTTCTTCGACCGACGTCGTCCCTTCCGCGCCGATCTGCTCGAGCGCGCTCGCGACCGTTTCGCCGATCGTCGCATCGTTATGGGCGGAGATGGTCGCTACCTGCGCGCGCTGCTTGTGGTCGGCCACCGGCCTCGACAGCTCCTTCACCCGCTTGACGACGGCCACAAGGGCACGGTCGAGCCCGCGCTTCAGATCGACCGCGCTCGCGCCCGCCGCAATGTTCTTTACGCCCTCAGCAAAGATGGCCGCAGCCAGCAGGGTGGACGTGGTGGTGCCGTCGCCGACCAGATCCCCTGTCCGCTCTGCGGCTTGCCGGATGATCTGGGCGCCGAGGTTCTCCACGTGGTCCTCCAGCTCGAATTCCTTCGCGATGGTGACGCCGTCGTTACAGACGATGGGACGGCCCCATTTCTTTTCGATGAGGACGCATTTCGACTTCGGGCCAAGGGTGACGCGGACCGCATCGGCCAGCGCCGCCGCGCCATGCAGAATCTTTTCGCGCGCCGCCGCCTGGACCAGCAACTTCTTATGAGCCACAGAAACCTCCGTCAACCGATGACCGCCGGAATTCCGGCGGGATCAACTTTCAGGAGAGCTCCTTGCAATAGCCTTGCTCAGCGACAAGGAGGCGGCATGACGACCATGAGCAGTCGGTCACTCGACCGGTCGCCGGTCCACATTCACGCAGACGGCGTTCGCCTGGAAGGCGAGTTGGCAATCCCCGAACTGGCCTCAGGCATTGTGGTCTTCGCTCACGGGAGCGGCAGCACGCGCCACAGCCCGCGTAACAAGCTGGTGGCTGACACGTTGAACGACGCCGGCCTCGCGACGCTGCTCTTCGACCTGCTGACGCCGAAGGAAGCCTTTTCGGATGCGATCGACGGGCATCTGCGGTTCGACATTCCGTTTCTCGCGACCCGGCTCGAGGGAACGATCGACTGGGTGAGCACCGAGCCGGCGACGCGCACGCTCAAGATTGGCGTCTTCGGAGCCAGCACCGGCGCCGCTGCGGCGCTCGTGGCGGCGGCCGAACGTCCCGATCTCGTTTCGGCCGTCGTGTCGCGCGGCGGCCGCCCCGATCTTGGTGGGGACTGGCTCCGTCGCGTCACGGCGCCCACACTGCTCATCGTCGGCAGTCGTGACGAGGAGGTCGTCAAGTTGAACCGTTGGGCCCTCGCGCAATTGCCGCAGAACGCGCGGCTCACACTGGTGCCCGGCGCCACACACCTATTCGAAGAACCAGGCACGCTCGAGCAAGCAGCCAATTTGGCGCGGCAGTGGTTTCTGGAGTTTCTGAAATAGGGGAATTTCCCCAAGGGTGCGAATTTTCGCGTGAGCCACGTCTGTAACCGGCACCTTCCCTGGCGTTTCAGCCCAGCATCAAGCGTCGTTTCCCTGGCATCCCCCTTGCCCCTCCTGAGGTCGGTTTCATAGCCGCGGAGGGCATATGCCTACTCGTTTTCGCCGCGTCATCGCTTACGGGGTCGGTATCACGATGATCACGTTGACCGGGGTCGTGGCGGTTCACGCCGCCCGACGGGTCGCGCAATGGCCGGAGCACTTCTCGGCACTCGCGATCAACATGGGCGACGTCGGCCGTGTTCGTCCGGGCATCGTCGACATCTTCGTCGTACGGTGGTCGACGCGCGACGAGAGGCATCGTCTCGTCGACGCCTTCTTGGCCGGCGGTCCGGACGCCCTCTTTGAGGAGTTGATGGGCGTCCCCGAAGTCGGGTATCTCCGCACGCCCGACAATCGCGCCTATAACATCTACCTGGCCTGGGACGAGCCGACGAGCAACGGTGGACGCCGGATTGTTCTGGCCACGGCCAGGCCGCTCAAGTTCTGGGAAGCGGCGACGCCCCGCTCGAACACGGATGAGTTCACGCTGATCGAGATTCGGCTGAACCCCGACGGCAGAGGCGAAGGTAAGATGTCGATCACAACAAAGGTTGCGGTGAGTGAAGAGCTCGACCTGATCGAGCTCGAGAACTACGCGAACGAGCCGGCGCGGCTCGTCTTCACGCCCTAAGGTGCCGAGGTGCGGATCCTTCTGATTGCGTTGCTGGCACTCGCAGTGCCGTCATCGGTAGCGGCACAACAAAGCAGCTGCGCGGATTGTCATTTTGCCGATCCCAAAGCGCCGGCCCGAGATCACTTGGAAGCCTGGGATCGTTCCGCGCACGGCCGCAGTCGCGTCGGGTGCGAAAAGTGCCATGGAGGAAACGCCGCGACCTTCGAGTCGTTTCTCGCCCATCGAGGCATCCTCAACAGCACGAACCCGGCGAGCCCCGTGAATCCCCGGAACCTGCCGACCACGTGCGGCACATGCCACGCCGGTCCCTTCGTGGCCTTTCAGAAGAGTACTCACTACGACCTGCTGAAGAAGGGCGACGAGAGGGTACCGGTCTGCGCCACGTGCCACGGCGCCGTCGGAGGCGAACGGCCGTCACCCAAGGCGTTGGAGGGTGAATGCCAGCAGTGCCACGGTCCCAAAGGGGTCGCCCTTCGGCCGGAGCGCGCAGCGAGTGCCCGGGCGTTGTACGAGGCGATCAACGAATCGCGGGAAATGCTCGCCGTCGCGAAACCTCTCATCGCGCGCGTGGCCGACAAGACACGCAAGGCCCAGCTCGAGACGATGTACCAGCAGGCCGAGGTTCCACTGGTGCAAGCCGTCCAGGCCGGTCACGAATTCGTGTACGACAACCTGAACGAGCGACTCGCGACGGCCCGACGTCGAATCGAGGCATTGCTCGGGCAGCTCGCGAACCCGAAGTGAGGTTCCCATGACACCTGACCTCGGCACCACGAACGTGTTTCTCGGAATCATCGCAGTCGTGAGTCTGCTCGAGGCGCTGGCCGTCTTCGGTTTGTTTCTCGCGGGCTTCCTTCTGTACCGACGCCTCATGCAGGTCATCGACGGCATCGAAGCGCGACACGTCGCGCCGGCCGCCGCACGCGTCAACTCGATCCTCGACGATGTCAAAGGCGTGACGTCGACGGTGAGGACAGAAGCCGGCCGCGTCGACCGGGTCGTCCAGTGGCTCATCGACGTGCTGCGCATCAGGTCTCGAGCGTGAAGTCTGCGAGATGCCCGACCGTCCTCATCGGATCCAAGTACGACTCCGAGAGCTCGCCCAGCTCTTCAACTCCATCGATCCGTCACCTTTCAACGAGAGAGATCTCGATGCGGACGCCGAGGAGTTCATCGTGTCGTGGGCGAGCGAGCTCGCTCCAGTGCGCGAGTTTGAACTGGTCATCCACCTGACCGAGGCGCCGCCGCCCAGGCGCGCGGCCGCGGTCGAAGACGCGGTGCGACATTTTTTCAACGAGCGCGCCGCCATGAAGCGCCTGGAGCTCAGGAAGCTGCTCCGTCAGGGTCGAGTCAGTTTGGTCGTCGGACTGGTATTCCTCGTGATCTGCCTGACGCTCAGCAGAATCGTCCCGTCGTTCTTCGCCGGCGCGAGCTCGCGGGTGACCGAAGAGAGTCTGACCATCGTCGGTTGGGTCGCGATGTGGCGGCCGCTCGAGATTCACCTCTA
>JBGPHH010000254.1:0-5968 GCA_041484265.1 Vicinamibacteria bacterium
ATCCCGCCGAACATCAAGCCGAGCAGCACGAGGCGGTTCGCCATTACACGAGGGGGCCCGGCCGTTGGCGGTAGCGCGTGGTGATCGCATCGGCGGCCCAGTACGCCAGCGCGCCAACGGGCCCCGTCGGGTTGTATGCGGAGTTGTGGGGAAAGGCGTTCGCGCCGACGACAAAGACGTTCGACACGTCCCAACTCTGCAGATAGCGATTGACCACGCTCTCACGCGAATTGCTGCCCATGATCGCGCCACCGGTGTTATGGGTCGACTGATACGGCACGATTGAATAGTCGCCAAGCGATCGCCCGCCCGGCGCGCTGACGATGGTCGCATTCAAACGCCGCGCGAGTTCTGCCGCCTTCTGTCCCACGAACGCCGCAATCTTTCGATCGTTGTCGGTGAAGTTGTACGTCAATCGCATGAGCGGCTGGCCAAAGGCGTTGCGGTACGTCGGATCCAGATCGTAGGCGTGATACCGGTTGGGCATGTTGCTGGAGGTCACGCCGATGTTCATCGATCGCAAGTACCACTTCGCGGTGGCCTTCTTCCACTCGGAGCCCCATCGGGGCGTGCCGCCGGGCACGGGCCGATAGCCAATCGGCCGTCCGTTACTCTGGCCAACGGCGATGGTCGCGCCGCCAATCGCGCCGACGGGCCCTCGATCGAACCCTTGATTGGCGTGAAAGTCGTCGAGAATCGTGCCAAAGGCGCCCGTCGCCATGAACGGGTTGAAGATCTTGTCCTCGAAGAACAGCGTCACGCCGCCGCCACCCGGCTGGTAGCAGTAGTTCTTGCCGACGACTCCCTTCTGGGTTTGCGGATCGTACGGTGCGCCGATCTGCGAAAGGAGCAGGAGGTGGACGTTGTTGATGGCATAAGCGCACAACGCCACGATCGATGCCGGCTGCTCATATTCCTCGCCCGTGGCGAGATCGGTGTAGAGCAGGCCGGTTGCTTTGCGTTTTGTCGAGTCGAGCAGTACCTTCGTGACCCACGCCCGCGTACGCAGCTCGAAGCGCGGCGACGCCATCGCGATTGGGATCACCGTGATGTGCGGGCTGCCCTTCGCGTTGGTCTCGCACCCGAACCGCTCGCAGTGGCCGCAATAGACGCAGGCCCCGAGGCGCGAGCCGTCGGGATTCGTGTACGCCCGCGACGCGTTGGCCGCCGGCCTTGGGAAGGGATGATAGCCGGCCTCGCCGGCCGCTTCGCTGAAGACCATCTGCGCATAGCTCGGTTCGAGCGGCGGCAGCGGATACTCGCGCTTGCGTGGCGCTTCGAAGGCGTTGCCACCTGCTTGCGTCTGGCCGCCGAGGTTGCCGGCTTTGCCGCTGACTCCGGCCGTTCGCTCGAACCTGTCGTAGTACGGCTCCAGTTCGCTGTAGCTGACAGGCCAATCGTACAGACTCATGTCGGGCGGAACGAAGCGTCGCCCGTAGCGCTGCTCGTAGTGCGTGCGGATCGCGTGATCGATTTCGGTCCATCGCCAAGTTACGCCGTTCCAATGGACGCCGGCGCCGCCGACGCCTTCGCCTGGCAGGAACGAGCCGAGCCGGCGCATGGGAAGCGCCGTTTCTGATGGCCGGTTGCGGAACGTGATGGTGTCGCGCGCCGGGTTCTGCATCAGGCCGTGCCGGACGGCGAAGCGCAGCTCGTCGCGGATGAGCGGCACTGAAAAATCGGGATCCGTCGCACGCGGCCCGCCGCGCTCGAGCGCGACCACGGTCATGCCGGCCGCGCTTAGCTCCTTGGCGAGAATGCCGCCGGTCCACCCCAGTCCGGCGATGACGACGTCGACCGGCTTCAGTTTGGTAGGCATGGCACCCTCACGTCAGATCCGCAATGCTCGTGGGCTCGACATCGTAGCGACGGTTGCGATAGGTCTTGATGTGCTCGGCGTAAATCGCGATGACACCCGGAAACCCGAGCATCTTCCACGACGCCTTGTTGCGGTTGCCGCCATACATCGGATCGGCAAAGAACCCTTCCATTGCCGCATTCAGGAGCAGATTGAAGAAATCCTGCGCCGGCACGTGATCGAGCGCCACTTGTCCCTGCTCGAGACCTTGGAGCACCTGCACTTGCTGATCGCGTCCAAGACGGTCGAAGTCCTTTTGGTACGTCTTCCGGCAGTGCGCATTGACGGCGGCGATGCCGGCGCGGAAGAACTCGGCCGGTGTCATCGGCAACTGATACCCCTGACCGGGCGTTCCCTTTTCCCACGGTCCCTGCATGTACATCCGATCGCCGCTTCCCCAAGCGCCGGTCAGCTGCCGGTCGATGAAGATCGCCACGCCGCAATCGGTGCCGCTCGGCGTCAACTCGTCGGCCGGAATCAGCCGATCGACGGCGGCTTCGACAAATGCCGCCTCGGGCGCGGTGAGGAACGCGTACGCCTGCGGTGCGGCCTGGGCCGGCCGGCCTGCGGCGGCGGGAGCCTGTGCCGCCGCCGGCTCCGCGACGACGTCGAGGGGAACCATGGCGGCGGCACCACCGGCGCCGAGCGTCCCGATTCCCTTCAGAAATGCGCGTCGATTGAGATCATCCGCCATGTCCAGTTCCTCTTCCGGGTGTTGGGAAACGACGGGCCATGATGAGCCCATCTCGTCATCGGGTCAAGAGCCGGGCAGCCCAAGTGACTAGCGGATGCGATAGGTAAGCCCCGACAGCAAGCGAAGCTCGGAGCTGCCGTCGTCTTTCGATCGTTCCACCGTCATCAGCAGCGACATCGAGCGTCGCAGGTTGACGGTGGCCGTGGCCGAGGCCCTCGTCGTATGAGGTCGCGTCTCCACGGTAATCCCGTCGCTGCGATCGAATCGGACGACCGACAACGAATTGGAGTAATCGATCGAGAGGTACGTGGTTCTGCCTAGCTGACGGCCGATCGATACGTAGTCCGAATGGTAGCTGCCAGTCGGACGGTTGAACAACGCATCCGACGCGGTGATGTCCAGGCCTGAATCGAGGACATTCGACGCGTAACCGCCTACAAGCGTCCGGCCGGAAGGCGCAGAGTCGCGATCGTTCCGATCTCTGGAGTACCCTCCGTAAACGCGCACCCGCCTGACAACCTCGACGGTGACACGCCCGCCAACTGATTCGTAAAGAAAGCCCTCGACGGCGAGCGGAGAAACCGGCCGGCCTGCGAGTATGTCCTCGCTCAGACCTCGCACATCAACCGATCGGTTTCGACTGTAGGTGGCCTGCAGGTCGAGACGACTGGCCGGCAGCACTCTGACTGTCGTGAACAGTTGAGCGAGACCGCGCGTGGCCTGGCCGGCCGGTGGGACCACGTCGTACTCAGCGCTCTGGTAGATGAAGAGCTTTTGACCGACCGGTACGAAGTTGGTGGTCGTGAGCACCGACCGCTCTGTCAGCGCGCGGTTCCGAACCGTCACGAAGCCGATCGAGTTCCGTTGCGAGCCGCCGCCGTCGTACGTCAGGTACCCGCCGAACTTCCTCACGTGCGGGGCATAGCCAATCTGGAGGACATCCGGCTCGAAGCCGCCGAAGACGCCGCCACGAAACCGACCGCTCTCGGGCCGAGTTCTCTTCTGCGCGACTTCGATGACGGTTCCTGCCACCGAACCGAGGGAGCCGACGTCGGTCAGCCAGACGTGACCGAGCCGGAACCTGACGGCGCCATCGGCCATGCGGGCGCCGGCGAACGCCTCGTAAATCGATACGCGATCGGGTTGCGTCGCAGACGTGTAAGCCGCATGTCTGATGTCGACGCCGTAGTCTGCGCGGTTGCGGTCCACATCGGGAAGCTGGTAGGAGAAGGCCGTGCTCAGCTCTGAGAGGCGGGTGCTCGCGCCGTCAGTCGTGTGAGTCTCCGAACTGTTCGTGAAGAACGACACGCGTCCCCACGGTCGCTCCGCTGCCGGAGCGCCGGCGGTCGACTGTGCCGAGGCTCGGTCAGCCACACAGACGCACAGACAGACCGTTGCGGCGACGAGTGCATGCCGGCTCATCGGCGACTACCCGGCCCTGCCGTTGGGATGGCACGAGTAGCACGCATTTGAGTCGTAGATGTACCCGCCAACGCCTTGGTGATGACTATCGGTTTGCGATCGGCTGTGACAGACGGTGCAACTGAACAGCGCGAAGTTGTTCGCGGTGGTGTGACACTGGGCGCACGCGACGTTGTGGTTGCTGGTCAGCGGGAACCACGTATGGCTGAAGGTCGCACGATTCCAGTCCGGATCGGACGCCTTGTGGCACGCATCGCACGTGGTCGGGAATCCGGCCGCTACATGGTTCGGGTTCGTCGTCGCGACGTAGTTGGCCTGATGGCAGCCGACGCAGTCGCGCGGTGCCCCCTGATATACGTTGTTCTTGTGGCAGGACGCGCACGCCACCGTCGCGTGGACGCCCACCAACGGAAATACTGCGTTGTGATTCACCAAGGCGCCGCTCTGCCACGTCGAGTCGCCCGGTCGGTGGCAGGTATCGCAGGTGACCGGGAATCCAGCGGCCAGGTGATTGGGGGATTTGGTGGCGCTGTAGTCCTTCTGGTGACACGAAATGCAGGTCACCGACACGGACCGAAAATTGGTGCCGCGATGGCACGACTCGCAGTTGAGCTGCCGGTGGTCGGCATTCAGCGCCACTCCTGCCAATCCGCCGTGATCCCAACGGACTGCCGTCCACGAGGTCGGACGATGGCACTGTTCGCAGTCGGTGCCCAGGCGAGTTTGATAACGATCGTCCTTGCGTCGAATCCAGTGGCAGTTGAAGCACGTCGTCGGCGTCCCTTTGAACTGCCCGTTCACATGGCAGGCCTCACAGGCGACCGTCTGGTGCTTGCCGTCGAGCCGGAACGCCGTGGCGTTGTGGAACGAGCGGTTCGGCGTGTCGAACTGCGGCGATGCGTGCGCGATGGCGAACAGCAACATCGCAGCGGCCGCCGTCAACGCGAAGGACCAGGGTTTGAAAGTCATGGCCTGTGACAGTCGCCGCACCTGGGACCGAGCGACCCACGATGTACGTCGGTGTGGCAGGAGACGCACTGGGTTTCGACCTTGAAACGAATGGCCGTCCCGACACCCTGCGGGAACCGGCCTGTGGATGGTTTATGGCACGCGACGCACGTCGCACGGGCGTGGCTCCCGACAAGAAACCCTGACAGTGTTCGGTTGCGGTGGACGTATGCCGGCACCTTGAACGAAGAAGTCTGGTGGCACGTCGCGCAGGCAACCGTCAGCTGACCCAGGTGCACGTCGGCGTGGCACGCCTGGCAATCGCGTGCAACCCCTTTCAATCTCACCGCTGTTCCGGCGCCGGCTGGGAAGGCGCCGGTCTCGCGCTTGTGGCACTCGACGCAGGCGAGGGCCTCATGGCGACCGGTCAGCGCGAAACTCGTTTTCGTGTGCGAGAACCCTTGCAGCGCGAACTTAGGTGCCTGCACGGTGTGGCAGCTCTGACAGTCGGAGCCTTCTTGTCCCAGATGCACGTCGCTATGACAACTGACGCACGTCGTCGGTAAGTTCTTGAAGGTGACGTTAAGTACTGTTGCGCCTGTTCGCGTCGGGCGCGTCGGTGCCTCGGGCACGTGGCATTTCACACACGCGACCGGAGCGTGCTGGCCAACGAAGAACTCCTGGAGACGGGGATGCGTGAAGGTCGTCACGCGAAAGCTCGTGGACGTGTGGCACGATTCGCACGCCGTACCGAGTGCGGCTTGGTGCACGTCAGTGTGACAGCTCACGCAGGTGGACTTGAGTCCGCGGAAATCGGCAACCCGGCTCGACGCGGTTCGGGCCGTGGGCGTCACGCTCTTGTGGCACGCCTCGCAGGCCAGACCGTTGTGCTTGCCTGTCAGAGCGAACATCGTCTTCGAGTGATCGAAGGGCGCTTTGCTGAACCCGGACTCCGAGTGACACGCCTTGCAGTCCTGCTTGAAATTGCCGCGGTGCACATCGACGTGACAGGACGCGCAGGTGTCGGCCTTCGGCTTCACCTTCAT
>JBGPHH010000255.1:0-5949 GCA_041484265.1 Vicinamibacteria bacterium
CTCGAACGCCTGTTGCGAGAGCACTCCGGCGCGGTGGCCGGTGTGCTGGTCGAGCCGATGTTGCAGGCAGCAGGCGGCATGATCGTCTGGCCGGCCGAATTTCTCGGCGGAGTCCGGCGTCTGTGCGATCGCTACGGCACGCTCATGCTCGCCGACGAAGTGCTGACAGGCTTTGGCCGGACTGGACGCATGTTCGCCTGCGAGCACGCCTCCGTATCGCCCGACATTATTTGCCTCTCGAAGGCCCTCACGGGCGGGTATCTGCCGCTTGGCGCAACGGTCGCGACTGAACGCATCTACGAGACGTTCTTGAGCGACGACCGCACGAAGACGTTCTTCCACGGCCACTCGTTTACGGCCAATCCGCTCGCGTGCGCGGTTGCGCTGGCCAGCCTTGATCTGTTCGAGGAGACCGGCACGCTCGACGGGGTGCGCGCTCTTGAGGGATGGCTACGCGACGGACTCCGACCATTGACCGTGCTTCCGATGGTCGGAGACGTGCGCGTCATCGGCGGAGTGGGCATCGTCGAGCTGGTGACCGACAAGACGAGGAAGGACGCTGGCGGATACCTCGACAATATCGGTCCTCGGCTTGCCCAGGCCTTCCTCGATCGCGGCCTCCTGCTGCGCCCGCTCGGCAACGTTTTGTACTTCATGCCGCCGTACGTGATCACCCACGATGAGACCGTGTGGGCGATCGAGCAGATTCGCGAAGTACTGACTGAACTCTGAGGTGCGAGGGTGCGAAGGTGCGAGCGTGCGGAGGTGCCTTTAGGTGCGAGGGTTCCTAGGTGCTGGGGTGCGTCGGCGTCTCGCTGAGTGGAGGCAGCCGGCGCGCGCGCGACGCATCGCCAGAGTGCTGTGGGTTGCCTGGGCGATTGTCGTCTGGAACGTCGTCTTCGACCGCGTGATCGTCGTCGCCGGCCGTCAGTACGTCGTCGCCGCAACCGCCGCCGCGCGGATGGGCGGTCCCTATGCCCGGATGGACGACTGGATGCGTCCCGCCGTCACCCGCGGTCTGTGGACGGCGACGGCGGCCGGCGCCGCCGTGCTTCTCGTCGGCCTCCTGGCCGTGCAGCTTTCGGCCAAGAAAGAGGCCCTGAAGGGAGGCGCGTGAACCGCCAGGTCGAGGGCGGCGTCTTGTTCCCTTGAAGCTCCGGATCCGATGCATGAACTCGCAGCGCGGTTGGCCAATAGCAGCGTAGGCGTGGACCAGGAGCTCGAGCGCGAATTCGAGATCCGGTTAGTCGAGTCTTCGACGCTCGCGTTTCGTGTGGCATACAGCGTCCTGCGCCATCGCGAGGATGCCGAGGATGTGGCACAAGAGGCCTTCGCCAAGGCCTTTCGAAGCTTCCGACAGCTTCGCGATCGCGAGCGATTCCGGGCCTGGCTCATCAGGATGACCTGGCGGCTGGCTCTCGACCGGCAGCGGGCCGAGGGTCGACGAATCGTCCGCGAGATGGCTCACCAGCCGCCGGCCCCGATGATCCCGGCGACAGACGAAGCGATGGTGGCACGCGAACGGGCGGATCGGCTGTGGCAGGCGATCGATCGTTTGCCGGACAAGCTTCGCATTGTCGTCGTGCTGGCAAATATCGAAGAGCATGACGTCGGAGAAGTGGCGCGGCTGACGGGTTTGCCGCCAGGGACGGTGAAGTCCCGTTTGTTTCTGGCGCGACAACGGTTGAGGGAGCAACTGCAATGAACAATCACCGGTCGGACGACGCGCGGGATGAGTCCGCCATCGATCGCGAGATCAAAGCGGCGCTGTCGGTGGAGCCGTCGCCGGAATTTCTCGCCCGCGTGCGCACGCGCGTGGCGAACGAGCCCGCGCCGACTGGTTGGCGTCTACCGTGGGTGTTCGCCGCCGCCGGCGCCGTGGTGGCGACGATCGTGATCGCAGTGGCCGTCTCGCGCTCGGGTCAACGAACAGACGTGAACTCCATCGGCCGAGCGCCCTGGTCCGCCAAGGTGGTCCCTGAAGTACCTGTGACCCCGCCACCAGCGGTTCCGGTCGAACAGCCGCGTGTCGCAGAGTCGGACATGAAGCCGAAGCGGCCAGCGATCGTAGTGTCCGGCTTCAGCCGGACGGAACCGGAGGTCTTGATCGACCCTGGCGAGGCCCGTGCGCTGCGGCGACTGCTCGCCGGTATTCGCGATCGACGAATCGACGTGGCGACGTTACCGCCAGAACTTCTGCAGCCCTTGGCGGCGATTCAACCGCTGAGCGCGATCCAACCTATGGCTCCGATCGAGCCGATCCAACCAGCGGCGCAATAAGTAAGGAGTACGATAGTGACAAGACATGTGAACTCGATTGCACTGGCACTTGTGATCGCGTCGGCCGTCGGAACAGTCATCAGAGCGCAGGGACCAGTTCCTGCTCCTGTGGCGGGCGCAAACTCGCCGCAGAGGCCGTTGACTCCCCTGAAGGTGCAGGTCGTTGTCTCGAAGTATCAGGGCGAGAAGAAGCTCAGCAGTCTGCCGTACGCCCTGCCGGTCAATGCGGACGACGGTGCACGCCAGCCCTTTGGGGGATACGTTCCGAACAACAGCGGTCGCGTCAGTCTTCGAATGGTTGTGCAGGTGCCGATTCAAACGACGGTGAATGGGGCGGTCACAACCGTGTACAAGGACGTTGGCACCAGCATCGACTGCTATGCAAGCACGACCGACGATGGGCGGTTCGATGTGGCTGTCTCAGTCGAAGACTCGTCCGTATACACCGACGGGCAAACTGTTCAAGGCATCGCCAAAGTTGGTGATGCGCCGGTGCTCCGGTCGTTTCGCTCCAATGCCTCGCTCATTCTCAAGGATGGTCAGACCGGCCAGTTCACCGCCGCCACCGACAAGGTCAGCGGCGAGACCGTGCGGGTCGATGTCACGATTACCGTCGTGAAGTAGCTCTGCGCCCGCGCTCAAGACTCGCCAAGACCCGCCCCTGGCGCTACATTACCCACCAACATGCGCCAGGGGTCAGCCGTTTATGGAGCTGTGATCGCGGAGGCGACTTCGGACGTGCCAATGGAGGAGGCAGGTCCGAGCGATCCGGCCGATCGGGTGGGCACCTTGTTTGACGCCCATCACCAGCGCCTCTACCGGCTGGCATGTCGGCTGTCCGGTAACGCCGAGGACGCCCGGGACCTCGTCCAGGAGACATTCCTTCGAGTGGCGCGGGCGCCTCGGTCGGTGCCCCCGGGCAGTTCGAGCGAAGAGGCCTGGCTGGTCCGAGTGTTGGTCAACATCTGTCGTGATCGCTGGCGCCAGACGAAGGCTAGGAAGCGTCTCGATCCGATGACGGATGCAGCGCCCCGGGCTTCCTCCGATCAGGAGACCGCGCTCATCGCGCGGTCGCTGGTATGGCGCGCGCTCGAAACGCTGCCACCTCGCCGTCGCGCCATCGTCGTGATGTACGAGCTTGAAGGCGTGACGATTGCGACTATCGCCAAACAGCTTGGGGTGACAGCCGTCACCGTGAGATGGCATTTGTCGATCGGCCGGCGCGAGTTGGCCAACGTCATCAAGGGTAATAGGGGAGACGAGTCATGAGGGATGTCAGGGCGTGGTTGAAGGAAGGCGATCCGCTGAACGATCAGCCGGGACCCTCGGCGGACGACATGCGGATGATGCGGCAGGTGGTCGTTGCCGCGGCCAACGAATCGATGACCGTGGATTGGTCGTGGCCGCGACCGTGGATGCTGGCGACGGCCATTGGCCTCGCACTCGCGATCGGAATCAGCATTGGAACGAGGCTGCCACACGATGCTGCGACGGCACCCGTGAAATCGCAGACCATCGAACGTCGTCAAATTCAGTTCGAGACCCCGGCTGGCACCCGCATTATCTGGGTACTGAGCTCGGATTTCACACTGTGAAAGGACCGGAGAACATGAAGCGGATTCAAATGGCCTGCATGGCGAACGCCTTTCTCGCGGCAACTATCGCTGCGCATGGGCAGGGGCTAGGCCAGACTGAAGTGGCGCCCGTCACGTTGGTTGCGCAGGGTTCTGAGCCCAGAGTCGTCGTCCCCACCCCGCTCATCCCCACACCGCCGGTCATCCCCACACCGGTCGTCCCTGCTCAGGTGTCGACAAGGCGCCTTCAGGGCTTCAGCGTGGTCCTGCTTCTGGGAGAGATACAGGGCGGCGGAACACCCGCCGACGGTTTGTCGACACCGGCCCGTAAGGCGCTCGCCGACCTCAAGGACTTTCTGCCGTATAAGAGTTATCGATTGCTCGACACGCAGTGGATTGCCGGCAAAGTCTCAGAATCGAGGGGTGATAGCTATGATGTGGGGCAATTGCGAGGGCCGGACAATCAACAGTACGACTTCAAACTGTGGTCTCTCGGCGGCCGTCCCCATAGTCGAGCTTTCTATTTGACTACCGCAAGGGTCGGACGAGAAGGTACAAGTCTTGAGGAGAGCAAAGCCCAAGTAGCGCGCGTCGCGGCACTCGAGGACGCAGTCCTCGCCCTCCGTCAGAAGAATGGCGACAAGACTGCCGAACTCCGCGAGGCCGAAGCCGATCTCAAGCGCGCCCGTCAAATCGCTGAAGGCCCGCAGACCCTCCTTCAAACGACGTTCGACATTGATGCGGGTGAAACCGTGGTGGTCGGGACTTCGCGCGTGCAGGGGGACAAGGCGCTGATCGTGTTGCTGACCGCCGTGCCGCGATAGTGAAGGTCCGCCTGAAGGCGGACGGTGCGAAGGACCACGAAGGCCCGGCAGAAGCCGGACACTACGTCTGAAAACACCCGGTCCGGGTATGAAACCGGTTCTACTTCTATCGTGATGGGGCAGTGAGGCGCGCTTCTATCTGGGGGAGCGCGGCGAGCACGACGTCGCCGACCACCTGGAGGCTGCGCGCGCTGACCACGTCGAGCGTGTCCTGGGCGGTGTGCCACGCGGGAAAGTCGAGGTCGATAATGTCGACCGACGGCACGCCGGCCTGGACGAACGGCAGATGGTCGTCTTCGATCTGCGTGCTGTCTGAGATGAAGGCGTTGTCGAGCTTCTGTCGCCTGGCTGCGTCCCACACGATGTCGGTCAGCCACCGCGTGGAGTTCAAGTCACGCCGGATCTGGAGATCCCGATCGCCAATCATGTCGACGAGCACGAACGCCTTGAGGCTCGCGAGCGATCCGTCTCGCTTAGCGACGTCCACATAATGCCGGCTACCGTAGGTGTTGTCGGTGCCGGCCCACTCGGTGTTCACGGCTTCCTCGCCGTCGAGGAAGAGCAGTTCGATGGTCAGCAGGTTCCGGCGCGCCTTGAGCACGCGCGCGAGCTCGACGAGAAACGCCGCGCTCGACCCGCCGTCATTGGCCCCGACAAAACGGAACTGGCGGAAGAGCTTCGTATCGTAATGTCCCGCAATGACGATCCGGTCCTTCGGCGCGCCGGGCGCGCCAGCAATGGTGACCCTGAGGTTGACCATCCGCACTTTGCCGACCGGCGTCTGATCGTCCCAAGTCTGTTCGACCGCGGTCAGGCCCGAGGCGGCGAGCTGGGTCTTGATATAGGTGCGTGCTTGTTCGATGGCCGCCGAGCCAGCCGGCCGGGGACCGATTGCGACGAGCTGCCGCAGGTGCTCCCACGCACGGTTGGAATCAAACGTCTGCGCGGGCGCTTGTGCCGAGACGCACGCGCCCGCCACAATCAGCAGCGCCCCAGTCTGCAATCTGAAATCTGAAATCTGCAATGCCGTAATCCCCTATGATCGCTTTTCGCGCGGGACGTATTCACGAACCTTGGGGCCGGTGTAGATCTGCCGCGGCCTGGCGATCTTCTGTTCCTGATCGAGCAGCATCTCCTCCCACTGCGCGATCCAGCCAGCCGTCCGCGGGATCGCGAACAGGACCGGGAACATTTCCGTCGGGAACCCCATCGCCTGGTAGATGAGACCCGAGTAGAAGTCGACGTTCGGGTACAGCCTGCGGGAGACGAAG
>JBGPHH010000256.1:0-5945 GCA_041484265.1 Vicinamibacteria bacterium
AGGACCTGATCGAGAGCGAGCTGTTCGGCCACGTGCGCGGCGCTTTCACAGGAGCGCTCACCGACCGCCGCGGCAAGTTCGAGGCGGCCGACGGCGGCACGATCTTTCTCGACGAAATCGGCG
Source organism: Vicinamibacteria bacterium (assembly GCA_041484265.1). GTDB lineage: Bacteria > Acidobacteriota > Vicinamibacteria > Vicinamibacterales > CAVVIG01 > 2-12-FULL-65-11. Next base: position 124 of record JBGPHH010000256.1, read on the forward strand.
ACATGAGCCTCAAGACACAGGCCAAGGTGCTGCGCGTCTTGCAGGAGCAGACGCTCGAGCCGGTCGGCGGCAATACGTCGGTTCGCGTCGACACGCGTGTGCTGGCGGCGACCAACAAGGAGTTGCCGGTCGAGATCCGCGCCGGCCGGTTCCGGGAGGATCTCTTTTTCCGACTGAACGTGATTCCGATCTTCGCGCCGCCGCTGCGCGATCGCCAGGACGACATTCAACTGCTCGCCGAGCACTTCATGGCCGAGTTCGCGCGAGAGTACGGACGCCGTATCAAGACATTCGACCCTGGCGCGATTGCGGTCCTGCAGCGGTATGCCTGGCCGGGCAATGTTCGCGAGCTCAGAAACGTCGTCGAACGCCTGATGATCATGGTCGTCGGGGATACCATTGCCGCCCCCGACGTGAGCTTTCTCGACCAGGACGGCTTGGGGCGGCTCGAGCGGGCGCCGACGGCGCCTCACGCCCGGCTGACGCTGCACGAGGCGCGCGATCGCTTCGAGCGCGATCTGATCATCCGGACGCTGGCCGAGCAGCAAGGCAACATCTCTCAGACAGCCGAAGTCCTGGGCGTCGAGCGCAGCAACCTGTATCGCAAGATGAAGGGGTTCGGGATTGCGCCCAGACGGGCGGAAGGGGAGGAGGAACAGTTCAAAGTTGAAACTTAAAAGGGAAAAGTCAAAAGGACCAAGAGAGAGAGCCTACTTTTAAGTTCTAATTTTTAACGTTTCAGTTTATTTTCGAGGATCCGGTCGGGTCCAAGACCTGTCAGTTGTAAGTCGCTGGCCGTCGTCCCAGCGAATGCCGCCGCCGGCACCAGACCCACAATCTCGCTTTCGAGAATCGACACACCGTCCTTACGGGCCTCGCGTTTCACCGCTTCGAACGCCTGGAGAATTGACGTCTCCCGATAGTTGGTCAGATTCATCGACACCTGGACGATGCCGCGGTGGTGGAGGGCGACGGCCATGGCCTTGACGGCCCGAAGGCCGCCGCTGCTCGAACGAACGGCCGCCGCGATTCGTCTGGCCGCCTCGATTCGGTCAGTCGCGAGATTGACGTTGTATGCAATGAGGGGTGGACGTGCCCCGACGATCGTTGCGCCGGCTGTGGGATGCGGCGCGGGGGGGCCGAAGTCCGGTACCCAGCCCGGCGTCGTCATCTTCGCGGCGAGTCCCTCGAACTGCCCGCGTCTGATATTCTCGAGGTTCTTTCTGGCAGGACTCGTTGCGGCTTCTTCGTAGAGATAGACGGGGACGAGCAACCGCTCGGCGAGTGCCGCGCCCACGCTCCTGGCGAGCGCGACGCAGTCGGCCATCGACGCGCCGGCGAGCGGGATAAAGGGCACCACGTCGATAGCGCCGAGGCGGGGATGTTCGCCGCGATGTGTCCGGAGGTCGATGTCCACGACGGCCCGCTCGACGAGCGCCATCACGGCGCCCTCGAGCGCGGGAGGCTCGCCGGCAACGGTGAAGACGGATCGGTTGTGCGACACGTCTGAGGAAGAGTCGAGCAGCCTGGCTCCGGGTACTCGGCGGATTGCGTCGGCCATCAAGTCGATGACGTCAAGCCGGCGACCCTCGCTCACGTTCGGCACGGACAGGATCATGGAATTGCAGATTGTAGATTTCAGATTGCCGATTGCATCGGGAATTGTAGTCGCTTCCGAGTCCGTCATCTCCAATCTGAAATCTGCAATCTGAAATCTGCAATGCTATAATTCCCTCGCACTTTCCACTATGTCCGATCCATCTCGCACCGAAAGCTCACGCGGACGCGACGATGCCGCGTCTGGAGCTGATCGCGATGCGAAGATCGAGCAGTTGCTGCTCCTCGGTTTGGATCACTACTTCGCTGCGCGATACGACCAGGCGATCAACGTCTGGACGCGCGTCTTGTTTCTCGATCGAAACCATCCCCGAGCTCGCGCCTACGTCGAACGGGCGCGCAGCGCACTCGCGGAGCGGCAGCGTCAATCGGAAGAGCTGCTGCAGCATGGCGTCGCGGCGTTCAAGCGAGGCGAGGGCGGCGAGGCGCGCAAACTGCTCCAGGCTGCTATCGACGGTGGCGCGCCGCCCGACGAGGCGCTGGCGGTTCTCGATCGGCTGAATCGTCTCGAGACAGGCCCCTCCGAGAGTCCGCGCGCGCGACTCGGTCGCGAGCATCGAGCCGTGGTGCCCCGCGCCGGCCGCGCGTTGTCGCTGACGGCGTTTGTGGCGTGGGCCGTACCGGTCTGTGTGGTGGCGGCTATTGGTGTGTACGTCGCGGGGGCCTGGAGCCGCTGGGCGCAGGGATCGGGACTGCCGGACCGCCCGGCGACGACTGCGGCCTCGACGTTGGTGTCCGATCCAGGTCTGCCGCTGCCGACACGCGGCGAAGTCGCCCTGACGCGCGCTCGGACGCTCGTCACGGCAGGCCACTTGCGCGAAGCGCTCGCCATCCTCGATCGCGTTCGATCGACCGATCCGCAGAAAGCCGAGGCCGACGAGCTGCGCGGTGAGATTCAGCGTCAGCTGCTGGCACCACCGTCTGACGCGGCGGCGCCGGCGTCACCCGCGCGCGGCAAGGAAGAGCGGCGCGCTCCATGAAGTGCCCCAAGTGCGGCTATTTGGGGTTCGAACACCTCGATCGGTGCCGCAATTGTGGCTACGACTTTTCCCTGGCCGCGCCGTTGGTCCAGGATCCGCCGGAGGATCTGCCGCTCTTCGGACCGCCAATTCCAGACGACGACCCGCTCATCACCAGACCATCGCCGCCTCGGACCCCGCTCGCGGTCCGTCGAGCGACTCCAGAAGTGCTGCGTGCGCGAACGCCCCTCTTGCGAACGCCGATGCTCGATCTCGATCCGCCGTCAACGGTTCCCGAACCGGTTCCCGAACCGGTGGCCGAATTGGAGGTGGGCGAGCCTGAGACTGCCGAGCCCATCGAGGACGCAGCTATGGCCGATCGCCTGGCAGCGATCGCGATTGATGGCCTGGTCCTAGCCGCCATCGATTTGGCCATCGTCTACCTCACGATGCAGATTTGCGGGATTGGCCTTGCGGAGATTGATCTCCTACCCCGTGGACCGATGCTCGCCTTCCTCCTGACTCAGAACGCCGCGTACTTTGTCGCGTTTACGGCCGGAGGGCAGACGATGGGGAAGATGGTGACTGGCATCAAGGTAGTCTCGACTGAACGACAGGGATCCCTTGGCCTTGGTCGTGCGCTCGCTCGCGAGCTCGTGTGGCTCTTGCTTGCCGCGCCTGCCGGCCTCGGCCTGCTGACGACGGTGTTCAGTCGTGACCATCGCGGACTTCACGATCGCTTCGCTGGCACCCGCGTCATCCGCGCCGTGTGAAATCCCCCCGCCCCCTTTTCTCGCTGGCGATCGCGACCGTCCTCGGCGTTGGCTACATTCCGGTTGCTCCGGGAACCTGCGGATCGGCCGTTGGCTTGATCATCTGGTGGTGGGCACTCCGGCCCGCGTCTGTCGTCGTGCAGGGAGCCGTCATTGTCGCGCTGCTCCTCGCCGGCTCGGTGAGTGGCAGTGTGGTCGAGCGGCATTTCGGCCGGACCGATCCACGACAAGTGGTGATCGACGAGGTGATGGGCATGTTCGTCACACTCTTTCACTATCAAGTTGGCTGGGTCGGGGCGCTCCTTGGCTTTGGTCTGTTCCGCGCCGCCGACGTCCTCAAGCCCTTTCCCGCCAGACACCTCGAGCGCCTTCCCGGCGGCGTCGGCGTGATGGCCGACGACTTGATGGCGGCAATCTACGCAAACCTCGCGCTCGGCGCATCGATGGCGCTGGCGCATTGGGTGATGGGGTGAGGGCCTGCATTGTCGCGGTTGGCAGTGAGATGTTGACGCCATTTCGCGTCGACACGAACTCGCTCGTCGTGACGGAGCGGCTGAACACGATCGGGTTCGACGTTCGGCTCAAGGTCGTGGTGGGCGACGACATCGAAGAGGCGGCGCGCGTGCTGGAAAGCGCCTTGACGTGGGCGGATGCGGTGATCGTCATTGGCGGCCTCGGGCCGACCGATGATGACATCACGCGCGACGTGGTCGCGCGCGTACTGCAGGTGCCGCTCGAGATACACGAACACGTGGTGGAGCGCATTCGCGAGCGGTTCGCGCGCCGCGGAATGACGATGCCGGAGATTAACCGTCGTCAGGCCATGGCGCCGCGCGGCGCCACGCTCCTCGAGAATCCAAACGGCACGGCGCCGGGTGTCTGGATCGAGCGGGGATCGACAGCGGTCGTGCTCCTCCCCGGCCCGCCGCGCGAATTGACCCCGATGATCGAGGCTGTGGTCCGCGATCGCCTCGCGCCTTTGAGCCGAGGGGCGGGCCTGTTCCGTCGCGTGATCAGGATCACGGGCCGCACGGAATCTGATGTCGACACCAGCGCGCAGCCGATCTATCGCAAGTGGGTAACCGCGCACGTGCCGATCAGCACGACGATTCTGGCGGTGCTCGGACAGATCGAGCTGCATCTGACCGCGCGCGCGGGCACTCGCACGGCGGCCGACGCGGCGCTCGACGCGGCCGTGTCCGAGCTCCAGGACGCGCTGGGTCCGGCGGTGTACAGCGTCGACGGCCGATCCCTTGAAGCCGTGATTGGCGACCTTGTGCGCGAGAGACGCCTCACCGTGGCGGTCGCCGAGTCGTGCACGGGCGGACTGCTGGCGTCGCGGCTCACCGACATTCCGGGCAGTTCTGACTATGTCGAGCGTGGCGTCGTGTGCTACAGCAACCGTTCGAAGGTGGAGCTGCTCGGCGTGCCGGAGTCACTCATCCTGGAACACGGCGCGGTCAGCGAGCCGGTCGCGCGGGCAATGGCTGAGGGCATTCGGGCGCGAGCCGGAACCGGTGTCGCGATTGGGGTGACCGGCATCGCGGGACCGACAGGCGGCACGCCAGAGAAACCGGTGGGGACCGTAGCTGTCGCCGTGGCCGTCGAGGAGGACACGCGGGCCCGGACGTTCCAATTCATCGGCGGACGCGAAATGGTGAAATTCCAAGCCACTCAGGCAGCGATGAACATGCTCCGCTTGATGTTGATTGAGCGACGTTGACGTTCTGTTCTAGATATGCCCGAGCGCCGCGGCGCGAGGGCATCAGGCGTGGGGGTGGGGCCCCGCGACGCAGTGATGGATGATGGCCTATGCGCCTCTTTGTGGCCATTGATCTCAATGACGAGGTCAGAAACGCGATTGCAGCCGAACAGAAGCGTATCGCCACCGTGCTTGGCGATACGGACCGCTCGTCGCTCAAATGGGTCCAGCCCGCTCACATGCACCTGACTCTCGTCTTCCTTGGCGAAGTCGCCGAGGAGGCTGTGCCGCCAGTGGTCAGCGCAATCTCGGCCGAGGTTGAGGTCAGGCCATTTGCGGTGGGCTTTGAGAGGCTCGGCGTGTTTCCGCCCCACGGCGCGCCGCGGGTGCTGTGGCTCGGCGTCGGCGACGGAGCGAGCCAGGTCGCGGACGTGCAACGGCACGTTGCTCATCGTCTGGCGGGCGCCGGAGTTGCGCTCGAGCGGCGGCCCTTCCATCCACATGTGACCCTGGGCCGGTGGCGGAACTCCCGACCACAGGACGGGCGTCGTATCCGCGAGGCCGAACGTGACACGGTCGTGGCGCGCCTGTCCGTCGACGGCGTGACGCTGTATCAGAGCCGACTGGGACCGACCGGACCGACACACACCGCGCTCGCGCGTGCTACCCTGACATGATGCCGGTCGTGATCGTGCTCGCGGCGTATTGCATCGGGTCGGTGCCCTTCGCGTGGCTGCTCGTGCGGCGCTGGGGAGCGACCGATTTGCGGCA
>JBGPHH010000257.1:0-5940 GCA_041484265.1 Vicinamibacteria bacterium
GACAAGGCGAGCGCCACGTCGCCGTCCACGACGTCGCCCCGCGTCCACGTCACGTCGTGCCCCGCGCGCGTCAGCAGGGCCGCGAGGTAGGCCATGTGCACGCTCGGCACGTCGTGGAACCGGCTCTTGTAATGTGAAATGACGCGCGTGACGCGGGTGAACGGATCGAGCCGCGATCCGTACCCGCCAACCACCGTGTCTTTGCTGACAAAACCGCGAGGCGACTTGAGATCGGCTAGGACAACTCGCATGAGATCAGGCCCTGGCTCCCCGTCTAGTGCCGGCGACGCACGTCACCATAGTTACGACTTCTTTATTCGCAATCTGGCGGAGCCGGACCGCCTCTTATATCACAGCAACGTGCACGTTGCACGCGTGTTACGTCCGTACGTCTTCCGTACGTAGTGTCCGGCTTTAGCCGGACCCTCACCACTTTAGCAACATGAAGCCGCGAAGGATGGGGCCGACGCTGTTGGTGAACTCCCCGAACCGGGCCGAGCCCGCGACCGGGTAGACATCGCGCGGGTTGTTGTGGTTGGTCGAGTTGAAGAGTTGAATACCGAGGTCGGCAGACCGGTTCCGATACTTGAAATTCCTATAGACAATCAGGTCGGTGGCCATGAAGGCCGGGAAGTCGCGGTCGTGCGGTGTTCCCGCGTACAGGTACCGGTCGTTCACCGACGAATACGGAAAGCCCGAGCGCCATTCGGTGACCGGCGAGACGACGATCCCGGCCGGCCCGTTGAATGTTCCCCACGCGATCACGCGGTGTGGCGCGTCGGTGGAGAGCCGCGACCGGCCCCCCGGTTGAACGAGCGGCACGTCAAAGCCCTGAACCTGCGTCGAAAAGTCGTTGAGCTCTCCCTTCGCGTCGGAGCGCACATAGCTGACAAAGATCTGCTGGTCGTGCTCGAAGCGTCGGCGCACCGACAGCTGCAGCTCCTGATACCGGGCTGTGCCCGAGCTCGTCGCGGTCAGCGGACCGCTCTGGGCGGGCACGTCGAGTGTCGCCAGGCGAATGGAATTCCGCTCGGTCACGCTCACCTGCGCGTCCAGACCCGGCCGAATCTGCCGCTCGACGCCGATAGTCAACGCCACCGCTCGCGGCAGACGCAGATCGCGAACCATCGGCTGCAACGAAAGCGGCGGGCCGATCGGCGCGCCGGTCGTCGGATCGAGGAGCGTGTCGGTCCGCGTGGGATACCCCCCAAAAGCCTGCACGAGGAGCGGCAAGTCGCCGACGAACGTTCCGTAGCCCGCCTTGACGACGGTCCGCTCGGATGCGCCCAGGCCAAGGCGCAGGCCTACGCGCGCCGACGGAGCCCGGGGACCGTGCGATCCGCTGTAATCGACTCGTACGCCGCCATCAACCTGGAGCCGCTCGCTCGCGTGCCAGACGTCGCGCGCGGCAACATAGGAGGGACGATCGCTCGCGTCAAGCGAGGCGGTGCCCGTGTCCGCGGCCGGCCCGAATCCCACCTTGCGCACCGTACGCCCGAGCGCGTCTACGACTGAGACGGACCGTTCCGTGACGGCGCCGGTCAGCCGCCGCGAGAAAATTCCGGCGGCCATCGTGAACTCGTGCAATTGCGCTTTGATGACAGCGGCCTGTTCCGAGATGACCGTCAGCCCAACACGCGACGATCGGCGGCTCATGTGCGAAAACCAGTTGCCGCTCCATCCCTCCGGCGACAGCAACGACGTTCCTGCGCCGCCGCGCGGCGTCTGAGAGGCTTCACGATCGAAGGCGCCGAACCTGACGGTCAGCACGTTGGTCGGATCGAGGATGAACCGGTTCGTGACGCCCATGAACAAGTCCGTCCCGCGGGTATCGACCGCCGCCTGGTCATCGCGCCGCGGGCTGAGCGCTTCTGAATCCCTGCCGCTCCCCATGACCAGGCCCTCCAGCGTCACCGTGTCCCGATTGCTCGCGGTCAGGTCAATTCGCGAAAACACGATCCCGCTCTGCTCGACGACGTTCGGGCCATCGCCCTCGGTCACCTCAGGGACCGGAATGCGTTCGAAGTCCCATTCGGCCGACGAAAAATAGCGCACGCGACGCGTGGGGCTCGCGCCGTTCGCATAGATCCGTGGGAAGAGGCCCTCGAGGCGCCCGGCTCCGGGATTGGTGAACCGCGGTCTCGGCACGAATCCCTGCACGCCCATCTTGAAGCGCTCATCGCCGGGCTTGCTGTCGATCTGCACGAGCCCGCCAAGAAGGCCGCCGTAGGTGACCGACATGGGATCGCGCAGCAGATCGATGCCCCGCACGGATTCGAACGGAAGATTGATCGATGAGGTGCCCGTGGCGGGATCGGTGACGTTGAAGCCGTCAATCAGGAGCGGCGTGTCGCTGACGCGGGCGCCGCTGAAACGAAGCAGTCCGTCGGGTCCCCGGACAACCGAGGGCAGCAAGCCGAGCGACTCGCGCGCCTTGAGCTGCCTCGAGGGTAACCGGGCGACTGTCGTGGCAGGGAGGCTGCTGCCAAGCGCGGCCGTCGTGATCGGCGAGGGCGCCATCGTCGGCGCCACCACGGTCGTCGAGTCGGTGGCCCCCGCCAGCGGGAGCACAACCCGTTCTGCGTCAGCGCGATCGACGCGAACTGTTTCAAATCCTTCGAGCGAGAACGCGATGCTCGTGTCGCGAGGCTGGACATCGAAGCTGCCGTCTTCGCGCGAAGTCACGACCCGCACGAGCGTCGATCCTTCGAAGAGTTGCACGGTCACGCCCGGGAGCGGCAGGCCGGTCTGATCCACCACGACGCCGCGCACCGATTGAGCAGCCGCCAGCCCGGCGGTCAGGGCTACAAGAAGGAAAAGGAAGGGCAGCGCGATTCGGCGATCCAAGCGATCGGATCCTACCGCATCCTCTGTCAGCGGGAAACGGACAAAAGGAAGGTTCTGCTAGTCGGGGACGTACTTCGCCACCACCGCCGTGCAGTTGTCCCGGCTGCCGTGGCCAATCGCGGCAAGGACGATGCTGGCGGCGACGGCCCCTGGGTCGTCGCCCTCGCCGAGCAGGCGCTCGAGCTGCCCGTCGTCGAGCACGCCGTGGACGCCGTCGGTCGTGAGCAGCAGCAGGTCGCCCGCGGCGAGCTGTTCCTCCGCGATATGGATGTCGGTGCGTGGGCGCGCGCCAAGGACGTTGGTCAGCACGTTACGCATCGGGTGGTTCTTGAGAACCGCCGGATCGACATTCGGATCTTTCGCCATGACGCTCGCGATCCAGGAATCGTCGCTCGTGAGCTGCTGGAGCCGGCCGGCGGCGTACCGATAGATCCGGCTGTCGCCCACGTGGCCGATGGCGACCCGATCGCCGTTGAAGAGGGCGGCGACGATCGTCGTGCCCATGCCGGTGTACTCGTCGGAGGTCGCCGCTGTGTCGTGAATATGCTCGTTGGCCAGCTGGATGGCTGTGCGGACCAGGTTGGCCGATTCCGAGAACGCTGCGTCGAAGCCGAACGGCCAGTCCTCGGGACGCCCCTCGCGGACACATTCAACGACCGCCTCGACGGCAAGATGCGAGGCCACCTCGCCGGCGTTGTGCCCACCCATGCCGTCGGCCACCACGCACAGGCGCAGCTGTTCGTCGACCGCGAAGTAGTCTTCGTTGGTGGATCGGACACCACCCTTGTCACTTACCCCTTCCGCGCGCACCACGCCACACTCCCCCGCCAACATCTCGCCGTTTATCGGTCACCGACACCGACGTCCGTAGGCCGTACGTAGAGATCCGGCCGAGAACGCGTGCATAACAATACTGGAAACTGCGCGCGCCTTCATCAACCCGTTTTTGTTCTGACGAGCAGGCTGCAGCACGTGACGGCGCCTTCGGCCTTGGCCAGTTCCCCCGCCTCGACCTTCCGGACCTTGACCCCGCCCTTCTCCAGCCGCTCGGCCGTACGTGGCCAGGCCACAGGGTAGATGACGCGATCGCCCAGCCACAAGGCGTTGGCCGCCCAGGGCTCGTCGGGGTGCACATCGACGCGGTCAAACGATCGGAACGGCTCGAGCGGCACCCACGCCGGGTTGGTCAGCAGCAGTCGGTCGCCGACAACGGTCACGGCCGATTTCAAATGCAGGCAGCCTTCGACGACGACCGACTCGACCTCATAGCCGTGGGGCGCGAGCAGGCGTCGCATCTGGTCGATCCCAATGTCGTTGGTGCGCCGCGATCGCCCGACGAACACGCGGCGCCCAACGACCAGCACGTCGCCGCCATCGACGGTGCCGGGTGCTTCGATGACCTGCACCGGACGATAGCGAACGAGCGCGTCGGCCACTGCCCGTGTTTCTGTGCGCCGGGACTCGGCGCCGGGACGAGCGAGGATCGCCAGCTCGTCGAAGACGATCGCCGTGTCCTCGACAAACACCGAGTCCGGCATGTCGGGCCCCGCCTCGAGCCGCTCGATCTTGCATCCGGCCTCGGCGAGCGACGCTTCGTAGGCCCGATGCTCAGCGCGCGCTCGTTCGACATCGATCGCCACGCGGCCCAAATGGGTGAGCTCGCAACGACCAATCGCCGGGCTCACCTCACGCGTAATGGCGATCAACAGTCCGCAATCGCCAATTCGCGATCGCGTCACTTCCGCCACGCTCCCAATGCCCTTCGGACGTCGATCACCTGCCCGAGGTGATGCGCCGTGTGATCGGCGACGAGCAGCAGCTCGCGGAGGTACGTCTGTCCGCTGCCGTGCGGAATCTTGGCAAACAGATCCATGCGGGCGTTGGTCGCGAGCCGTTGCATCGCTGTACGGTCTCGGCGGAACTCGGCGAGCGATCGAGTCCATGCCGCCCCACTTCGCGGGCCCGGCGTCTTGGGCCAATAGTCCTCCGGCCACTTCATCTTCTCTTCGTAACGCGGGTTGCGGCAGAACTCCAGAATGTCGTGCTGGGCGAGACGCATGTGCTCGACGAGCTGCCACACGGAATGGGCGAACCCTTTCGGCACAGCTCCCCGCAGCTTCGGTGGCAAACCCTTGACCGCCGCGTCGAATCCCACATGCGCGCTCTCCCAATCGAGGAACGCCGCCAGCTGCTTGCGCAGCGCCTTGTCAGCCGCCATTGGTCCTCCCAGTCCGCAATCAACAATCAGCAATCAACAATTCAGAGCACTCGTATGACATCCGACCTCGTGATGATGAAGGTCTTATCCGTCTTGAAATCCCGCACGAGCACCGCCGGGTTCTCCGGCGTGATCATCGTGGAGAGCAGCGTGACCGGCGTGGAAATATCCACGAAGGGAAAGGCCGTCTGCATGATCGATTCGACCGGCTGAAGCTTTACGCCCGGCCGTGTGCAGAGCTGCGCGTACAAATGCGTTTCGTTCAGCGAGCCAACCAGCCGTTTGTCCCGGGTGATCGAGATTTGCGAGAAATCGTTCTCGCTCATGACCCGCAGCGCGTGCTCCACCGGCTCCTTCGCTTCAATCGACAGCAGTTCGCCAGAAAGGCCTGCGGCGACCAGGTCGCGAGCGGTCATGCCGGCGCTCTCGAGGAAGCCGCGCTCGCGCATCCAGTCGTCGTTGAACATCTTGCCAAGATACCGTGTGCCGTGGTCGTGGATGATGACCACGACGACGTCCTTCTCGTGGAAGTGGTCCTTGAGCTGCAGCAGGCCTGCGATCGCCGACCCGGCGGAGTTGCCTGCAAAGATCCCTTCCTCCCGCGCGATGCGGCGCGTCATGATCGCGGCATCTTTGTCGGTGACCTTCTCGAAGTGATCAATGACGTTGAAGTCGACGTTGCGCGGCAGGAAGTCCTCGCCGATCCCTTCGGTGATGTACGGATAGATCTCGTTCTTGTCGAACATCCCGGTCTCCTTGTATTTCTTGAACACCGAGCCGTACGTGTCGATGCCCCAGACCTTGATCTTTGGGTTCCGCTCTTTGAGATACCGGCCCACGCCCGAGGCGGTGCCGCCCGTCCCCACACCGACCAC
>JBGPHH010000258.1:0-5821 GCA_041484265.1 Vicinamibacteria bacterium
GACGGAGTTCCGGCTGATCGCCGCCACGAATATTGATCTCGACAAGGCGGTCAAGGAAGGACGCTTCCGCGAGGACCTGTACTACCGCATCAATGTGATCCCCATCAAGCTGCCGCCGCTCCGCGAGCGCCCCGAAGACATTCCGCCGCTCGCCGAGTTCTTCGTGCGTCGCTACAGCACGCGGTTCAGAAAACAGATTCAGGGCGTCACCGATTCGACCCTTGCCGTGCTGAAGAAGTACTGGTGGCCCGGCAACGTCCGCGAACTTGAGAACCTCATCGAACGGCTCGTCGCGATGAGCGATAAGGATTACATCTCGGAGGAGGATCTACCGCTCGACTTCCACTTCGCACAGCTCGAACCACAGAACGACCACAGTGAGTCGCTTTTCGAAGACGCGACCAATACCTTCGAGCGCAACTTCATTCTTCGAGCACTCGAAAAATGCGGATGGAACGTGACGGCAACAGCTGAGTACCTTGGAATTCCGTTGAGTACGCTCAAATACAAAATGGACAAGCTCGACGTGCGCCAACTTGCGAAACGATTACGCGGCGCCTGACGGCCAAGAACTTGGCCGAGCGGCCAACTCGTTGACTCCCTCCCGCTAATCCACTGATTCCTCACTAGTAATCGTCGCCTTCACCCAGCCGGCCGACTCGCTCGGTCATTCTGTCTTGCCTGTGCGCCTCGCGACCTCTCGAGGCTGTGCGCGGAGTTCTCGCGAGATTGCACGAGTTTCCGAGTGTTTTCACCGCGCGCCTCAAGTGTTGGCACTGGAACACGCGTTGCTCTGCAGCATCACGCGATGCAGTCTTCCATCTTCAATGTCCGTGTGCCGCTCGAAGGGCGTGACGAAGTGTTCTTGATGAACACGCTCACCGACGCGCAGATGGTGGTGTCGCGCGACGTCGTCGCACTGCTCGATCAGCTTACGGCTGGCGAGCTCGGCGGCCAGGCCGGACTCTCGGCTCTTGATAAAGAAGCCCGCGAGGCCGTCGATCTGCTGCAGGAAAACGGTTTTCTTGTCGAGGGTCGCGAGGCCGATCGACGCGCGCTTGACCAGTACTTCACCGCCGTCCGGGACGACGCCTCGGAGCTTCACGTGACCGTCCTGACCACCCTGCAGTGCAATTTTGCCTGCGACTACTGCTTCCAGGGCGACCACGGGGACTACAACAAGTTCGCCGAGAAGATGACGATGGAGACGGCCGCCCAGGTTGGCGACTGGATCGAAGGCGAGCTTGATAGCGTGCACCCGGAAAAGCTCACCTTGATGTTCTTTGGGGGCGAGCCTCTCCTTAATCTGCCAGTCATGTATTACCTGGCGGAGCGCATGTGGGGGGCCTCTCAAGTGCGCGGCGTGCCGATGTCGACCATGGTCATTACCAACGGCCTGCTACTGACGCCTGATGTGGTCGATCATCTCGCCCCGTACGGCCTCAGCGGTTTCAAGATCACTCTGGACGGGGATCGCGACACCCACAACCGGATGCGCCCGCTACGCGGCGGCCAGGGCACGTTCGACCGGATCATCGAGAACATCCGGAAGGTCGCCGGGCGAACCAAGATCGCCATTGGCGGGAACTTCGACGAAAGCTCGGTGGACAGCTATCCGGCGCTTCTCGAGTTCCTCCGCGAGCAGGATTTCGCCGACAAGCTCCTCAACGTCAACTTCAAGCCCATCGTCCGCACCGAGCCGGCAAAGCTAAAGGGCATCCTTCCACTTATTCCAGTCGGCGCGAACGGACAGCCCGTAAAGCCGCTCGGCGGCACGTGTATGACCAACGTCGGCGAGGGTGGCGCGTCAGGGTGCGATTCCTGTGCGTTCCTCGACGACAAGATGATGTTTCTCCGCGAGGAAACGAAGCGGCACGGGTTTTCAACCTCAGATGGTGTGCACAACGGACCGTGCCACATCCATCACACCAACGCGCAGACGATCGGGCCGGACGGATCGCTCTACGCGTGCCCGGGATTCACTGGCGAGAAGAAGTTCTCGACCGGCCATATCGACGGCCGGCTCGAAGCCTGGCGTGAGACTGCCTGCGAGCAATTCGACCGTCTGCATCCGTGGAAAGAGTGTAAGGACTGTTCGTTTATCCCCGTATGTGCCGGGGGGTGTCTGGTTGCATCGCACACCCAGCTTGGGGACGTGAACCTGCCGACATGTCACAAGTCGAGTTTTGAATCGGCGCTCATTTCGCTGGCGCATGACGCGTCCGGCGCAACTCAGGAGAGAGTACAATGAAGATCCAAATCGTCAAGAAGGCCACGTCGAACGCGAAGCCGCAGGGGTTCTGCATCGCACTCGTCGACGACGGAGCGATGAACAAGAGGTAGATTGCGACAACTGCCGCGGGAATCACGCATTAAGGGCGCGAGGCTGATCGTTCTCGCGCCCGTTTGCGGATTCCTGCTGCTTCGGTGCGGCGGCGGCGCCGCGCCGGTCAGACCTTCGACAGCTGAGCTAACGCTACGCGTCGGAGTTGCCCGACTACCCTCGGGGAACGCTCAGGCCGGGCTCAGGCAAGTGTCCCAAATACTATCCGGTGAAGGCCTAGTCAGGGTCGGCGATGATGGTCGACCCGAACCAAGGCTGGCGGAGGGCTGGAGCGTCAGCCCGGACGGTCTTTCCCTCGCCATACGCCTACGGCACGGCGTCAAGTTTCACGATGGTTCGCCGGTAAGTGCGGCAACAGTGGTAAGTACCCTCAATAACTCGCTGCCCGCGTTCATGGGCCCGGTATTCGAGGATGTCGATCACATTACGGCCGTTGGCGACGAGCGCATCGAGATTGGCCTGAAGCGAACGTCTCCCTTCGTTCAAGAAGCCCTGGAGGTACCGGTTCGCAGCGTGGATCCGCCAGGGTCTGGTACAGGGCCATTCGAACCGGTCGATCGAGATACCTTCGCTGAGTTCCACGCAAATGCCAGCTATTATCTCGGTCGGCCAACGCTAGATCGAATCCTTGTCACGAACTACCCCAACGTTCGTGCGGCATGGGCTGAACTGCTACGGGGTCAGATCGACATGTTGTACGAGGTGGGCGTTGACGCACTCGACTCACTTCAAAGCGCTCAAAACGTCAAGATCTTCACGTTTACTCAGCCTTATCAATACGTGCTGTTCTTTAATACAAGTGCGCCTGCCCTGCACCCATCAGAGGTGCGAAAGGCTCTAAGTGTCGCAGTCGATCGCGACGCGCTCGTGAATGACGCACTCAGTGGGCACGCGTTGCCTTCGACCGGTCCGATTTGGCCTCACCACTGGGCATTTAGTGCGGATTTCCCTGCCTTCAAGTTTGATCAAAGGGGAGCAGCAGCAGCGTTGAGTGGCCGTAAGCTGCGCTTCACGTGTTTGGTAAGGCCGGATCACGAGCGCATGGCACTTGTCCTCAAGCGGCAATTCGAAGCAGTTGGCGTCGAAATGCTAATCCAGGAAACCTCTTTCGATCAGGCTATGCAGGCACTCGTCAAGAACGAGTTCGAGGCAGTCTTGTTTGATCCCGTTAGCGGCCCCAGTGTGTTCAGGCCTTATGAAATGTGGCGCACGGGAGGCTCCCTCAATTTGGGCCAACGCGGAACGCCGCAGCTGGATGTCGTGCTCGATAGGATCCGCCATGCAGCATCCCCTGACGAATACCGCAACGCCGTTGCGGCTTTTCAGAGGGCGATGGTGGATGACCCACCGGCGATCTTCCTGGCGTGGAGCGAGCGCGCGAGGGCCGTCAGCACACGTTTTGATGTTGCGCCCGAGTCTGGCCGCGATATCTTGAGCACTCTCCGCCTCTGGCGGCCTGTTGCTGGAGCTAAGATAGCCAGCAGAAACTGACGATGCGCCTGCGCATTCGGCACTTGTGGATCCGTTTCGCGCTGCTTCTGGCGGTCGCGGCAGTCGTTCCTCTGATCGCTTACGGCTTCTTTTCTCTTATCTCACTCCAGCGCGGCACCCGCCAGTCGATCGTCACCGGCAACCTGAACGTCGCTATCAGGGCCGGCGAGGAGATCCGGCGGTATGTTACGAACAACGCCGAAATCCTCAAGTCAGTGTCGGCCGACCTGCAGGACACGGGCCTGACCCAGTCGCAACAGGATCGCATCCTCAAGAATCACATTCTAGATTTCCGCGAATTCCGCGAGATCACGCTGTTCGACGAGGCCGGCAAGAAGATCGCGACAAGCCGCATCGGGGAGCCGAAGCTCGCCATTCCAAAAGGCAACCAGCTGATGCTCGGCGGCGTGTCGATGTCGCCGGTCCGTGTCGACCAGGAGTTGTTGCCGACGGCCACGTTCGCCATCCACTTGCTGCGCCTCAACCAGCCGGCCGGCTGGCTCGTCGGCGAGTTCAGCCTCGAGGAAATGTGGCGGATGGTCGATCCGATCCGCATCGGCGATCACGGCTTCGCCATGGTGATTGCGCCCGGCGGCGAGCTGATCGCGCACGGCGACCCGGACAAGAAGGCCCTCGTTGCCCAGGCTACGAACATGAAGGCGCATCCGCTCGTGGCGGCTGCGGCCGCAGCCACCGGCGACGCGCCGGTTTCGCTCGAGTACGTGGACAGCGACGGCCGAAACAATCTGGGCGTCGCCGCCCGAATCGCCACACTCGGCTGGACCGTGATCGTCGAACAGCCGACCGGCGAAGCGTACGCCATCAGCACCGCGCTGCAGAACCAGCTCGTCGTCGCGATCTCGATCTTCCTCCTCGCGATGATCCCGGTTGGCTACTTCTTCGGCCATTCGTTTATCAACCCGATTCTGAAATTGAAGGGCGCGACGCAGGAAGTGGCCAAGGGCCAGCTCGAGACGCGCGTCGACATCCGCACGGGCGACGAGTTCGCCGATCTAGGCGATGCCTTCAACACCATGGCCGGCCGCCTGAGTCAGCTGCAGGAAGACGTCAAGCGGCAGGAGCGGCAGGCCATGTTCGGCCGCATCGCCGCCGGCATCTTCCACGACCTCAACCATCCGGTCCAGAACATCGGCAACAACGCGACCCTGCTCGTCCGCCCGGACGAGGACGCCGAGGCGAGGGAAGGGTACGTCCGGACGATCCAGCGCGAGATCGCCACGCTCAAACGGTTCATGGACGATCTGCGGAATCTCTCGAAGCCGAAGCCGCTCGAGCGCTTCGCGCTCGATCTCAATGGTTCGGTCGCCGAGATCGTCGAGGCCATGCGTCCGGAAGGCGACCGACAAGGCATTACCGTCGAAGGCCACTACGCGCCGGGTTCGCTCACGATCGAAGGCGACCGGTTCGCGCTCGGCCGCGTGTTCCGCAACCTGATCACCAACGCGATTCAGGCGACCGAGAAGGGCGGCCGAGTCACGGTCGAAACCTCCCGCAAGGGCGAGAGCGTGGAGGTCAGCGTTGCCGACACGGGCTCTGGCATTCCGCCCGAACGGCTATCGGCGATCTTCGACGACTTCGTGACCACCAAGAAGAGAGGGCTCGGCCTCGGCCTGGCGCTTTCCAAGCGCCGCGTCGAACAGCTCGACGGCACGATCACGGTGCAGAGCGAGCTCGGACGCGGCACGGCGTTCACGCTCCGGTTCCCGGCGCGCGACGATCGCGCCGTTCAGGCGGCCGCAAGCTAGAGCGCCTGCGGCCATGCGAGCCGGAGGCCTTGGAGAGCCGACGGCGAGCATCATCGTCAGCTCGCGCCGGGGGTGGGGCCCCGGCGCCATTGGTTAATGAGGGCCCCGCGAGGAGTAAGCAATGTTCAGAGTACTGCTGAAGACCGACGCGCTGGCGATCGGTGACCGCACTCTTCCGGTCCGATATTTCGAGCTCCGCACACTGCGGGGCGCGCGGCGC
>JBGPHH010000259.1:0-5799 GCA_041484265.1 Vicinamibacteria bacterium
ACCTCGCGTGAACAGCGTACCCGGCCGCCTGTGCGAGCCCGCTCTTGGGCGGGGGCCCTGCTCGGCGGCCTCGACGGTGATTGAGGAGACGGCAGGGAACTTTATTCGTTGACTCGTCCAACCGCTTCAGAGAAGGCCGGAGGTCAACGTGAAAGGTTCGACCGTCTCAGGCTTCTGCGATTACGCCACTGGAGCAGTATCGACAGGCGTCAGGCTACGCATCGCGTGTGACTCCGATACCCCGAAGGAACAAGTCGACGGCTTCACGCTGCCCTGGAAGCTCGTGGTGGATGATACGATAAACGTGACCTCGGGTGTCTAGGTACACTGTCTGCTCGCATTCATACGTGTGGTGGACTCCGGCATGTTCGAGATGATCGATGAATGTGATGACCGCGTTCGCGTCTTTACCCAGGCGTACGGCGCTCTCGTACTCCACGCGTTGAATGTTTCGTTTGGCCCACGTACTGGCGTTTCGATACGATGCGGTGATGGCTTGCCGCCCGACGAGCGTTCCCTTCGGCGTGACGTATTCGCACACTTCTGTCAGAAGATCCGCCAGCGCCACATAGTCTTCCGCATCAAGGGCTGCGGCGAAGCGCCTGGCTGTGGAAAGCGTGTCGATAGACATACGGCCCAGGCCTGAGCGATTCAGACGCCTAACGAGTGGCAGACCGACCTGCTCCATCCAATACGTACAGTGTTCTCCAGCGTAGAGCTGCTGGCAAGATCGTCTAGCGGAGGCTAAGCTTTGGTGGCCGGCGGCCGCCGAGCACATCCCATTGCGGGATGAGAGTTGTGACCTCGCGTGGTTGTCGCACGTCTGGCATCACATCCGGGACCGTCATGCCTGTGGACGCGAGCTTCGCCGGATTGTGCGTCGTGGAGGCCACGTCCTTGTGAGAGGGACCTTCGGCGATTTGCTCGATGGGTTTCCCACGTTGTTTCGCTATTGGCCAGCGACGCGAGGAATCTGCGAACAGCTACCGACAGTTCAAGAGACAATTCTTGTCTTTCCTTACGCTCATCTCAGATTCGGAGTTTCAGGAGGGACAGGCGGCGATTGAGAGGGCGGCTGATCGCGAGCACACGCCCATGCCTGTCATCGAAATAATCGAGCTCCTCGTGTTTCGGGGCGACCCGATTGCACCAACCGCTGCGTAGCCTCCTTTCGCGGCGGTACACGCGCGTCAGGGGCAACTTGCGGCCAGCCCTGTGAACGCACAGAATCCGCGCCCATTCTCTCCTCTTGACCTACGAGGGGAAGGCGCGTATGCTCCCCTCAACCACCGAGAGGAGCCGTCGTGCCCAAGACCGACTTACTGCAGGGAACCCTCGACCTCTTGATTCTGCGAATCCTCACGCTGGGCCCGAACCACGGCTGGGGCATCGCCAATCGCATCCGCCAGATGTCTCGTGACGGGTTGAACGCCAGTCAGGGCTCGCTCTATCCGGCTCTCCATCGCCTGGAGTTGGGAGGCGAGGTGCGATCCGAGATAAAGCCGTCTGAGAACAACCGAAAGGCGCGCGTGTACACGATTACGGCCGCTGGCCGCCGCCGACTCGACGACGAGAAGGCGAGTTGGGAGCAGTTTTCCCTGTCGATTCGACGGGTCCTGCAGGCCGAGTGAACGCATGTTGAGCCGACTGGTCGCCTACCTCCGGCAGCTGGCACGACGGCGTCAGGTGAACGCCGAGATCGACGATGAGCTGTCATTCCATCTGGAGCAAGAGATCCGGCAGAACATGGCGCGCGGTATGTCGCCGGCCGAGGCCCGTCGAGTGGCACTCCGGGACCTCGGGGGTCTGGCACAGACGCGGGAAGCGATGCGGGCGATCCGTCTGACGTGGGTGGACGAGATTGGGCGAGACGTGCGATACGCCGCGCGGGGGTTGGCGCGAAATCCAGGCTTCACCTTCGTCGCGGTCCTGACGCTCGCGCTCGGCATCGGCGCGAACACAGCGATTTTCAGTCTCGTCAACACGCTGATGTTGCGCTCGCTGCCGGTGCGCCAGCCCGAGCAGCTCGTCGAGATGGTGTGGAAGTATCCAGGCGATCCCCGCCTCAACTTATATTCGTGGAGTTACTACGAGCGCATCCGTGACCAGAATCACGTGTTCTCTGATCTGATCACCATGTCGCCTAGCCGGTTTCAAGTGACCGGAGCGACGCTCGGGCCAGAAGTCGTCGATGGCATCTATGTGAATAGCAACTTCTTCGATGCCCTCGGCCTGCAGCCGACAGTCGGCCGTCTGATTGGTCCGCAGGAAGGCGAGATCAGATCTGGCGGCGCGGCGGTGGCCGTGATCAGCTGGTCCTACTGGCAGAGCCGGTTTAGTCTCGATCCTACCGTGCTGGGCAAGTCTCTGGTCGTCAACGACGTGCCCACCACTATCGTCGGGGTGGCGCCGCGGGCGTTCTTCGGACTTCAACTCGGCATGGATCCGCCGCTCTGGTTACCCGTGGCCATGGAGCCGTTGATTCAGAAGCCGAGCCACTTGGCCGACGGCTCGCTGGGTGTCGCGCTCGTGGCGCGCGTGAAGCCTGGCGTGACGCTGGAGCAGGCGCAGGCGGAGATGCGCGTGCTGGACCGCCCGCGCCTCGCGGAGCTCGAAGCACGGAGCCACGACGTGCAATGGCGCCAAGTCACCATGGACATTGAGGCGGCCGGCGCCGGATTCTCGAATCTGCGCGAGCGGTTCGGCAGTTCATTGCTGCTGATGATGTCGGCCGTCGGTGTGCTGTTGCTCATCGCGTGCATCAACATCGCCAGCATGCTGCTGGCTCGCGGCGCGGCGCGTCGTCGCGAAATGGCCCTGCGCGTGGCGTTGGGGGCGGGGCGATTCCGCATTGTGCGGCAGGTGCTGACCGAGTCGCTGCTGCTGTCGACGATCGGTGGCGTGTGTGGCATCCTGTTGGCGTACGTTGGTGCCGGCGCGCTGGTGAAGATCATCGCGTCCGGTCGATTGCCGGTCGGCATGCCGCAGCCGCTCGAGATTCCCGTCGATCTCGATCTGCACGTGTTGCTCTTCGCTGCTGGAGCAGCGGTGACCACCGGCCTGCTGTTCGGGCTCGCACCCGCATGGAACGCCTTTGTCTCGGCTCCGTCAGCGTCATTGCGCGGGATCGGCGGTGCGGCGGAGACAAAAGGCTGGAAGCGATTCGGTCAGGGGCTGGTGGTTGCGCAGGTGGCACTCTCGGTAATCCTCTTGAGCGCCGCGGCGTTGTTCATCCGGCATCTCACGGATCTCCGGACCGTCGGCGTCGGATTCCAAGGCGAATCCGTTTTGCAAGCGAGCCTTGATTGGTCACGGAGCGGGTACACGCCCGAGCAGCTCGGACCCTTGAACCGGCAGGTGCTGGAGCGGATGGGATCGATCGCGGGCGTCCGGTCCGTGACGCTCGCTGGGATGACGCCAATGTCCGGCGCCGCTGGCAGCCAATTCATCGACGTGAAAGGCTTTACGGAAAATCCGAATGACCGGCGCCGTGTGTCGTTGAACGTCGTGGCGCCGAAGTATTTCGAGACGCTCAGCACACCGTTCATCGCCGGACGCGACTTCGCGTTCGAAGACGAAGGACGCCCGCGCGTGGCGATTGTCAATCAGGCGATGGCGCGCTACTACTTCGGGACGAGCAGCCCTCTCGGGCGTCAGTTCACGTTCGAGGGTCAGCCCACGCCCCTTGAGATCGTCGGCCTGGTCGGCGACGCGAAGTATCAGGATCTGCACGAGACGCCGCCGCGCACGATCTATCTGAATGCCTTTCAGGGCAGCGGCAGCGCGAACCTCATCTTCGTGCTACGTACTGACGTACCGCCGAGGTCAGTTGTGGCCAACGTGCGGCGCGCCGTACGCGACGTGCTGCCGAACGTGCCCGTCGCGAAGGTCACGACGTTGGCGGAGCAGGTCGATGCGTCTATTCTCCCCGAGCGGCTGATCGCGATGCTGTCCGGGCTCTTCGGCGTTCTGGCGGCCATGCTCGTGGCGATCGGACTGTATGGCCTGCTGGCCTACAGCGTGACGCGCCGCATGCACGAGATCGGCATTCGCATCGCGATTGGCGCAACCAGCCGCGATGTGATCTGGATGGTTCTGACGAGCGGATTCGGCCTGGTGGGCGTGGGTCTCATCATCGGCGTCCCGATCGTGCTCTGGACGAAGGGTTACGCCTCCAGCGTCCTGGCCGTTGTCGCGGCGACCGAGGCCGCGGCGCCGGTTACGCTGCCCGTGGATATCACTCTCCCAATCGTCATCGCGGCTGTCGCGATGCTGGCTGTGGCGCTTGTCGCGTCCTATGTGCCTGTCCGCCGCGCGACGAAGGTCGATCCGGTGGTCGCGCTCCGCTGCGAGTAGCTATGAGCAAGTAACGAGCAGTCGGCTACTGCCTACTGATGACGAGTCTGCTAGTCAGAATGGAACGACCGGCTCCGAGTCGCAACTCGTGGGTTACGCTGCGATTTGGAGATCTCAACGCAGAGCCACATGCGAAAGGAGCCGGTCATGAGCAAGGTACGATTTCTCGGTCTCGATGTCCACGCGGATACCATCGCCGTGGCGGTCGCGGAGCCAGGCGGAGAGGTGCGGCCCATCGGCACGATCCCCAACCGACCCGAGTCGATCCGGAAGCTGATGAAGAAGCTCGGGGCGGCGGACTCGCTGCGGGCCGGCTACGAGGCGGGTCCGACGGGGTATGTGATCTATTGGCAATTGACGGCCCTCGGTGTGCCGTGTGAGGTGGTCGCCCCGACGCTGGTGCCGGTGAAGGCCGGCGATCGCGTTAAGACGGACCGACGGGACGCCGAGAAATTGGCGCGCAGCTATCGGGCCGGCGATCTGACGCCGGTGTGGGTGCCGGATGCGGCGCACGAGGCGCTGCGGGATCTCGTGCGGGCCCGCGAGGCGGCCAAGAAGGATCAGCTCCGAGCCCGCCACCGGCTGGGCAAGTTTCTCCTCCGGCACGGGCGGCGTCCGCCCACCGCGATGAAGGCGTGGACGCAGCGCCATCTAATGTGGGTGAAGAGCGCGGTGCACTTCGAACAGGCCGCGCAGGAAGCCACACTGCTGGACTACCTCCATGAGGTCGATCATGCGGCCAGTCGTGTCGCGCGCCTCGAGCGTGCCATCGATGATGCCGTCGCCGCCGCCCCGCCCCGGATGCGTGCGGTCATGGACGCGCTGCAGGCGCTGCGCGGGATCGCGCGGATCTCGGCGGTCACGATTGTGGCCGAAGTCGGCCAGCTGTCTCGCTTCGCGCGCGCCCGGCAGGTGATGGGCTACAGCGGGCTGGGCGCGAGCGAGGACTCGAGCGGCACGCGGACCCGCCGCGGCGGCATCACGAAGACCGGCAATGCGCATCTCCGGCGGATCGTCGTGGAAGCGGCCTGGGCGTATCGCTTCCGTCCGGCCGTGAGCGGCGCCTTGCGCACCCGCCAAGCGGCGCTGAGTGAAGACGTGAAGGATATCGCGTGGAAGGCGCAGCACCGCCTGCATGCTCGGTATCGCAAGCTGCTCGGGCGCGGCAAATGCCCACAGCAGGTGGTGACTGCGGTGGGCCGTGAGCTGTTAGGGTTTATCTGGGCCATCGGCGTCGCCGTGGAGACGGCACAGCAGCAGGTCCCGTCGGTCGCTGCGTAAAGGGCAGGGCGTCGGAGGGACGACGCCAACAACAACGGTGGCGGCCGAGGGGCCCACGGAAAGGAGAACCCTCGACCGGCCTATGCGGTAGGCCTCCGGGCTGAATCCGCGCTTGCTAGTCCGAGGCAGCTCCCGACGGATCACGATTATGCGGTTTCGACC
>JBGPHH010000260.1:0-5761 GCA_041484265.1 Vicinamibacteria bacterium
ATGCCGGGCCTCACCGGCTTCGAGGTCGCGCGCCGGATGCTGACCACGACCAGCCCGTCGCAGATCATCTTCGTCACGGCCTACGACCAGCACGCGATCGAGGCGTTCGAGGTCAACGCCGTCGATTACCTGCTGAAGCCGGTGGATCAGACGCGCCTCGAGCTGGCCGTTGATCGCGCGCGCAAGCGCATCGAGGCGGACCGGGGCGCGGGGGCGGGCCTCCGAGACCGGGGAGTAGGCGCTCCCGGACTTCGCGACCGGGGGGCGGGGGCCCTCGGATCAGTCATGAACGCCGAGCTGGAAAAGATCGTCGAGCTCGTCGCCGAACGGCAGACGCGGCGCGAGCGGCTGGCGATCAAGGTCGGCGAGAAGTTTCTCTTGGTGCAGGCCGAAGAGATTGTGTACGCCTCGCTGGCCGACGACTGCATCACCGTCGTCACCAACCAGCACACCGGGACCTCGAACTATCGGACGCTTGACGAGCTGCAGGCGCGGCTCGACGGGAACGTGTTCTGGCGAGTGCACCGCTCGCACCTGGTCAACATCAACAAGATCAAGGAGATCGTACCTTGGTTCAGCCGGAACTACATCCTTCGGATGAGGGACGAGAAGACGAGCGAGATCCCGGTGAGTCGCGCGCAGACGCGCCGGCTGCGGGAATACCTGAAACTCTGACAGCTGCCGCGCCGGAACCCGCCTCCGCCGAAGGCTTCGGCGCGGCGCCGGCGGGCTTCGGCGAGCCGGAGTCGGCCCTGACCGCGCCGAAGACCTTGACGGAGGCGGACGCCGCGATCCGTCTTGCGCATGTAAGAGAAGAGCTCGTGGCGTGGGTCAAGACGCTGGTGTCGGCCGCCGTCTACGCGGTCCTGATTGTGACCTTCGGCTTCCAGGTCGCCCGGGTCGAGGGTCAGAGTATGGCGCCCACTCTTGCCGATCAGGATCGGCTCATCGTCAACAAGCTGATCTACCGGATTGGCGAGCCGCGGCGTGGCGACATTGTGATGCTCTATTACCCGCTCAACCCGGACAAGTCGTTTGTCAAGCGCGTCATTGCCGAGGAAGGCGACACGGTCCGGATCGTCGACGGCCGGGTCTACGTCAACGACATTCCCCTACAGGACGATTACGTGGCGGCCGACTTCCGCAGTCACGACGACTGGGGACCGCAGCTCATCCCGGAGGGCTACGACTTCGTGATGGGCGACCACCGCAACAACAGCTCGGATAGCCGCCACTGGGGCATGGTGCCGAAGAAGTACATCATCGGTAAAGTCCAGATACGCTGGTGGCCCGTCCCCACGGCGAGAGTGTTCTAGATCGGTCTAGCGACCAACGATCTTGATCTCAAACAGTTTGGGCCACAGTTTGCCGGTGACGAAGAGCCGGTCGTGCTCCGCGTCGTACGCGATGCCGTTAAGCACGCCACCGGCCGTCTCGACTGGCGCACGCTCGGCCGGCGACAGCAGACCGCGCAGATCGATGTAGCCCGTCACGCGGCCCGTGAGTAGCGCGATGCGAGCTATGTTGTCGGTCATCCACACGTTCGCGAAGATCTCGCCTTTCACGTACTCGAGCTCGTTGAGGTCGCGCAGCGGCACACCCCCGGCGGTGACGGTGATGCGCCGGCGCTCCGCGAAGGTCAACGGGTCGAGCAGCCGGAGCGCGTCGGTGCCATCGCTCATGATGAGCTGTGTGGCGTCGTGGGTCAGGCCCCAGCCTTCGCCCTCGTACATGAACGTCCGCCTCGGCACGAACGTCGCGGTGTCGTACACGAAGGCGACCTGCGACTGCCAGGTCAGCTGGATGAGATCCGATTTCCAGATCGTCACGCCCTCGCCGAAGTGCTCCTGCGGGATGTCGCGCCGCTCGACAACCTCGCCGGTTTCGAGCTTCACCTTACGAATCGACGACCGGCCGTTCAGACCTGTGCCTTCATAGAGAAAGCCATCCGCGTATTCGAGGCCTTGCGTGAAGGCGGCGGCATCGTGCGGGTAGGCACTGACGACGCGGTAGCCTTGGGCAGGCGGCAACGACTGCGCGGATATTGCAGGACTAGCAGATATTGCAGGATTACAGGCTTGCAGAATTGCAGAAAGGAAGGCCACGAAGGCTGCTGGCAATCCAGTCCGCCATCTTGCAGTCCTGCCATTCTGCACTGTCATGCTCTCTGATATGTGCCCGACCGTCCGCCGCTCTTGAACATCAGGCGTATGTCACCGATCGTCATCGAGCGATCGACGGCCTTTACCATGTCGTAGATGGTGAGCGCGGCCACCGCGACGGCGGTGAGGGCTTCCATCTCCACGCCGGTCTGCGCGGTGGTGCGAACGCGGGCCTCGATGGTATAGCCGCGCGCGGTCGGCGTGAGTTCGACGTGGACCTTCGAGAGCGGCAAGGGATGACACAACGGAATGAGCGCCGAGGTCTGCTTGGCGGCCATGATGCCCGCGAGCCGGGCGGCCTGCAGCGCATCGCCCTTCTTCACCATGCCGGACCGAATCAGGCGACGCGCCTCGCGGGACATCGTGATGGCGCCGCGCGCGACAGCCTCGCGATCGGTCACCGGCTTGTCGCTGACGTCCACCATCTTGATCCGGCCTCGAGCGTCGACATGAGTCAGCGCTCGGCGCTTAGCTCTGGCCACGGTCCCCCTGGGCAAGAAAGAATGACAAGCTCTCGAGCGACACCGTCAGATCGACGCTCTTCAGCTTCACCCCTGGCGGGACGTCGAGGGTGCCGGGCGAAAAGTTCAGGATCGCCTTGATGCCCGCCGCCACGACGAGATTGAGGACATGTTGGGCGGCTGGCTCCGGAACGGCGATCACGGCGATTTGTATACCGTCTCGACGGCTGAGCCTCCTCAGATCAGTCACATCGTGGATCGGCACGCCGCCGCGTGAGCTCTGCCCCACCTTCTCGCGCAACGTGTCGAACAGCACGGCAATCTCGAAGCCCTCCTGCCGGAATCCGGGATAGTCGGCCAGCGCGAGGCCGAGGTTGCCCGCCCCGACGATGGCAACCCGCAGCCTCCGATCGAGCCCCAGGATCTGACGGAGATGGCGTTTGAGGTCCTGGACATAATAGCCGACGCCGCGCACGCCAAACTCGCCGAAATACGCGAGGTCCTTGCGGATCTGGGCGGCGTTCAGATGGAACCGCTCGGCAAGGGTCCGCGACGAGACCGTCCGTTCGCCGGCGCCTTCGAGCACGTTGAGGCACCGCAGGTAGAGCGACAGGCGATTGGTGGTCAGTTCTGAGACCTGCTCGAGGCCCTGCTTGCCCTTGGCGGTCTTGTTCGAGGTTTTCACAAGACGAAACCGATTGTAGCAAAGCGCCCCAAAAAGCCCATGCTAAGATTCGCGGTACACCTCAGATCACGTGCTGAAACGAGCCGGCCTCCTTCTCGTGGTCGTTGCGGCCACCGCATCCGCGCAGCCGGCGACGCGTCGCGCGACCAACATCGCCGCGCTTCTCGCGTACCCAGCTTTCTACCACTTTCGTGAGGTGGTCATCGTCGGCACAGTCGCGCTGCAGGACGGGCAGCTGAAGGTGTCCGATGACGCCGGGGCCATCCACGTGATCACGACTGGCAACTCGCCAGAAGGCGTGGACGAAGTCCGCGGCGAGTTTTGGGATCTCGGTCGCATGAAGCCCGACGACCCGCGACTGGCCGGCCGCGATCTCCGCACGGCGTTTGGTATCGACCCTGACGGTCCGTGGCCGCGGCCTGGCGAGAAGACCGCCATCATGGCCACTGCGATTACCGCAGCCACACCGCCTTCAGCCGCATCGATTCGCACGATCGTGCTCCATCCTGCGCGGTATCGCGATCAGAAGGTGACGATCACGGGGCAGTTCAGCGGCCGGAATCTGCTCGGGGAGCTGCCCGACGCGCCCGGACGGAGCCGCTACGATTTTGTGCTGCGGTCGGCCGACGCGGCCATCTGGGTCAGTGGCATTCAGCCCAAGGGCAAAGACAAGGGCCGGGATTTCGACCTCGGACTCGATTCGCGGATCGACACCAACCGATGGGTCACGGTGTCTGGCAAAGTGCAGCAGGGACGAGGGCTAGTCTGGATCGAAGCGGAGCCGGGGAGCCTCTCGCTCGCCAGGCCGCCGACCGAAACGCCAGTCGAAGAACCGATTCGGGTGGCGCCGGGCCCGCCGCCGGAGGTCGTGTTCAGTGCGCCAACCGAAGACGAATCGGACGTGTCATTGGCCACCAGTGTCCGGATTCAGTTCTCGCGCGACATCGACCAGGCGACAGTCACGGGCCACGTGCGGGTGTCGTATCTCGAGTCGCAGAGCGTCGAGCGCGGCGAGCCCACGACGCCCACCGCCGAGTTCACCACGCAGTACAACTCCGCGATTCGCGTCCTCGAGCTGCGATTCTCAAAACCGCTCGAACGCTTCCGCACGGTGAAGATCGAAGTACAAGAAGGGATTCTGGGGACTGACAAACAGCCGCTCAAACCGTGGACCCTGACGTTTGCAACGGGAGGAAGTTAGGCGAAAAGGACACAGAAAGAGAAAAGGGACCCTGCAATCGCTGCAGAGTCCTTTTCAGTTTTCCCTTTTCAGTTTTGACTTTATCCGTGCTACTGGATCGATCCCTCCCAGATGTACTTGGCGAGACGCCAGTCCTCATCGAGAATCGTCCACAGGTTTTGATCGAGGTACTCGCCGTTCCGAAGGAATGACCGCCGCAGCCGCCCTTCGTGGACAGCGCCCATCTTCTGCAGCGCGCCGTTACCGCGACCGTTCTTGACTGCCGCGCGCGCCTCGAGCCGGTGTACACCGACTGTCTCAAACGCGAAATTCACCATGAGCGTTGCTCCTTCTTGGAAGACGCCCGTCCCCCAGAATTCCGACCCGATCGCAAAACCCCATTCCGCAGTGCCGAAGCCTGGCTCGAGCTCACGCACCTGGAAGATGCCGATGGCCGTGTCATAGCCCTGCAGCGTGACCGCGAAGCACGCGTAGACGCCCGCCGTCCGTCGCCGCAGGGTCCAGTTGATGAAGCGTTCAAAGCCATCGACGGTCGTGGGCGGCGGTGAAATGAACCGCGCCACTTCTTCCGTCGTCAGCATCGCGAGAAGCGACGCCGCATCCGACGTCCGCAGCTCCCGTAGTGTGACCTGTTGGCCACGGAGCGTCGGCAATTGCCGGCGCCAGTCGCTTTGCACGACGTCGGCCGTCGCGGTGGCTGTCGAGGTGTGTGGCCGCATGACCGTGTCCATCTCGAGGCGATAGGGCATCTGTTCCATGGCTACCTCCCCCCGATGATGCTGGCCACGGCCGCGTCGATGGCCGTCGCCGGAACGGCAGCGTCCGTGTTGACGAGCAGATCCCAGACGATGTCGTTGTCGGCGAGTGTCCCCCACACGATGTTGTCGTCATCGCCGATGAACGCGCCCCAGACGATGTTGTCGTCGCCGATGAGCGTCCCCCAGACGATGTTGTCGTCAAAGAAGCCCACCGTGCCCCAGACGATGTTGTCGCCGTAGTCCGCTGTGCCCCAGACGATGTTGTCGTCAGCCGAGAACGCGCCCCAGACAATGCCGTCGCAGTCGGCGCCGCCGCAGTCCGTCCCCCAGACGATGTTGTCGTCGAAGATCGACGTGCCCCACACGATGTTGTCGTCCCCGGTGTCGAACGTCCCCCAGACGATGTTGTCGTCGAACCCGTAGGTGCCCCAGACGATGTTGTCGTCCGCGAAATCAAACGTGCCCCAGACGATGTTGTCGTCGGCGTACCCGAA
>JBGPHH010000261.1:0-5652 GCA_041484265.1 Vicinamibacteria bacterium
CCTCGTCGAAGGTGTGAATGACCTGATGGGGGCTGGCGATCGCGCCCGCGTCCGCGCGCACACACAGCGCCGTCTGCATGCCGGTCGCTCGGGCGGCATCAAGCTCCGCGACGACGTCGGAGACAAAAAACACCTGGACCGGCGGCACGCCGATCGACTCGGCGATCCGCCGGTAACTGTCCGACGATTGTTTGGGCCCGACCTCTGTGTCGAAGTATCCACGAAGGAACTTCGTCAGATCGCCAAAGCCGGTGGATCCGAAGATCAATTGCTGCGCGAGGACGCTGCCCGACGAATAGATGTACGTGGCCAAGCCGCGCGCCTGCCAGCGCGCGAGCGCGGCCGGCACATCCGGATAGACCTGGCCGCGCAGTTCGCCGCTCCGGTAGCCGTCCTTCCAGATGAGCCCCTGCAGCATCTTGAGGCCACGCGATTTCCGGTCGCGATCCATTAACCAGTGTACAAAGGCGACGACGGATCCTAGGTCCGGCTGAAGCCGGACACTACGTACGTGATCAATACCCACGTCATCAATACCCACGTCACCGATATCCATGACATCGGCCTCACTCGCGCGTTCGGCTCTCAGCAAGGTGACGGCTTCGCGGCAGGCCGTTGAATCCCACTCGCGCTGCAGGAAATCCGCGACGCGCGCGCGAGCAAACGGAAAGAGGACCTGATAGACGAACTCGACCGGCGTCGTCGTCCCTTCGATATCGAGGACGATCGCGCGGATGTGAAGCGCCGAGAGGCTGACGGTCACGCGGGCCGGGTGGCCCCCCGCGGGACGTACGACGCACCGAAGCACACGGGCTGGAAGTTCGCGTCGATGCCGCTGTCGGTGTAGTGCGGCGTCCAGCCCGAGGTGTCTTGAAAGAGACGGATCGCGCGAATGCGGCGGTCCGCGCACAGGTCGAACCAGTGCAGCGTGCCCCGCGGGACGCTGATAAGGTCGCCCGCTTCGACCTCAATCGCGAACACGGGTCCACTCGGCGGACTGATGTGGAATATGCCACGGCCTTCGACGATGAAGCGGACTTCGTCCTCGTCGTGCCAGTGCTCGCGGCTGAACTTGGCGAGCATCGCTTCGAGATTCGGCGTCGAGGGCATGACGTCGATGACATCGGCCGTCACGTAGCCGCCGCGCCTCTTGAGCTCGTCAATCTTGTCGGCGTACGCGCTCAGGATGACGTCGGCGGGCGCGCCGACCGGCACGTCCCGCTTCGAGCGCCACTGCTCGTACGTGATGCCGTAGTCCTCGAGAAAGCTCACGATGTCTGGAAGGTCGAGGAGCGTCCGCTTCTGCTCGGGAATCTTCACTGCTGCCATAAGCGCCTCTACTTCTGCATTCTGCCAGTGGTCTCGAGGAGGAACTCGAAGATTTCCACGTGGCGTCTCGCTTGCGCCAAGTCGTCACCCCAAGTGTACAACCCGTGCCCGCGCAGAAGAAAGCCGTGCGCGGCGGGGAATTCTTCGAGCGTCGCCTGCACGCGCGTGGCAAGGCGCGGCATGTCCTGGTCGTTGTCGAGAATCGGCAGCCACTCGGTGTGCTGGTGCGTCGTCACGCCTTCGAGGCCCTTCAGCATTTCGAAGCCGCTAATGGCCAGCCCGCCGCGGGACGCATGGAGTTCGGAGAGCATCGTGCTCCAGACCGAGTGGGTGTGCAGAATCGCCGAGGCGCGCCGCCTGCGCGCCACCGTCGCGTGAAGGTGCGCCTCGGCCGACGGCCGGCCAGCCGCCTTCCCCATAATCTTGCCGTCGGGACCAATCGTCAGCAGATCGCTCGGCCGGATAGCGCCCTTGGACACACCACTCGCCGTAATCGCCAGCCGCAGAGGCTCGCGTGAAAGGACGGCACTGAAGTTGCCGCTGGTTCCTAGGACCCAGCCCCGGGCGTAAAAGTCGCGGCCAATCTCGCGAAGAATTGGGGCGACCTTCGAAATCGTAACTCCCATACAAATTCTCGTCGGTGACGATGTTATGTCATCTGTAATGGGCCGCGCGACTCCAGCCGATAAGGATTTCTGGTGTAAACTCTTGCACTTGACCCCGATGTTTCGCACGCTGATCGCGACGATTTGCCTGGGGCTGCTGGCCGCGCCCGCCGGGGCACAGATCTACTCGTGGCGTGACGACGCCGGCAACTTGGTCGTCTCCGATCGCTCCCGCGACGGAGCCGTCGTCATGCCTTCGTACCCTGTTCCCGAGGCGACGACGGTTCGCGCGACGGTTTCGGCGACGGTCGAACGCAGCAAGGTCTACGACGATGTGCTGGTCGAGCACGCGAGGCTGAATGGCGTGCGGGCCGACCTGGTGCGCGCGGTCGTGCAGGTCGAGTCGGCGTTCAATCCCCTGGCGCGATCGCCAAAAGGCGCGCTCGGGCTGATGCAGCTGATGCCGGCGATCATCCGGGAATTCGGCGTCAAGAACCCGTTCAATCCGGTCGACAACATCCGGGCAGGCGTCGCGTACCTCCGCCGGCTCCTCGATCGCTATCAGAACAACGAGACGCTGGCGCTCGCCGCCTACAACGCCGGCCCGACCGCCGTGGACAACTACGGACAGACCATCCCACCCTACGTCGAAACGCGGAAATACGTCGCCCTGGTCAACCAGATGGCCGGCGCGTCGGCGGCGGTCACGCGCATCTACAAGGTCACCGAGGTCGTCGACGGCCTGACCGTCGTGCGATACACCGATCAGCGGCCCACCGCTGGAACATTCGAAGTCCTGGCTAGCCGATAGCCGCGGGCGCTCTGTATGCTACGATTACCTCTTTCCGGAGGGAGCTGATTCCGTGGCATCGCACGCATCCGCGCTCAAAGCGCATCGACAGAGTCTGAAGAACCGCACCAGCAACCGTCAGTTCCGCGCACGGCTGCGCGGCGCGCTCAAAGACATTCGGACGGCCATCGACGGCAACAATCTCGCCGAGGCGAAGACGGCGCTCAAACAGACCGTCTCCCTCATCGACAAGATGGTGAGCAAGGGGATCATCCACCGGAACGCCGCCGGCCGATACAAGTCTCGCCTAACGACGCGCCTGGCCGCCCGATCGTAGCGTCCGCCCGCACAACTCCACGACCAGCCGCTCGAGCAGGATGCGCGGTTCTCCAGCCGACCGCTTGAGGTCGAGATCCGTCCGGAACAGCGCCGCAATGGCTGTGGGCAGATCGGCCGCCGCGATCGCCGGGAACTTCGTTCTGACCATCCAGCCGATCTGTCCCAGAATCTTTTCGGGTGGTGCGCCGGCGTCGAGCATCAAGGCGAGTTGCCGGAGGGCCTCGCCGCCCTGGCCGGCCTCAATCGCGCCGGTCATCGCCCAGTCGTCCTTGAGCGCCTCGGGCCCGAGAAGGGCGCGGACATCCTCCAGCGTGATGCGCGGCTGCCCCATCGCGTACAAGAGCAGGCGATCGATGTCGCCGCGCAGGCGCCTGACGTCGGTGCCCACGTGCTCGGCCAGGCGGCGAGCAGCCGCAGGATCGATCTCGGCACCAGCCGCCGTCACCCGCGTCCGAATCCACCGCTCGGCGTCCGCCTGATCTTCAATCGCGCCGCATTCGACAATCGTCGCCTGCCTGGCGAGCAGCTTGTACATCCGGCCACGCTTGTCCACGGCGCCAGCGACAAACACGATTGTCGTCTGCGGCTCGGGAGCCTTGAGCAGCGCCTCGAGCTCGTCGAGCGCGCGCGTGGCCGCCTCGCTCTCGCGCTTTGGCGCCAGTAACGCCTCGGCCTGCGCGACCGTGACGACGCGACGCGGCGCCATCATCGGCAGCGTTCGCGCCGCCGCGACAAGTGCCGCCACACCGTCGGCGAGCTTGTCGCCCGTCGTCATCTCGCCGCCTTGAATCCGCTCGACGTTGAAGGCCCGCAGCCCTTCGTCAACAAGATCCGCAAACTCGGCCGCCAGCGCCGACTTCTCCACGTCGTCTTCACCCAGGAGGAGATAGATCGGGTCCGCGTTACCGGACTTGAGCTGCTTTCTAACAGCGGCGGGAGTTGCTACAGGCATCGGCTTCGTGATGAGCTGTCGTTGGAGTTAGAAGGCCTCGAGAATCGCCGAGACGATGGCGCGGGCGAAGTCGGTGCCGACGCGGTCGAGGGCATTGGCTTCCTGGCCGAAAAATGCCGCCGGATCGACGGCGTTCTTGCCGCTCGTCGCGTCGTAGTCCTCGCGGAATACGAGGCTGGGGTTCTCCCAGAGCACCTTGTTGTCGCGCAGGTCGCGGAGCTGAATGTTTGCCGACATCGTGATGGTGTAGCGCGACGCCAGTTGCTGGGCGTTGAAGCTGGCTGGCGTGATCGAGACCGACGACACATCGCCCACGAGCACAGCGTCGACGCCGGCCGCCTGCGGCAGGATCTGAAACCGTCCTCGCCCGATGAACTCTCCGCGCACCTTCTCGGTCAGCAGCGACTCGAGGTTGAAGATGGACGAGTGATTCGTGAACGTCGGGATGCCAATCGTGCGGACACTGGCCGGCAGGAAGGAACTGCGACCGGCCAAGCCGTAACCGCAAGCTGTGCTGCTCAGTGCTGCGCTGCCGGCACAAAGGACACCAAGGACACAAAGCCAAGGACGGCCAGCCCTAGCCCTTAGCCTCCAGCCTTTGGCCTCTGTCATCCCACTACCACCGACACCAACGGTCCCTTCGCAACCACCACCTTGCGAATGGTCTTCCCGTCTGTGTATGTCTTGACGGTCGCGTCAGCCAACACAAGGTCGCGCAGCTCGTCGTCGGAGATGCCGGCCCTGACCGTCAGGCGCGTGCGGACCTTGCCATTGATCTGGACTGGCACCACCACCTCGTCTGCCTTGGCGACCGCCGCATCGAACGACGGCCACGTGGCCTTGGCCAGTCCGTCCGCATGGCCGAGCATCTGCCACAGCTCTTCAGCCATGTGCGGGGCAAACGGCGACAGCATCACGACCAGCGCCTCGACCGCCTCGCGGGCAGCCGCGATCGTTTGGGGCCGCTCGACCGGCCCAGGCGGCGCCTCCCCACGGGCAGGCACACCGTGCGGCGTGTGCTCGCTGAAGGTGTACAGCTCGTTGACCAGCTCCATCAGCGACGACACAGCGGTGTTGAGATGCATCCGCTCTTCGATATCCACCGTGATACGGCGAATCGTGTCGTGCGTCTTCCGCCTCAGCGCCCGCTCGGCATCGTTCCACTCGGACTGCTGACTGCCGACTGCCGACTGCCGACTGCTGACTACTCCAGTCCAATGATCCACGATCCGCCAGAGACGGATAAGGAATCTGAAGCTGCCTTCGAGTCCGGAGTCGCTCCATTCGACTTCCTTTTCCGGCGGCGCGACGAACATCACGTACAGCCGCAGCGAATCAGCCCCGTACTTCGCCAGCATGTCGTCCGGATCGACGACGTTGCCCTTCGATTTCGACATGACGGCGCCGTTCTTGAGCACCATGCCCTGCGTGAGGAGGCGCTTGAACGGCTCGCTGAAATCGAGCAGGCGGACGTCGCGCAGCACGCGCGTGAAGAAACGCGAGTACAAGAGGTGCAAAATCGCATGCTCGACGCCGCCGCTATAGAAATCGACCGGCATCCAATAGGTGGCCGCGTCGGGATCGAACGGCAACTCGGTGTTTTTCGGATCGCAAAACCGCAGGAAGTACCACGACGA
>JBGPHH010000262.1:0-5582 GCA_041484265.1 Vicinamibacteria bacterium
CACGGCGCCTCTTCGGGCGTTCGCGCAAGTGCCCGAGCGCCTCACCGACGACCAGTTCTGGAAGCTCTCCCAGGACTCGTCGGAGGAAGACGGCATGTTCCGATCGGACAATCTACTTTCCAACGAGACGACCTATCAGTGGATCCTCCCGCAACTGGTCGAGACGGCAAGGCCAGGGCGCGTCTACATCGGCGTCGGTCCGGAACAGAACTTCACATACATGACCGCGCTCCGCCCGACAATGGCCTTCATCGTGGACATCCGCCACGGCAATCTGGACGTCCACATGCTCTACAAGGCGATCTTCGAGCTGTCGAAGGACCGCGCGGACTTTGTCTCGCGCCTGTTCTCGCGGAAGCGCCCGGATGGCCTGACCGCGCAATCATCCATCGCCGAAATCTTCTCGGCCGTGGACAGGACTGAGTCCACGCCCGCCATCTACGATGCGAATCTCCAGGCCATCGAAGAGCGGCTGACGAACGTCCACCACTTTCCGCTCTCGCCGGGCGACCACGAGGGTATCAGGTGGGCACTCAGCAACTACGCGCGCTTCGGCCCAGAGATCAGCTACAACTCGAGCCTCTCGAGCGCCGTCCCGCCTGCCATCGTCGGCGCGACATCCGCCGGCGCGCGTTTCGGTAACCAGTTCGTCACGTACGAGAGCCTGATGCTTTCGGACGACGGCCGCGGTGGCAATCGCAGCTTCCTCGCGAGCGAAGAAAACTTCCAGTTCCTGAAGGATCTCGAAGATCGGAACAAGGTCATTCCAGTCGTCGGCGATTTCGGCGGGACGAAGGCCATCCGCGCGGTGGCGGCCTATCTGAAGAGCATCAACGGGACGGTGTCGGCGTTTTACCTGTCGAACGTCGAACAATTTCTGGTGCCGTCCGGAACGTACGTCAATTTCTGCCGCAGCGTCTCGATGCTGCCGACCGACGAGGCCAGCACATTCATCCGCTCGGGCCGCGGCGGGCCTTACACGGTGACGTCCACGGGCACGGGCGTGCAGAACTCGTCGTTTTCGTTGATGCGGCCGGAGCTGTCCCACTGCCCCGTCGCGCCAGAGTAGAAGTAGCCGCTGCCGACGTACGACTAGCGGATGTTTCCTTGAAAGTACTTTGGCAGGTCTGGCTTGGTGTCGATCAGAATCTGAGTATCAGCCTGCCGGTCTTCGAACGAGAGCGCCTTCTGATAGCGCTCGCCTTGTTCCTCGCCTGACAGCACCTGCCACATTCGCTGGTAGATGGAATCCTTGGCCACGGTCGGCAGCGCGTCGAATGCTGGAGAATAAATCAGGTAGCTGCACGGATATTTGAGTAGGCGGCGGGTGAGATCGAGCTCGTGCAGCGACCGCCCCTCGCCGTCGCGCGGGCCCTCCGATGAGAAGCGCTCGGCAAACCCAGTCGATCCCTTGACCGCGTCCGCGAGCGGCGCTTCATCCACCAGCAGGAGGTAGTCGACGACTTCGCTGGCAATGCCGCGCATCATCGCAATGACTGCCTCGTTCTGTCCGGGCGCGGCGACAAACTGCGGATGGAGCGCCGGATCCGCGGCGCGCGCCTCCCACCCGGCGCGTGTCAGGAGATTCGTCATGTGCACCTGGTGCGACAGCACCATGAGCGCCGCGATGTCGCTCGAGAGCGATCGGTAGCCGTCGGCATCGAACAGCCCTTCGACCGACGCGACGTTGCGCGTCGGTTTGCCCGCGAGCGTCGTGGCGCCGTTGCCCATGTGCTGATTGGCGCCGCTCGTGCCTGTGACGTACCAGCCGCCCCATCGTTCGTCAAGCGCGCTCCGATGATCGGTCGCGCGAGCGACCGTGAACCCGAGCGTGTCGGTCGCCGAGGCCGTGCTGAACATCAGCAGGCCCGGCACGCCGAGCGTGTCGCCGACCATGTGGCAGCCGAGACACGTCAGCACGCGCTCGAACCGCGGTGCGGCTGCCGGCTTCTGCTCGAGGGTGTAGAAGACGACGCCCTGCTTCGGGTCGTGGGCGGCGACCTCGATCACATCGCCGTCTCTGACCCATCCGAGCGCCAGGCGATCCGTGAAGAAGAGCGCACGCGGATTGGTCGCGCTGATGCGTTTGGCTTGAAAGCTGGTCGGCGAGAAGACCAGGACTTGTGAGTCCACCGGCAGCGAGAGGCCGGCCAGCGCCGATCTGAGATAGCCGCTCCTGCCTTCGAATGTCAGCGTCGCCGAGCCGTCCCGCAGCTTCTCGTTGAAGGCCGCGACGACGTTGTCGGCGGCGTCGGTTCGATAGTTGATGGCCGGGTCGTCGGCCGATCCATGAAACATCCCGCCCCGCTGGGCCATCGCCGGCACCGATGCAAGGGCCACCACCCAGGACAGGAAGAGGCCGGATGCGAGGAGGAGCCGTGGACGGATGGACACAGACCCAATGTTCGCGTCCGAGGCCCTCTTCAGTCAACGCGCAGGAGAGGGGCGGAGCCGGTTCAGGCGTACACGTCGTCGGTGACTTCGGCGGGACTGGGATAGGGCGCGGCGATCGCAAAGCCGCCGATGAGCAGGTACCGTGGGCCCGCCTCGCTCAGCGCGCGGCGATTTTTCGGGCCTGGAGGACGGTTTCGGTGACGAGAAGCGGCACCGCCCAGCACGCCCAGGCCATGGTGCCAATCGCCGCCCCCAGAGAGATACCCGATCCCGTCATCGCCACCTGTCCGGCGCGGAACGTGACAAAGGCAAACGTGACGACGTAGCTTCGGATCGTCCACTCGCGGTGCTGATCGATGAGGCCCTTCCTGATCGCCGCATACGCGAGGCTCGTTGTTGTGATCCACGCCACCGCGAGAAAGAACAGCCCGGATCCGAAGATGAGACCGCCGTCGGTCTTGAGGGCGAGGCCGATGGCGCCAATCGATCCGATCGCCATGCCGGCTATATAGATGATGCCGAGCCTTCGGTGCACGTGCATCTTCACGTCATGCAGCCCGAGCCAGAGCTGCACCGGCCCCGACACGAGCGCGACGAGGCCCCCCGCGATATGAAGGAGCAGCCACCCGCGGCGCGGCCAGTACGTGAACTGAAAACCCTGCAACGTCTGCCGGGCAGCCTCTTCTTGGCCGAGCATCGCGCGGTACGGCAGCGCGGCGACCAGGACGAATGCGATCGCGGCGAGGCCCGCCAGCAGAAGGAGCGCTTTCGAGCCAATACCCGGCTGGCCTGTCGATGTGTTATCAGCTGTGATCATTTCACGCTCCGGCGAGATGTGACCTTTTTGAGCAGAAATTCCTGAAAGACGTCTGCGGCCGCGGCGCCTCCGACGCTAATGGCCGCATTCTCGAACGTCAAGCGGAGACCGCGGCGATCTTCGGCCGGATAGTAGAGATTCGATAGCCCGCCTGCTGCAAGACTGCCGAGGATGCCGGAGTAGCTCGGCTGCCAGTGTCCGTTGTCTCCCTTCCTGACGACGGCGCGCGAGAGGGCGTACGCGACTCGTGATGTCTTGCTGCCGGTGCCTTTGTAGAAGTAGCGCGGATCCTGCCTGAACAGTGATGGCAGCAGCACCTGCGTCATCAGGCTTCTCGTCCAGGTATTCGCGTAGGCGGCGCCGTACCGTTTGGCGTATCCCTCGGGTCCGTCGCCGAACCCGCTGAAATCGTTCAGCACGTGCTGGACGCCCGCGATGAACGCGACGCTCGCAAACTGAAACGGATCCAGGCGCGACTTCCAGGAGAGCTCGAACTTCTGACTCGTGGCGAGCGGAACCGCGTCGGGGTTGTACGACACGAAAAAATTCGGCACGACGCCGAAGATGCGCTGCTGTTCCTGTTCGGTGATCTGTCGGTCCGCGAGCTCGAATCTCGTCGGCCTGACGTCGACCGCCACGCCGCCGCCGGCGAGCGTCAGCCGGATGGACTGGAGATTCGACGCCTCGCCGCCCGCCAGGACGCCAGAAACGGTCTGGCCGGCAAAACCCGGGGCCGACAACCTGAGGCTGAAACGTCCGGCCGGCACCTGTGCGAACGAGAACCGGCCGTCCTCGCCCGACACCGCCTCCCTGCCTTGAGACAACGCGTCGTTCGACAAGATGACCGTGGCACCGGAGATGGGGGTTCCCGTATCGTCGACGATCGCGCCGCTGATGGCGCCCGGCGACTGGGCGTCCTGGGCCGCGAGGGCCGGCGCGAGCCCGCCGATCGCCACGATCACCGCCAGTAGCACCCGTTTCACGACCTAGATTGTGCATCCGAAACGAGCACTCGGGGCCACAGGCGTACACGTCCTCACTCGCTTCGGCAGGGGCGGCTATAATTCACGTTCTGAGATGAAGAACCACATTGCGACGTGTGCGCTCGTGAGCATCCTGGCGCTCACGCTCACAGCCCGGGACGCGTTCGCGCAGCCGCCGGAGTTTGCCAGATGGACGGTGGACGGCGTGGAGCGTCGGGCGATCGTGATTCCTCCGACACAGCCGGCGGGACCCAGGGCGCCGCTCGTGTTCGCCTTTCACGGCGCCGGCGACACCGCGGAGAACTTCGCGTCGATCGATCTCCACCACGCATGGCCGCAGGCGATGATCGTCTACATGGCCGGTCTCAGCCGGGGCCCCGGCCAGGGCGGTGCGTTTCAGACGAACGACGCCGGCGCCGCCAACCGCGATCTGAGGTTTTTCGACGTGGCGCTCGCAGATCTTCGTCAGCGCTTTCAGATAGACGACAACCGGATCTACGCCACCGGATTCTCGAACGGCGCCAAGTTCGTGTATCTGCTGTGGGCAGCCCGGTCGAAGACGCTCGCCGCGGTTGCGCCGGTCGCCGGGATGCTGGCGCCGTCGCTGACGCTGACGGAGCCCAAG
The DNA here is from genome assembly GCA_041484265.1 of Vicinamibacteria bacterium. Classification (GTDB taxonomy): domain Bacteria; phylum Acidobacteriota; class Vicinamibacteria; order Vicinamibacterales; family CAVVIG01; genus 2-12-FULL-65-11. The sequence continues at coordinate 4,820 of JBGPHH010000262.1, forward strand.
CCGATGATGCACATCGGCGGTCGCGAGGATCACCAGAACGAGTTTCGTCTACAGGTCGAGTCGATCGAACTGGCACGCCGCGTCAACGGCGCCACGGGCAGGGGGAAGCCGTGCGGCCCCGCCTGTCTGGAGTACGCATCCTCGAAACACGCGCCTGTCGTGACAGTGCTTCACGACGGCGGGCACGTCTATCCCGATAACGCGACCGAGCTGATCGTCCGTTTCCTTCAGGCGCACTGATCTGGATCAACCGACGCGCGTCTGGCCGCGCGCAGCGGCGGGTGGCCGCTTCAGGCGTACACGTCGTCGGTGACTTCGGCGGGACTGGGATACGGCGCGGCGATCGCCGCGGCCACGGCCGCATCCATCGTGGCGGCGAGCTTGGATCGGATCTCGTCGAGCGTGCCGTGATCGGCGAGCTGCCGTTCGAGCAGCTTGTTTGCCAGCAACGTAATGGGATCGCGCTCCGTCACCCACTGCTGTTCTTCCTGCTTGGGCCGGTAGTACGCGCGGCTGATGTCGCCCACGTGGTGGCCGTGATACCGGTACGTATTACAGAGGAGGAACGTCGGTCCGCGCCCCGATCGGCCGCGTTCGACCGCCTCGGCCGCCGCCCGATAGACCGCTTCGACGTCCTGCCCGTCAATCGTCTCCGCGTGCATCCCGAACGCCGCCGGCCGCGCGATCATCTCTCCGGCCGTCGTCTCGGAACAATGTGTGTACTCGTTATAAAGGTTGTTCTCGCAGACGTAGATGACCGGCA
>JBGPHH010000263.1:0-5548 GCA_041484265.1 Vicinamibacteria bacterium
ATGAGGGGGTGGTTTGCCGACACAGCCCGCGTGTTGGGCAGCGGCTTCTGGGACCTCCCGTCGTTCCCCTTGCTGGTCGCTATTATATTCTTTACCGTTTACGCGGTGGCCACCGCGCCGCCCGTGCATAAGCTGATCAACCGCCTGGCGGGTATTCCAACCAACGGCCGGAACGCCACCGCGTTTGTCGCGGTCTTCTCCATGGCCTCGTCGCTCATCTCCTGGAGCCTCAGCCTCGTCTTCAGCGCTCTGCTTGCGCGCGCCGTCGCCCGCCGTCTGCGCACCGCCGACTATCGTGCGCTCGGCGCGGCCGCGTACCTCGGCGTCGGCAGCGTCTGGGCGCTCGGCCTCTCGTCGTCTGCCGCGCTCATCATGGCCGCCCCGGCGTCGCTGCCGCGTTCGATTGCCGCCATCAGCGGCGTCATTCCGCTTTCGCAGACCCTCGGACTGTGGCAGAGCATGTTCACGGCCGTGATCCTGGTCGTCGTGTCGACGGTCGTCGCGTACTCGTCCGCGCCCGATCCCTCAGCGGCGCGCGGCATCGACGCGATGGAACTGGACGAACCCGCGGTGATGGCCGCCGCGGCCCGACCGCAGACACCGGGTGAATGGCTTGAATACAGTCCTCTCCTCACGATCGTGGTGACCGCGTTCGGCGTGAGCTACCTCGTTCGGGAAGTGATCGACAGCGGGCCCGGCGTGCTGTTGGAGCTGAACCACTACGTGTTCGCGTTTCTGGTGGCCGGCCTGCTCCTTCACTGGCGGCCGCGTGCATTCGTCCGCGCGATCGCCTTGGCGGCGCCGTCAGTGGCGGGCGTGCTCATTCAATATCCGCTGTATGCCGGCGCCGTCCGCATGATGACTGAATCCGGGCTGGCCAAACGCATGGCGGAGATGTTCGTCGCGGTGTCGACCCCTCACTCGTTTCCCGTCATGATCGGCGCCTACTCGGCGTTTCTCGGGTTGTTCGTGCCTTCGGCGGGAGGGAAGTGGATCATCGAAGCCCCGTATGTGCTGGGCGCCGCCAACACCCTGAAAGTGCACCTGGGTTGGGTCGTTCAGACGTACAACGCCACTGAGGCGCTCGCCAACCTCGTGCATCCATTCTGGATGCTGCCGCTGCTGGGCATTTTAGGCCTCAAGGCGCGCGACATCATCGGCTACTCGGTCCTGCAGTTCATCGTGCACGTGCCGCTCGTGCTGTTCCTTGTGTGGGTGCTCAACTACACGCTGCAGTATGCACCGCCAGTCTTGTCAGCCGTCCCCTGAGCGAGACTGTTACCAGGGCTTTGCGCTGACGTTGGTCACGTGCTCCCGATCGGGCGCGGTGATGGCGACGCCGATGCAGAGATAAGGAAGCTCGGAATGCGGATTGTGGCCGCGGTGAAATTTCGAGACCGGCTCGGAGTACACGTCGCCCGCCTTCGCTTTGACCAGCACGCCTTCCTGGAATTCGGCCTCGAAGATCCCCTGAAGCGCAATGAAAAATGTCGCGCCGTTATGGCAGTGCCAGCCGGTATAGCCGCCCGGTGCGATCTCGGCGTTGTAGATCTGCACCTTGACCTGGGGATCTTTGGGCAGCGATTCAACGACCTGATCGAGCAGCACGTTTCGATAGAGAGCTTCGCCAGGCTTGAGGTATCCGTCCAACCGAAGTTTCAGCGACTTGAAGGGATCGGGTGACTCCATCGGCCTCAACCTCTCACGGAAGTCGTGAGTATCGCACGCCGCGGATGCACCCAAAATAGGGGCGAGAGGCTAGGGACTAGCGGCCGGAGAACACTCCCCAGCCTCGCCCCTAACCCCTAGCCCCAGTCCCGAGTCCCTAGTCCCTAGTTGGTTAGACCGACGCGGTCGCTCTGATCGGCGCGCCTTTACCCTCGGGCATCGGCGGCAGGTTGAACAGCTCTTCGGCGTTCTTGCCGAGGATGCGGTTGACCTGGTCCGTCGAGAGATTGGCCTGCTTCTGGAGGTCCAAAACGGCTCTGATGGCGCCTTCCGGATCGCCCACGCGGTGCGCGTAGTCGGTGCCGATGACCATCTGATTCGCCCCGACCCATTCCAAACAGCACTTCATGGCGGGCAGATAGAACGAGGTCGTGTCCGGGTGGACGCGCTTGGCGTACGTCTCCGACGGCAGCTCGTCGAGCGAGAGACCCCACTCCTTCGAGTAGCCCTTCCACGAGTCGCGGAGCCGACGCACGAGATACGGCACGACGCCGCCGAGGTGCGCGTGCACGACGTGGAGGTTCTTGTGCTTCTGGAACACGCCGTTGAAGATGAGCGCGACGGTCGCGAGGCTCGTATCCACCGTATAGCCGTAGAGCTGATACGGGATCTTGCTCTTCTTCATCGCGTCTTTCGTGAGGGGCGTCGTCGGGTGCATCAAGATAGGCAGCTTATTGTCGCTGGCCAGCTTGTAGATGCCATCGAACTTCGGGTGCCACATCACCTCGCCGTTGCAGTTCGAGAACATCTGGATGCCCTTGGCCCCGAGCTTGATGCAGCGCTCGAGCTCTTTGCACGCCGCTTCGGGATCCTGATACGGGAGGCACGCCATCCAGTAGAGGCGGTGCGGATACTTCGCGCAGACCTCGGCGTAGTGGTCGTTGACCTTCTTCGCCCACATGATGCCTTCGTCTTTCGGCAGGACCGAGGGATCGGGAATCGTCTTGCTGATCACCTGTGTGTCGAGACCGGCCTTGTCGAGGTCGGCCATTCGCGCGACCGGGTCGTAATGGCCGGCGCGGTCGATGTGCGCGATGATGACGTCCTCGTCCCACAGCAGGTAGCTGTTGGGCCCGGTCTGCTCGGCGCGGTGCTGCTTGCCCTTACGGCCGGCCAAGAAATCCAGATATTCCTTGGGGTAGAGGTGATTGTGAACGTCCACGGTTCTCTGCTGTGCCATTGGTCCCTCTTCCTGTGAGTGGTTGTGCTGAGGTTGACTGCCGGGCCCCTGACGCCATCGTCAGTGCGCCATCGACGGACGAAAAATACCGCATTCCCTAGAGCATCCACAAATAGAATGTTTGGAATGCATCCATCGTAAAATACGATGTATGGAATGGCTTAACTACCACCACCTGCTGTACTTCTGGACGGTCGCCCGGGAGGGCACGGTCGCGCGCGCCAGTAAGTCGCTCGGTCTGGCGCAGCCGACCATCAGCGGCCAGCTCAAGACACTCGAAGACGCACTCGGCGAGAAGCTGTTCGTGCGTTCCGGCCGCCGCCTGGTCCTCACCGAGACGGGGCAGACCGTGTTTCGGTACGCGGACGAAATTTTTTCGCTCGGCCGCGAGCTGCAGGACACGCTGAAGGGCCGGCCGGCCAGCCGGTCGCTGCGCCTGATGGTGGGGATCGCCAACTTCGTCCCTAAGCTGATCGTCTACCGTCTGCTTCAGCCGGCGCTGGACTTGCCGGAGCCCGTCCGGCTGGTCTGCCGCGAGGGCCAGCCCGAGCGGCTGCTGGCCGACCTGGCCGTGCACGGTCTCGATGTGGTGGTGACCGACACGCCGCTTGCGCCGACGGTCAAGATCCGGGCGTTCAGCCACCTGCTCGCGGAATGCGGCGTCACCATCTTTGGCACCGAGGCGCTCGCCAAGAAATACCGCAAGAATTTTCCGCGGTCGCTCGACCGCGCGCCGCTGCTGATGCCGTCGGACACCTCGGCGTTGCGGCGCTCGCTCGAGGAGTGGTTCCGCGCCGAGGAGATCCGGCCTAACATTCTCGGCGAGTTCGACGACAGCACGCTCCTCAAAGTCGTCGGAGAGGCAGGTCTGGCGCTCTTTCCGGTGCCCACGCTGATTGCGCCTGACGTCACGCGTCAGTACAAGGTCTTGCGGATCGGCGAGCTGAGCGCCGTGCGCGCGCGGTTCTATGCGATCACGGCCGAGCGGCGCATCACGCATCCGGCGCTCGTGGCGATTTCGGCGAGCGCGCGCCAGGGCTTCTCGGACCGGGCGGGCGCACTATAATCACGGCATGGCGGGGATCAAGCTCACGCGGATGCAGCACATCGTGCTGTGGGTGGCGAACGTTGATCGGAGCGTTCGCTTCTACTGCGACGTGCTGGGCCTTGAAGTCAGCCGGCAGCGGCCCGGCGCCGCGTTCCTGAAGATCCCCGGCAACCCCGACGATCATGACATCGGCCTGTTCGAACAGCCGGGCGCCGGTCCGCCCGACCAGCGAGTCGCGCGCATCTATCACTCGGCGTGGGAGGTGGCGGACCTTGGCGATCTGAAGCGCGCGCAAGAGCGGCTGATCGCCGTGGGTGCGCTCGTCGGCTCGTCGAATCACGGCGCCAGCCTGTCTCTGTACGCCAAAGATCCCGACGGGCTGGAATTCGAGGTTTTCTGGACGGTGCCCGGCGGCGTCTCCGGCAGGCGGACGGCGCTCGACATCGAAGGCGAGATGGCCAAACGCGGTGTCACGAGTTGAACCAGGTGAGCGCGAGGTTGCCGGGCTGTGTGCAGACTGCCTCCACGCGCGACGCATTCGCTCGGCCCGTGAATCGGTGTTCTACTTGTGCGAGCGTGCGGCCACCGATCCCGAGTTTGTGAAGTATCCGCCCCTGCCGGTTCTTCGGTGTCGCGGCTACGAACAGTCGGCCTTGACAAGCCCCCCGCGGCAGAGATAATCGCCATTTGCTGATCTGCATGTCTTTGGAAAAATCATGAGCAAACTTGTCCTCTCGTTCGAAGAAATCAAACTGAGCGACACCGAGCGCTGCGGCGGGAAGGCCGCCGGCCTCGGCGAGCTGATCCGCGCCGGCATCCGCGTGCCGGGCGGCTTCTGCGTCACCGGCGATGCGCTGACCAAGGTCATCGAAGCGAACGAGCTCACACGGAAGATCGCCGACATTGCCGCCAGCCTCAACTTCGAGGACTACCTGGGCGTGGAAGAGCGGACCGGACAAATCCGGGCGCTCATCACGGCGGCGACGATTCCGGGTGATCTCGAGCAGGAGATCCGTACGCGCTACACGCACCTGGTGACCAAGGCGCAGAGGTACGTCGCGGTGCGCTCGTCGGTGGCCGTCAAGCACTCTCCCGTCTCGTCCTTCCCGGGCATGATGGACACCTACCACTACGTGGTGGGCGCAGACCAGGTGCTTGAAAAGGTCCGTGAGTGCTGGGCGTCGCTCTGGACCGCCCGGGCGGCCTTCGCCCGCTTTCGGCAGAAGCTCGCGCACGAGAACGGCGTCATCGCGCCGGTCGTGCAGCTGATGGTCGACTCCTACAGCGCCGGCGTGTTCTTCAGCGCCAATCCGATCACCAAGAACCTGACCGAGATGGTCATCGAGTCCAACTGGGGCCTCGGCGAGTCGGTCGTGTCGGGCAAGTCAATGAACGATTTCTTCGCCCTCGACAAAGCCACCCTCGCCATCAAGCAAAAGCGCATCGTCGAAAAGACGGTGATGGTGACGATCGACGACAGCGGGGCGGGGCGTGCGGAGAAGGACGTGCCGCCCGACCGTGCCCATGCGCCGAGCATTTCGGATCAAGAAGCGGTCGAGATCGGCCGCGTCGGCAAGCGGATCGAGAAGCAC
>JBGPHH010000264.1:0-5547 GCA_041484265.1 Vicinamibacteria bacterium
AAATAGTGTCGTGCTCCACCTGGCAATCGTGAGCAATGTGCGCATAGGCCATGAACACATTGTTATCGCCGATGCGCGTGGCGCCGCCGCCACCACGCGTCCCACGGTGGATCGTGACGAATTCCCGGAAGATGTTCTGCCGCCCGATGACCAGCCTGGTCACCTCACCCTGGAACTTCAGGTCCTGCGGGATGAGCCCGATCGACGCAAACGGGTAAATCTCGGTCCCGTCGCCGATCTCCGTCCACCCGTCGACCACCGCCGAGGCGCCGACCCTGCAGTTGGCGCCCAGCACGACGTGCGGTCCGATGGTCGCGTATGGACCGACCGTCGTCCCGGCGCCAATACGCGCGTGCGGATGGACGATGGCCGTTCGGTCGATCGTTGTGCGATCCGGCACCAGGCCCAGCAGCAGCTCGGCTTCGGCGACCATCTGATCGCCGACGTACGCGGCGGCCTGCGCTCGCACCAGCCGCGTGCGACGGCGGCCGATCGCGATCTCGAGGCGGAGGCGATCGCCGGGCACCACTTGGCGGCGGAATTTTGCGTCGTTCACGCCGCGGAGGTAGACGCGCGCATCGGGCGGTGCGCCCTCGCGGTGGAGTAGCAGCATCGCCGCCACCTGGGACAACGACTCGATCATCAACACCGCCGGCATCAGGGGCGTGCCGGGGAAATGCCCTTGAAAGAACTCCTCGTTGACGGTCAGATTCTTGACGGCCACCAGACGCCGTCCAGCCTCGTGCTCGGTGATCGCATCCACGAGGAGCGACGGAAAGCGGTAGCACAGCCGGTCGAGGAGGACGGGGATATTGATCACGGGAAGAATTGCTGATTTCTGATTGCTGATTGTTGATTGCGGACTGCCCATTGCCAAGAACAATCGGCAATCAGCGGTCAGGAATCAGCAATCAACAATCCGCAATCAGCAATTCACCGACGCTACTGCCTGGGCGTGGCCGGCGGCGTCGCCGGCGATGGAGCTGTGGCCGGCGGAGCCGCCGGCGATGGAGCCGTGGCCGGCGGAGCCGCGGTCGGTGTCGCCGCGGGTGCAGCCACAACCGGCTTGGGCGCCAGGGCGTCCAGCCGCTTGACGGCTTCGAGCGTCACGTCGATTCCAGGCTCCCACCAGACGGCGCCCGCGTCCTGGGCGCTCAACAGGAGGTGGAGCCCCTTCTCTTGCGCGATCTGCTGCAGGATGGGAAACAGCTTCTTGTTGAATTCGTTCTGTAGCTCGGTGTTGAACTCGTTGATTTCGGCCTGGGCGTCCTGTTGGAAGCGCTCGCCCTCGCGCGTCTGGCGATCGATTTCCTTCTCGAGCGCTGTACGGGCCGCCTCACTCATCAGCGCGCCGCTCTGCTGCAGCTTGGTTTGATTGTCTGCCAGCTGCTTGGCCTTTTGCGCGCCCTCCGTCTGTTTCTTCTGAATGGTCGCCTGAATTCTCGCCGTCGCGGCCTTTCCGTCGGCGGAAAGCGAGGCGATCTGCTGCAGGCTCACGACCCCGATCCGCGCGCCGGGCGGAAAGACGGGCGCTGGAGCGGGCGGTGCGGCCGGGGTCTGCACGGGTGGCGCGGCGGCCGGACGCGGCGTGGCTGGCGCTTGGCCCGCCGGCGGCTGGGACGCCGCCTGGGCAAACACGGAGGACGCGGCCAGCACGAAGACAAGCCAGGTGGCTGCGACAACTCTACTCATTCCAGACAGTCCTTTCGTTAACAGGCTGAAGTTCCAGATTTTACCCCAAAGTCCACACCGGTGTACCATTGGGAAGCCATGCGCCGGTCCGTGCGTTGCCGCCTCCTGCTCGTCGCCCTCATCGTCACGGCGAGCGCCTGCGGCGACAGCAGCACCACGTCGCTCACGTCCGTCACCGCTCCGACCAGCGGAGGAATTACCGACACGTTTACGGGCACGCTGACCGTGAACGGCATCGCCACGTTCCCTTTCCCCTCGTCGGCCAGCGGCCCGATGTTTGCGACGCTCATCTTGTTGGCGCCCGTGACGTCCGGTAACACCACCCTGCCGGTCGGGCTGCGGATCGGCGTGCAGGTCGGTACCAGTTGCCTCTACGGCACGGCCAATGACAAAGCCGTGCAAGGCACCGGCGTGCAACTTTTCGCCAACGACATGGGCACTTGGTGCGTGCAGATCTACGATGCGATGGGCACCCTCACCGCAAACAGCGAGACGTACCAAATCGACGTGACTCATCCATAGACATAGAAAATCGATGTACCGACAACTCCTGCTTGTCGCTCTTGTCGTCACGGCGGCCGCCTGCAGCGACAGCGGCGCCGTCTCTACGACGTCGACGGTCATGACGCAGCCGGCGGACAATAGCCCCATCTCTACGTTCCCCGATTCCGGCACGGGCACACTGACCAAGAACGGCGCCGCGACCTTCTCCTTCGGCACGACGGTCAGCGGCCCCATCGTGGCGAGGCTCATCACACTCACCCCCAACGATTCCGTCGGGCTCTGGCTTGGCACGTACGACGGCTCCTACTGTGCGTATGGCTCGGGGAAGGAAAACGCCATCCAGTACGACCCCAATGACCCTGACCCTGAACAACCGGGCAGGGTGAATGCCTTCGCCCCCTCCTCGGGCAGCTACTGCGTCCGGATCTATGACGCGAACGGCACGGCCAGCGGTCAGACGTATCAGATTGCTGTGACTCACCCGTAGTTAGAACGTCGTGCCGACCGCGAAGCGGAACTGATACGCGCTCTGTGGCTGGAGCGTGTTGTCCAGCACGCCGCCACGCAGCGGATTGTAGGCGAAGATCAAACGGAACGGAACATTGAGGACCGGCATCATGAACCGGGCCTCGACGCCTGTGGAGGCTTTGAACGCCCACACGTTTGTCGTCACCAGCTCGAGCCCGCTTGCGAGGGGCGATCCGGTCGTGGCGAGCGTTGCGCTTTGATTGTCTGCGAACAACAGGCGTTGCGTCGTCACATCCTCTTTCCAGCTGAAGCTCTGTCCGACGTCCTTCACCTGGCCCGCATCGTAGAAGAGGATGATGCGCAGCGGTCCGGCGATATTGAAGTTCTGCTCGAAATTGAACAGCAGCAGCTTGTTGCCGCCGAGCACGAGTCCGGTCGACGGATCCTGCGGACCAATCGTGCGAATGTCAAAGCCGCGGACCGTGTACTCGCCACCCAGGTACATTTTTTCGAAAATGGGCAGCGCTCTTGTTGAGTCTTCGCCTCCGGTGAATGTATGGAGGTAGGCAAATTGCGCGCGCATACCAAACGACATCCGATTGTTCTGGTGCCAGTACCAGATCCCTTCGAGCGTCGGCTTGTAGAAGTTCGTGTTGCCGCCGATGCCGGCCAGGTCGATCGACGCCGTGTAGCGCTGGCCTTGGCTCGGGAAGATCGGCTGATCGACGGTGTTGTACACGACGCTCGGCGTGACCTTGCTGATGACGCGAGAGCCCGTACTTTGGACGAGCGTCGTGCCCCCCTGAATGCCCGAGCAGGTGCTGCCCGTCAGCTGCAGCGAATCGCGGAGGAAGGGGTTGCTCCGCAGGAGGTCGGGATTGCAGTACGACGGGTTGATGTCGGTGATCCTGACCTTCTGGTAGCTGTAGTTGATGAACATCCGGGTGAACCCGCTCAGCGGGAACCCGAGACTGACCGAGCCGCCAACGGTCTGCTGCGTGAACTGACTGACATAGCGCACGTCGCTCCGGTACACCGAAAGGCCACCGGTGATGTTCCGGTCGAATAGGAACGGCTCGGTGAACGACAGCGAGTAGGTCTGGGCGCGCGAGCCGGCCTGCGCCGTCACCGCGAGGGTTTCGCCACGGCCCATGAAATTCGACGTCTGGAATGAAACCGTTCCAAAGAACCCCTCGAACTCCGAGACGCCGGCGCCAAAATTGATCTGGTTCCGGTTCTGCTCTTCGAGTTTCAGGGTGACGTCAACCTTGTTGGTCGCGCCCGGCACCTTCTCAACCTGGACGTCCTTGGCGCCCTCGAGGGGTTTGAAGTATCCGAGCTGATTGAGGCGCCTGATGCTGGTCTTGAGCGCCTCGGTGTTGAACACCGCTTCCTCGTAGATGCGCATCTCCCGGCGGACAACGTTGTCGTGCGTCGTCGTGTTGCCGGAGAACCGGATGCGGTTGACGAAGTACTGCTGGCCCTCCACCATCCGCATCGTGACATCGACGATGGGGGCTGCGTCGGTCGAGAGCGGCTTCCCGGTGTCTACCGCTTTCAGCGCGTCCGGGACCTCGGCTTGAATGAACAGATCGTCGCGCGGCTTGAGATCGGGAAAGCCGGCAAACTCGAAGTACCCGAGGGAGCCGTAGTATTCGCTAGCCTTCTTGATACCGTTGCGGACGTTCTTTTCCGAGTAGTACTCGCCCGTCTTCAGTTTGAACAGCGGCTTGATCGCGTCCATCTTGAACACCGTATTGCCCGCGACCTCGTAGTTGCCGACCTGGTAGCGCCGGCCTTCGGTGATCGGAATGCGCAGCTCGACCCACCGCGTCTTCTTGTCGTCGGAATCTCCCAGCACCTTCACTTCCGGCACGCCCACCACGGCCCTGATGTACCCGCGGTCGCGGTAGTACTCCGCGATCTTCTCGGCGTCATCGTCGAACTTCGTTTCCTGGTACTTGCCGCGGCCACTCAGGAACGAGAGCCACCAGACCTCTTTGGTGTCCTTCATCTGCCGCTGCAGCCGCCAGTCGGTGGCGACTTGGTTGCCGATAAACGTGATCTTCCTGATCTTGACGGTCGGGCCCTCGCTCAGATGGAACGTCAGATTGACGAGTTTCGGGCCGCCTGGCAGCGCCTTGATTTCGTGCGTGACCTCCGCATCCTGGAAGCCTTTTTCTTTCATCATGTTGCGAACGATGCCTTCGACCTTGCGGATTCGTCCCTGATCGATGAACGAATCGCTGCGGATCTCGGTGTCGAGCTCTTTCAGCTTCTCGTCGATCTTTGTCGTTTGGATCTCTTTCGACCCGACGTACTCGACAACCTTGATGCGCTGTTTCTCCTCCATGTTATAGAGGACAATCTTCCCCACCGCGCCGTTCGGGAAGATGTAATCCTTCGTCTCAATCGAAAGGTCGTCGAGGAAGTTCAAGCTGAGCAAGCGCTGGAAATCTGCGTGGATGGTGGCTTCGGCGGCGGCGTCGTACGGCATCCATACGCCCTCGGAAGGACGGCTCAGCTTGAGCTGGATGTAATAAAGGTAGGTCTGAACGTCCACAAGGGGCGTGCCACCCTGCCTTTCGAAGCAGGGGGCCATGTAGAGAACCACCGGACCTGATCCGGCTGGGGGTTCTGCGGCCGGCCGGGCCTGTTGGCCGCAAACCGTCACGGCTGGTAGCGGCTGGGCCGGAGGTGGCGCTGCCGGCTGCTGGGCGGCGGCTGGAGGAACCGGCTGCTGGGCGGCGGCCAGGGGCGCGACGAGCAGCCCCAGAAGGGAGGCGAGGAAACGCAGGCGCATCAACGCATCAACTTTACTGGATCTTAGACGAGGGGGCAGGTCCTGCGGCCGGAGAATTCTGAGAATTGGGTAATTGGGTA
>JBGPHH010000265.1:0-5545 GCA_041484265.1 Vicinamibacteria bacterium
CTTGATCTCGTTGGTGATGTGCGGGATGACTTGTACCGTCCGTCCCAGATAATCGCCGCGCCGTTCTTTCTGAATGACGCTTTGATAGATCTTTCCGGTGGTCCAGTTGGAATTCTTGGTCGTGACCGTATTGGTGAAGCGCTCGTAGTGGCCGAGATCGAGGTCCGTCTCGGCGCCATCGTCGGTGACGTAGACCTCGCCATGTTGGTACGGACTCATCGTGCCCGGATCGACGTTGATATAGGGGTCGAATTTCTGCAGCGTCACCTTGTAGCCGTGGCCTTCGAGGAGGCAGCCGATTGAGGCCGCCGCCAGGCCCTTGCCAAGTGAGGACACAACGCCGCCGGTGACGAAAATGTATTTAGTGGGCATGGTTGCCGTAGTCATGTCGTGGGGGCCGCAATCAACCGGCGCACCTGTTCCAGGTCGTCCGGGGTATCCACACTGATCGAGTCGTACCGCGTTTCCACGGCTTTGATGCGAATGCCGTGTTCGAGCGCCCGCAACTGTTCGAGCGATTCAGCGCGCTCGAGAGGTGTGGGATCGAGCGCGGCCAGGACGAGGAGCGCGCTGCGACGGTAGGCGTAGACGCCGACGTGCTTCAACAGGGGCGGCCAACCGCCGCGCGGATTCCGCACGTGGGGAATGGGCGCGCGAGAGAAATACAGCGCGAAGCCGCCGCGGTCGATGACGATCTTGACAACGTTCGGATCGGTCAGCTCGGAAGCAGCCGAGATGCGGCGGTACAAGGTCGTGACCTGCAACGAGGGGTCGGAGAACAATGGCGTCACGGCCTCGGTGATCGAGCCCGGATCGATGAGCGGTTCGTCGCCTTGGACGTTGACCACGACGTCGCAATCGAGCGTCGTGGCCACTTCGGCCAGCCGGTCCGTGCCGCTCGAATGGTCGCCACGTGTCATCTGGACCTCGCCGCCGAACCGTCGCACCACGGTCGCGACGCGGAGATCATCGGTCGCGACGATCACCCGAGAAACCGATGGGCACGCGGCCGCACGTCGGTAAACGTGCTCGATCATCGGATGGCCGTCAATCTCTGCGAGGACCTTCGCGGGGAGTCGGGTGGAGGCGAATCGGGCGGGGATGACAGCGACGACCGAGAGCGAAGGATCGATCTGAGGATCAACCGATCGAGCGTGCACGGCGAATCATAACACAGTCGCCAACGAGGTCGTGCTAGCCTCGCGTCGTGTCGGTCGCGATCATTATCAATCCAATTTCAGGCCGCGCGGGCCCGGCAGCCGGCCGCGCCCGCGCAGAGCTGGCGTCGGCGACGATTAACCGCCACGGCGAACCGGCTGACGTGTTCGTGACGGAGCGGCCCGGTCACGCACGCGATCTGGCCAAGGCGGCTGTGGCGCGCGGCGTCAGACTCGTGATGGCGTGGGGCGGTGATGGCACGATCAACGAAATTGTCGGCGCGCTCGCGTTCAGCCAGGTGCCCATCGGTATCGTCCCCGCCGGGTCGGGCAACGGCCTGGCGCGCGAACTGGGCGTCGCTCGGCGACCCGAGCAAGCCATCGCCGACGCGCTGGCGGCTCGACCGCGTGCGATCGACATCGGAGAGCTCGGCGGACGATTATTCGTCAACGTCGCCGGCATCGGGTTCGACGCTTATGTCGCCTCGCGATTCGGCGAGCCCGGCAACCGGCGTCGCGGCTTTGCGAAGTACGCCGAAATCACGCTACGGGCCCTTGTGACCTATCAGACCGCGCGATATGTAATCGCAACGGCAACCGGAGTGACCAACCCTCGAGCCCTGCTTGTGACGATTGCGAATTCGGCGCAGTTTGGCAACGGCGCGCGCATTGCCCCTGGTGCGCGGGTCGACGACGGAGTGCTCGACCTCGTCATCGTGGAGGAGCGGTCGCGCTGGCAGACGATCTGGCAGCTGCCGCGTCTATTCAACGGAACAGCGGACCGAATTGCCAGTCGCTCGACCCAGCGCATCGACCAGGCGACCATCGAGTGCGATCAGCCGATGGTCTTTCACGTGGACGGCGAAGCTGTGAGGGGCGGGACGCGACTAACCGCCCGCGTCCATCCGGGCGCGCTTCAGATTGTCGTGAAATAGCGGCTACGAACCCAGTCGCACGACCCAGACCTCGCGAACGGCCCGAATCTGTCGGATTTCGGCGATTGCCGCGTTGAGCGCCTGGGGGTTGTCGGCTTCCTCGTCCACATTGACAACGCCGATCGCGCCGTCCGCGCCGCGCCCGAGCGCGAAGTTGGCGATGTTGACCCGGTGCTTGCCAAGGATCGTTCCCACCTCGCCGATCACTCCAGGCTGATCGTCATTGGCAACGATGAGGAGCGTCCCGCCGAGAGGGGCCTCGACCTCGACGCCGCGGACCGAAACCAGCCGCAGGCTGTTCGGCTCGAACACCGTGCCCTCGACCCAGCGCTCCCCGCCGTCGGTGTGGAGTTTGACGGATAGCAGACTCGTGAAGTGACGCGCGCGCGAACTGCGTGTCTCGGCGATGTCGATGCCACGCGCGCGGGCGACGGCCCGCGCGTTGACGATCGACACACCACCCGAGAGGATCGGCCGCAGGACGCCGGCGGCGGCGCTCGACGCCAGCATATCGACGCCGGGGCTCTCGACGAGCGCACCGTAGTACCGAACTCCGAGTGCGTCGATGCGGGCGGTGCCCAGCTGGGCCGCCAGCCCGCCCAACCGATCTGCAAGCCGAATCCAAGGCTGGAGCCGCTGCATCTCGTCGGGATGTACCGATGGAAAGTTCACGGCATTCCGCACGATCCCGTCGCGGAGGAAATCCCGAACCGTGGCAGCCGTCTCGGTGCCAACCAGTTCCTGAGCCTCTTCAGTCGACGCGGCAATGTGAGGCGTGGCGATAATTTGCGGCAGTTGGGCGAGCGACCAATCCTTTGGCGGCTCCTGCTCGAAGACGTCGAGAGCCGCGCCGGCGATCACGCCCTGTTCGATGGCCCGTCGCAGCGCGGCCCCGTCGATGAGCTCGCCGCGCGCCGTATTAATGATCCTCATGCCCGGCTTGCAGCGTGCAAAGCGCTCGTCGCCAAACAGGTGCTTGGTCTCGGCAGTCGAGGGCAGATGTAACGTGATGTAGTCGGCGGCGGCGCACAACGCGTCGAGCGAAAGGACCTCGACGCCGAGCGAGGCCGCGACCTCCGCGGAAATATATGGATCGTGCGCGACGATGCGCATGCCGAAGCCTCGGGCGCGCTGGGCCACTTCCTGGCCAATCCGCCCCAAGCCGATCACGCCGAGCGTCTTGCCGCGGAGTTCGGTGCCGAGAAATTTCTTCTTCTCCCAGCGACTTGCCTTCATGGCTTGATCAGCGGCCGGCACCGACCGGGCGAGACCCAGCATCAAGGCCATAGCGTGTTCGGCGACGCTGATGCTATTGGCTCCGGGGGAGTTGACCACCAGAATGCCGCGCGCGCTCGCCGCGGTGACATCGACGTTGTCGACCCCGGTGCCGGCACGGGCCACGATGCGAAGCCGGGGAGCGGCTTCGATCAGTTTGGCGTCGACCTTGGTGGCGCTCCGGACCATCAGCGCATCCGCGTCTGCAAGGTCGATCGCCAAGACGGCCGGCGTGCGGCCGGATTGGGCGTTAATAATCCAGCCGGGTTCGGCGCGCAGCAGATCGAGCGCGGAGGCTGGGAGATCATCGGCAACGACAATTTTCATGATGGTTTAAAGTGAACGGCTGATCGACTCTCGTTGACTACAGTATAATCCGACGGTTTTGGTTGTCGCGATCGATCCGCGTGTTGCGAGCGCCCTGCCGTGGTGCAAAGTGCTAAAACATTCCGGTTGCCGCTGCACAGCCGTGTAAACGACATGCCTTTTCCACAGAGTTTTCCACAGAGGTTGCGGAAAAACTTCGGTAGTTGACGGTGACCTGACCTAAAAGGGATTTATGCCGAACTTTACTTCATTGACGCCGCCCAAGAGCGGCACCGCCATCACCCGCCAAGGTGGCCGACTCATCGTCCCAGACGATCCCATTATCCCGTTCATCGAAGGCGACGGCACAGGACCGGATATCTGGCGCGCGAGCGTTCGCGTGCTCGACGCAGCCGTGAACAAAGCCTATAACGGGAAGCGAAAGATGGCGTGGATGGAGGTCTACGCGGGCGAGAAGAGCTTCAAGAAGTTCCATAACTGGCTGCCCGACGACACCATCGAGGCCTTCCGCGAATACTACGTGGGGATCAAGGGCCCCCTCACGACGCCCGTGGGCGGCGGCATCCGATCGCTCAACGTGGCCCTTCGGCAACTCCTCGATCTGTATGTCTGTCTGCGTCCGGTTCGCTGGTATAAAGGCGTGCCGTCTCCGGTCAAGGCCCCCGAGAAGATCGATATGGTGATCTTCCGCGAGAACACCGAGGACATCTACGCCGGAATCGAGTACGCCGCCGGCTCACCCGAGGCCCAGAAGATCCTGGACTTTATCGCCAAGGAGTTCCCCAAGGACTTCCGGAAGGTGCGGTTTGGCACGGCAAGCGCCTCGCGAACGTGGCAGGCGCAACTCGAGGCGATTGGCGGACCCGCGCGGCCGGTCGATGTCGAAGTCGGCGTTGGTATCAAGGCGGTGAGCCGGCTCGGGACTGAACGACTCGTACACAGCGCCATCGGCTACGCGGTGAAGGCCGGTCGCAAGAGCGTGACGCTCGTTCATAAAGGCAACATCATGAAGTTCACCGAGGGTGCGTTTCGCGACTGGGGCTATCAGGTGGCGAAAGAGTTCTACGGTGCCGTGGAAATCGACGGCGGACCGTGGTGCAAGATACCCGCCGGCAAGCCAGGCGCGGGGATCGTCATCAAGGATGCCATTGCGGACATCACGCTCCAGCAAGTGCTCACGCGGCCTGATGAGTTCGATGTCATCGCCACGCTGAACCTGAACGGCGACTATCTCTCTGACGCGCTGGCGGCGCAGGTCGGCGGGATTGGCATTGCCCCCGGCGGCAACATCAACTACGTGACGGGCCACGCGATCTTCGAGGCTACCCACGGGACCGCTCCGAAGTACGCCGACCTGGACAAGGTCAATCCCGGGTCCGTGGTGCTCTCAGGTGAGATGATGTTGCGCCATCTCGGCTGGAATGAGGCCGCCGATCTGGTGGTGAAGGGGATGGACGGCGCAATCGCCGCCAAGTCGGTCACCTACGATTTCGCGCGCCTGATGACCGGCGCGACCGAGCTGAAGACGTCCCAGTTCGCGGACGTCGTGATCAAGAACATGTAAGGCTCACGGCTCACGGTCTAGCGCTCAGGCCGGCTAGAGACTTGAGCGAGCATGAGCCCTGCGTCCTGAGCCTTGAGCCAACGAGCGTAAGGAGAAGAGATGAATCGAAAAGTGACAGTGGTTGGTGGTGCGGGAAACGTCGGCGCCACCGTCGCCAGGGGAATTGCGGAAAAGCAGCTCGCCGACGTCGTCGTCGTCGACATCGCCGCTCAGAAAGCGGCCGGTATCGCGCTCGACATGCTCGAGGCATGCCCGATCTACGGGTCGGATTCGCGGGTGATGGGCAC
>JBGPHH010000266.1:0-5538 GCA_041484265.1 Vicinamibacteria bacterium
GACTGGGATGACGCACCAGCACGAATCCTCCACAGATGGCCGGCGCGATGTTGTCCAGGTGCGCCGATCCGGCGCCGAGCCGCTCGCCCTCGTACGCCGCGGTGACGAGCATGTCGATGGGCGCGTGCGCCTCGAAGAGCGCATCGACGGCGACGACGGCCGCCGCGGCGCTCGCCGCGCTGCCCCCGAGACCGCTCGACAGCGGCAATCCCTTCGCGATGCTGAGCGCGACCCCACGCCGCTCGCCAATCGCGGACAGGAGCGCCTGGGCGGCGACGCCCGCGGTGTTCCTGGCCGCGTCGCGCGGCAGCCGACCCGCGTCGCCCGTGATGGCATCGATGTGAATGCCGCGGACGCCGGCGGGCGCGAGCCGCGCGCTCACTTCGTCGCCCGGGCGCTCGAGCGCGAAGCCCAGCACGTCGAACCCACACGCGACGTTACTGACGGTGGCCGGCGCAAACGCCGTCACCACGCGCTCAGTCATGGCCGTACCGCCGACGGATGGTGGGCATCAGGTAGTCGCGAAATGCACGCTCGAAATCGTACATCGGTTCGAACCCCCAGTCGCGCCGCGCCGCCGAATCGTCGACGTCGGCCGGCCACGAATCGACGATCGCCTGCCGCTTCTCGTCGACATGATAGGTGACGGTCGCCTCCGGGAACGCCTTCAATACGACGTCACGGATTTCGCTCGCCGACGGGCTGAACGCCCGCACGTTGTACTCCGTGCGCGTGAGGCCAGCCCGCGGGGCCGATGCCAGCTTGAGAAGCGCCTCGACGCCATCGGGCATCGCCATGAACGGCATCGTGGTGTCCGGCCTGACAAAGCAGGCGTACGGCTCTCCCCTCGCGGCGGCGTGAATCATCTCAGACGCATAGTCGGACGTGCCGCCCGAAGGAACCGTCTCGGCGGAAATCAGTCCTGGGAATCTCACCGCGCGGAAATCGACGCGGCGGGTGACGTCAGCCGACAGCTGCTTGTAATGCCGACTGTAGTATCGGCCGAGCTGCTCGCAGTACAGCTTGTTGCATCCATACAACGTCACCGGATGAGTGTACTCGTCCTCGCGCACGCCTCCGGCACGCGCCTTCGTCGCGAGATCGGAGAGCCCGTAGGCGGCGATCGACGACGGATAAACGAAGAGGACCGGCCGGCCGTGCGATTCGCCCTGCCGCTGGGCAAACTCGAGCAGGTTGAGCGTGCCCTCGACGTTGACGTAGTGCGCGGTCGTCGGCGTGAACTCGGACCGCGTCGACAGTCTGGCCGCGAGATGAAAAACGCGATCGACCTCGAACTCGGACAGCACGCGCTCGAGGAGGCTCGTGTCGGTGACCGAGCCGACCAGCTGTCGCGACACCAGTCGTGCGATGAGCGGGTCGAGCGGCGTCACGTCGAGCGTGATCAGGACCGAGCCCGACGCGGCAAGCCGCGTGATGAGCTCGTGACCGATCTCGCCGCTGGCCCCCGTAATGAGGGTGACAGGTTTTCGCATGTTCACTTGAGCCTCTGTATAACCTCACCGAGGCCGCCCCAGGTCTCCGGATCCTGACAGATGAGCGTTCGCAGGTACAGGAGAACGACATCGGGCGGGAACTGCCCCGCGATGACGGCCGCCGCAGGGCCAAGCTTGGCGGAATCGGGCATCACCTGGTCCTCCTGAATCAGCCCATTGTCATGCGCGATCCCCAGCGCGTCGAGAAAGGCGCCCATCATCGGCCGCTGCTCGGCCAGGTGATACAGCACCAGGACTCGGGCCGCCATGGCGTCGGGCAGCGAGGGGAGATTCGCCAGGTGTCGTGCCTTCCGCTCGAGGTCGAGCCCGACGAGAGTCTTCGGACGAAACTTCTTGTGCTGCGCGATCAGGAGCACCGCCTGCACTTGATCGTCGGTCGCCTCCTCGTCAGCCCAGAACGCCCGGGCCGCGTCGAGGCGCAACGTGGTCGTCATGCCTTTCCAGAGTCGTGAAGGCGTCAACGTCGATTCGGTCATCAGGCATATTCTAGGGCACGCGGAAAGTCCACGTGGTATTCTCATCACTCACACCAACAATGGACGAACCGAATCCCGATCCGAACATGGTCCCCGACTCATTGGGGCCGGCGGTGCCTGATGGGCCAACGAGCGAGACGTTCGCCGAAGCGCCTCCGCCCGACCGGGACCACGCGGCGTCCAGCCCTGTGAACGATGCGCACGATGTCGACGCGTGGAGCCGCTGGACGACGTTCGGCCGCGAAATCGTGTCGGGGGCGCAGACGCTCATGTCGGCCGCCGTGTACGCCACGCTCATCGTCACGTTCGGGTTTCAGGTCGCCCGCGTGGACGGATTGAGCATGGCGCCGACGCTCGAGGACCACGACCGTCTCATCGTGAACAAGCTCGTGTACGAGCTCGGCGATCCGCGCCCTGGCGACATCGTCATGCTGTACTACCCGGTGAACCCGGAGAAGATGTTCGTCAAGCGAGTGATCGCGAAAGAGGGCGATACGGTACGCATCGTCGACGGGCGTGTGTTCGTGAACGACGTCCCACTCCACGACGACTACGTCCCGGCCGAGTTCCGCAGTCATGACGACTGGGGCCCGCAGGTGATTCAACTTGGCTACTATTTCGTCATGGGCGACCATCGGAACAACAGCTCCGACAGCCGACATTGGGGTTCGGTGCCGAAGAGATATATCGTGGGCAAGGTGAAGGTGCGGTGGTGGCCCCTTCAGGAAGCGAAGATCTTCTAGCAATCCTCCTAGCCTGCCACTCCGCGATGCCGGACTCTGAACGTATACTTGACCCCGTGTCTCAGCGCTGCATGGTGCTCATTGCCGCACCCGACTTGATCCCAAGACTCAAGACGCGCGTGGCAGAAGCGGACGCCGAGTTGCTCACGTTCTCGGATACTGACGCCCTGCGTGCGCTCGAGGCCATCCTGAAGCGCAAGCCCAACGTGGTGGCGTTGGAGCGTTTGTTCTCAGCCACCGCTCGCGGCACGGCGCTCGTCAATCGCATCAAGGCCGATCCGACGTTGACGCAGGCGGAGATTCGGATCGTCGGGCAGGACGGCACGTTCACCGTGGTCTCGCCTCCGCCAGTCGCCGCCGCGTCGCCCACGCCCGCCGCCTCGGCGCCGGCGGCGGGTAAGCCGGCGGCAGCACCACCGACAGCGCCGATACCGGGCAAGCCGGCCGCAGCACCATCGGCAGGGCCGACACCGGGGAAGCCGGCCGCGGCAGCGCCGACACCAGCCAGAACCGCTGGACCGCCCGTCGCGCCATCAAGGGTCGTTGACGTGTGGGGAGGCCCTCAGCCACGGCGCGTGGACATTCCGGTCCCAACGGCCGCAGCCGCAGCCGCGCCGCCGCCAGTCGCATCACCGGTCGCGCCGCCGCCCGCGCCGCCACCACGGCAGCCCGTTGCGGCCGCGCCGGTCGAGCCGGTTGCCGAAGCCACGCCCGCCTCGGCCGAGCCGCCGCTCGATGCGATCAGTCTCGCTGCAGAAATCGAATTGGCCGAAACCGAGCTCTCGGCCGAATGGATGATCGAACCAGCCCCTGGGGCCGAACCGCTCCGAGAGGTTGAGGTCGAGCTGGAAGTCGCCGAGACCGAACCGGCTGTACAAGCCACCAGGGCCCCCGCCAAGGCTCGGGATCAGTTCGAGGTAGTCACGAACGCGGGAAACCTCGTCGGGCGCGAGTCTCCACAGGCGCCGGCGGTAGAGGCGGCGGTCGCCAAAGCGGTTGCGCCCGGCGCACCTGCCAAGGAGGGCCACTCAGGCAAGCACGCTGCGGCAAAGGCGGCGCTGCCCGCGGTCACGACCGCACCTGGGTCTCCGGCCGACGCGCCAGCGGCGTCACCGGCGGTCGCGCCGCTGCTTGATCAAACGGGGACGCGTCGTGCCGCTCGCTTCAGGATGGACGAAGGAGCGGGCTTACTGCTCGATGGAAACACCGCAAAGCTTGTGGATCTCTCGACGATCGGCGCGCAGGTCCTCTCGAGCGGCGTGCTGAAACCGAATCAGCGCGTGCGCATCGCGCTCACCGACAAACAGGGCGCGGTCAAGATGAGCGGATCGGTTGCGTGGGCCTTGTTCGAAATCCCGCCGCGTTACCGCGCGGGTATCGCGTTTGTCGACGCCGATCCGGCCGCCGTCGACACGTTCTGCGGACGGCACAAGCAATCGTGAATTGATGATTGCGGATTGCTGATTGATGATTAATCAGCAATCATCAATCGCCAATCAGCAATTTCCTGTCCCTGATGATGGTGTCGTCGCGCTCCGAGCCCGTCGAGACGACGGCCACCCGCACGCCAGACACCTCTTCGAGCCGCGCGATGTAGCGACGCGCCGCTTCCGGCAACGCCTCGAATCGCCGGACGCCCTTGGTCGGCGCCGACCAGCCGGGCATCGACTCGTAGACCGGCTTGCAGGCCGCGAGCTGCCCGACATCGGACGGAAATTCCGTGAGCGTGCGTGTGCCGCATTGATAGGCCGTGCAGATCTCGATCCGCTCCAGGCCGTCGAGCACGTCAAGCTTGGTGAGTGCCAAGGCATCGAGGCCGTTGATTCGGGCGCCGTACCGCGCGACCACGGCATCGTACCACCCACACCGGCGTGGCCGGCCGGTGACCGAGCCGTACTCCTGTCCGCTCTCACGGAGCCGTTGACCGGACTCTCCAAAGAGCTCCGTAGGCAGTGGTCCCTCGCCGACGCGGGTCGTGTACGCCTTGACGACGCCGACGACGGCGCCAATCGCGCGCGGGCTGACGCCGAGCCCGGTGCAGACGCCCCCGATCGAGGCGCTCGACGAGGTGACGTACGGGTAGGTGCCGTGATCGATGTCCAGCATCGTGCCCTGCGCGCCCTCGAACAGAATGGGCTGGCCCGCACGGATCGCTTCGCTGAGCATCAGCGACACGTCGCGGACCCACGGGCGCATGCGCTTGCCGTCCTCGAGCAACTGTTCAAATACGGGACGCCAGTCCATCGTGCTGTCATGGACCAGGCGATTTCGGGCGCTGACGTTGTCCCGAATGCTTTGCTCGAGCCCGTCCGGATCCGCCAGGTCGCCGACGCGAATGCCGCGACGCGCGATCTTGTCCTCGTACGCTGGACCGATTCCCCGCGAGGTGGTACCGATCTTGCGGTCACCTCGTCTCGCTTCCAACAGAAGGTCGAGATCCCGATGGTACGGCAGGATTACATGCGCTTTGTCGCTGATGACGATGCGCTGGCCGACGTCGATCCCATTCCGCTTCAGCTCGTCGACTTCGGCAAAGAAGGCCTGCGGATCGACGACGACGCCGTTGCCGATGATGCACGTGACGCCCGCATGCAAGATGCCCGACGGAATCAACCGAAGGATGAATTTTGTCCCGTTGACGTACACGGTGTGGCCGGCGTTGTGCCCGCCCTGGTAGCGCGCGACGATTTTGAAGTGCGGCGTCAGCAGATCGACGATCTTGCCCTTGCCTTCGTCGCCCCACTGCGCCCCGAGGACTGCGAGATTCATAAGCGATGTAAGATTCTACGCGAGTCAAGGAAAAAA
>JBGPHH010000267.1:0-5493 GCA_041484265.1 Vicinamibacteria bacterium
CCCGGCGTCGAACGTGATGTCAATGTCTTCCAGGTGAATGGTCAGGCCGGTCGCCGTGAACTGCTTGTCGGGATCGAGCGAGATGCGGAAGAGGCGCTCGACCGCGGACAAACGCTGTTGATCGAAGATCTGCAGATCGTCGCCGCGCCGCTGGAGGTCGAGTTGCCACGTCGAGACGCGTCCCCGTTGCCCGTATTCCACGAACACGTCGGCCACGACGCGGTAGCCGGTCGGCGGCACCGTGCTGCCGAAGGGAACGCGGTCGCGCTCTTTGACGACGACGCGAGTTGCGCCCGGCTGAATTTCGGACCGCGTGAAGTCGACGGCGCGGGCGCGGTTCGCGTTGCCCGACACCAGATCGAGGTAGCCGATGACGTCACCGGCCAGGACGAGTTGTTCGACGTTGTTCAGCAGCCGTTGAATGTTGTCGGGCGCGGCCGGAGCCGAGGCCGCCTGAGCGCGCGCGGTAGAAGCACACGCCAAGCAAATCGAGGCGACGATGGCCGGCAGCCAGAGGGTGCGCACGTCTCACTATTAGACACCGGCCGCGGACGGCACGGTAGAGCGACGAAGGAACAGGAGGGTTAAGTCAGCCGATAGCGCCCTTGGGGACTTCACTCTCTGTTCTTGGCTGCGCCACAGCAAACAAATGACGCGGGTCGTCGCCAAACGTCAGATGCCATTCCGATGAAAGGCTTTGAACGTTTAACCCTGCTTCCCAGCACAGCGCCCGAAACTCTTCGGCGCTATTTAATGAACTTACGTGCGCGGGCGTATGACTCTCGACCGGCACCGTCAGCACGAGAAAGCCGCCCGGTGCGAGCACTCTGGCGATTTCGGTCAGAGCGGCTTGCGGCTTAGGCAGATGTTCAATCACCTCCGAAGCAATCAGCAGGTCGATAGAGCCCTTCGCGAACGGTAAGGCGGCGATGTTGCCCTGCTGGAAGTGTGTCCGGGACGCCACTCCCTTGTGCAGCGCAAGCCGTCGAGCGTAACTGACCGCAGCAGGGCTGATATCGAGGCCGCAGCCGGTCCACCCTGTTTTCAAGTGGAGAACTGCGCATAACATCGCTCCTGAGCCGCAACCAAGATCCGCGACCGTGCCTTTGCTAAAGGCGATAGCGCCAGCGATGCGCTGGACAAATCGCAGACGGTCCACTGCTGATGACTGAAAGGCAAACGTGAAGTGAGTGACCAGTGGATAGAAACCTTGATCGTAAATTAGTTCGCGTGCCTGGTCGCAGGGGAGGTGATGCTCGGCGTCTTGTCTGAGCCTGACGTATTGACGCAGCGCCCTCACCACATCGTGTGGTGTCATCTCAGAAACGGCAAACAGATCTTCAATAATTGATTCCGCCTGCTGCCACACCGTGCTCGTATCCGCGCCGAACATGTGAGCCAGCGGCGGGCCAAGACTGACATATGCCGAAAGCAGCGTCCGTTCCCATAGCGGTGCAAAATCAGCGTACGCGTCAAACAGCCTTAGGCAATTGTGATAACGAGCCAATCGTGTTCGTCTGAAGAGCGCCATTTCCCAGGCCACAGTAGGTTCCTCGCGCCGTTTTAATTCGACAGCGGCAGCGTACGCAGCAAGCCATCGTTCCGAGAGTCGAATCCTAGCCTAGTTAACGGCCTGAATTTACAACGAGACGAAATAAGTAACGATGAAGAGGGACCCGCAATCAGCTTCGCGATATTATCCGGTGACGAGGTTCAGCAGCCCACGGAGCGAGCTAATGACGAGCACGCCACGTGTCGCGAGCTCTCTCTCGGATGGATGAGGGCGATCGCCGCGATGCACGAGCGCGGCACGCATCCCGACAGCGAGCGCGCCCTCGACATCCTGCCGCACGTTGTCGCCCACCATCAGCGCCTCGCTGGCCGCCACATTCACGAGTCTGAGGGCGGTCTCGAAGATGCTGGCGTGCGGCTTCATGAAGCCGTGCTCGTGTGAGGACACCGTCGCGCTGACGAGTCCCTGCAGCTCGAAATGGGATTGGAACGACGTGAGGCAGCGGTGCGAATTCGAAATCAGCCCGATGCGGACGCCCCTCGACGCCAACTCCCGAAGGACCGACGGCACCTCGTCGTACAGCTCGAAGTGCTGGCAGGCCGCCCACTCCGCGTAGACTTCCCGCGCGCAGGCATCGACTGTGTCGCCGCGCCCTCCCAATCCCTCGATGATGCGGCGCGTGAAGGCCACGAAGATCTCCGGGTCGTACGCGCTGTCGTCCGCGCCGTCGAGCAGAACCAACGCATCCTCGACCGCCCGATCGAATCGTGACGGGTCGACCGTCATACCGTGGCGCGCGCAGAATGCCTCGTACCCTTGGCCTTGAAACGTCGGGCCCGGGTAAATCAGCGTGAAGTCGACATCAAAGAACACCGCGCGGGTCGATCTCACTTGTCCTCGTACGGCCCAGCCACGACCACGCTTGCTCGCTCCGGATCGAGGACGCGCCGCGCCACGGCATTCACGTCGTTGACGGTGACGGAACGAAGCAAATCGGGCAGCCGGACATCGAAATCCCGGCCGAGACCGAAGAACTCGGCCTGCTGCAGGAACGCTGCGATCGACGCATTCGTTTCGAACGCGCGCGGCATCGCGCCAATGAGAAACCGGCGCGAGTCCTCCAACTCCTTCCGAGTGACACCCTCGCCGACGAGCCGCGCCACTTCCTCATCGATCGACGCCACTGCGCGGTCGACGTTCTCGGCGCTGACGCCTGCCCGAATCACCAGCGGACCCTCGACGACGTTCGCCTCCTGCCAGCTCGACACGTAGTAGGCCATCCCCTGCCGCTCGCGAATGCTGTCCCCCAGCCGGCCGCCGAGCGCGTACTGGCCGAATACGTGGTTCATCAGCCAGAACGCGTAGTACGCCGGGTCGGCGCGGCGCAACGTCGCAAATCCGTACGCAATGTCCACCTGCGCCTTATTCATCATCGGGATGACGAGCCGCTGCCGTCGGGTCGCGGGAACAGGCGAGACCATCGCTATCGCCGGTGGCTTGGGCGCGCGCCAGCCGCCGAAAACGCGCGCGGCCGTGTCGACGGCCTTCGACACCTCGACATCGCCCACGACGACGGCCGTCAGCTCGGCCGGCGCGAAGCGGGCTGCGTGGAGTCGGACAAGGCGCTCGCGCGTCAGACGCTCGACGGTGTCGATGGAGCCTTTGGTGAGGCGGCCGTACGGATGCCCGTTCGGGTACAGCAGCGACATCAGCGCCTCGGTGGCGCGCACCGCCGGGTTGTCGTCATCCTGCCGAATCGCGGTGATGACCTCGCCCTTCCGCGTTGAGAGTTCTTCTTCCGGAAGGGACGGCGCCATGAGGATGTCGCCAAGAAGCTCGAAGACCCGCTCGAAATCCTCGGCGAGGCACGTGCACACGAGCGAAAACAGGTGCCGGCTGACCGTGATGGTCAGGCTGATGCCGCCACTGTCGAGTTCTTCAGCGATGTCGGCGGCCGATCGCGTCGCCGTGCCTCGATCGATTGCCCTGGACAGGAGCCAAGTCGCGCCAGGTGCATCGATCGGATCGCAAATCGAACCGGCGCGCATCGCAAGATTGATGGTGACGGCGGGAGTCGTGTGGGTGTCCTTGACGACGAAGGCGACACCGCTGTCGAGCACCGTGCGATTTGGCGACAGACCGCGAAGTCTCAAGTCTCCCGGAGGAGGTGTCCTCCCTTCTGGCGGACCTTCGGTCCGGCCCCAGCCGGACACTACGATCCTCCTTCAACCGGCAGCGGATCGAAGCAGCCCACCGTGCGATTCGAATCTCGGCAGACAGATCGGGCGGCCTCGGCGACCTCGTCAATGGTGACCGACGCAATCCGCGCCGGCGCGCCGCCGAAGACGTCAAGGCTCGCGACCGTCTCGAAGAAGCCGATCTGGTGGGCGATGTTCGTCACGCTGTCGCTCTCGAACACGAGCCGCGCCTTGAGCTGCGCCTTGGCCTTCGAGAGCTCCGCCTCCGTAATCCCTTCTCGGCGCACGCGCTCAATCTCCTCGAATAGGGCCGATTCCACCGTCGCCAGCGCAGTGCCTTCGTTCGCCGTCGCTGAGATGACGTACAGGAACGGATCCGCGGTCGGCATGAGCGAGCCGGATACGCTGCTGGCGAGCCCGCGCTCGACGAGCGCCCGATACAACCGCGCGCTGCGTTGCGGCGGCGGCACTCGGAAGCTCGACCACAGGTTGAGCCCCTTCGCCCCGCTCAACACGGCGTCGAGGACGAGCAACGGGAAGAACCCGTCATCAACCACCGACGGCGCGTGATAGCCGACCTTGAAGTACGCCGTCGTGCCCGACTTGCGGATCGAAAGGCGGCGCTCGCCCGTCTGCTCGGGCTCGACCGTCCGGAGCCGCGGCGGGGCCTGTCCCGCCGGAATGGCGCCGAAATGGTGTTCGACCCGCTTCAGCGCCTCGTCGGTGTCGACGTCGCCCACAATCACGAGCGTCGCGTTGTTGGGGATGTAGTAGCGCCGGTAGTAACCATACAAATCGTCGCGGCTCATAGCCCGTAGGTCCGAGATCCAACCGATCGTCGGGTGCTGGTATGGATGCGCCTTGAACGCGGTTGCCGTCAGCTCCTGGTCGAGCAGTTGATCCGGATCGTTCTCCCCGCCCTGCAGCTCCGAGATAATCACCGTTCGCTCGGATTCGCAGTCGTCAGGATGGTACAGACAGCGGGCCATCCGTTCGGCTTCGATGAACAGCATGCGATCGAGCGCATCCTTGGTCGCCGTCTCGAGGAACGTCGTCTGGTCTATCCACGTGTAGCCGTTCCAGCTTCCCCCAAACTGCTCGATGATGCCCTTGACCTGATCCCGCGGAATGTTGGTGGTGCCCTTGAAGTTCATGTGCTCCACCCAGTGAGAGACGCCGGTGAGGCCGGGGCGCTCATCCTTCGAGCCGACCTTGTACCAGCACCAGACCGACGCCAGCGGCGCCGTGTGCTCCTCCTGGACGAAGACGGTCAGTCCATTGTCGAGCGTTGTCTTCCTTTGGCGGGTCTGGCGGGCGTGGCTCATTGGTTATTCATTATAGAATCGACAGATACCCATGCCCGAGTGGAAAGACACCGTCAATCTGCCGCGGACGACGTTCCCGATGAAGGCCAACCTGCCGACGAGCGAGCCAGAGACTCTCGCGCGGTGGGCGGCCATGGGCCTATACGGAAAGATCCGTGCCGCTCGTCGGGGCGCGCCCAAGTTCATCCTGCACGACGGACCACCGTACGCGAACGGCAACATCCACATCGGCACGGCGCTCAACAAAATCGTGAAAGAATTTGTCGTCAAGTCGCGCTCGATGGCCGGCTTCGACGCCCCGTACGTTGTCGGCTACGACTGTCATGGCCTCCCGATCGAGCTGCAGGTCGATCGCGAGCTTGGGCCAAAGAAGCGCGACATGTCGGTGGCCGATTTCTGCCGCGCGTGTCGCGCCTACGCCACGCGTTTCATTGGCACCATGACGTCGCAGTTTCAG
>JBGPHH010000268.1:0-5393 GCA_041484265.1 Vicinamibacteria bacterium
CGCCAGCCAGCGTTTCTCTGCCGCGTCGAGGCGCGCGGTGAAATCAGCCAGCCGCTGCTCGAAGACTGCACGATCGTTGGGCCGGAACTGCACGAGCTTTTCGGACACCGCTTTCGCGATCAGCTTTCCATTTTCGGGATCCGTCCAGTAATGCGGGTTGCCAAACGGATGCACGTCACCCATCGCACGGGTGATGTTTCCGTTCGGGATCTCGAGAATCTGGGCCGTGAGGGACGCGTCCAAATATCCTTCCGCGCCCGGCTGAATCTTGCCGTTCCGACTCTGCTGGATGAGCGGCGGCAGCCACCCGATCTCTAACTCGCGCCCGACGACGATCAGCAGGTCGGCCTTCTGAAGTTTGAGGATGAAGCTCGGCTTCGCTTCGACGAAGTGCGGATCCTGGTAGCCCCTTGCGATGGACTCGACGGTGATGCGATCGCCACCAACCTCGCGTGCGATCGAGGCGAGATCCTCGGTCGCCGTCATCACGTTCAATTTGCTTTGTGCCTGCGCGGGCCCCGTGATGAGCGACGCGGCTGCCAGCGCGGCGAGGGATAGTCTGATGTGCATACAGTGCCTTTCGATGATCGACTCTCGACTAGAACGGATGCGCCCCGTGCGCCCCGATGGAAAACTGGAACTGGAACAGGAACTCGTTGGCCGTCGATCCAGCCGCGTAGTCGGTACGACGGTACTGGCCTCGGATTTGACTGAACTCGCTTGGCCAGTAGGTCAACACAACTGACTGGCCGGTATCCTCGAGCGACGCATCGTCGGCGTGAGCCGATCGGTCATAGCGCACGCCGGCGAACCAGCGCCGGGCGAACTGGTAGTCCGCAGACACGTAGGACCCCGTGCCGTCTTGCCGCCCGTTGAACTGATCGCGCCGGCTCCAGATCAACTCCGAGCGTCCCACGAACGAGTGGTAAATCGAGCGCGCCAGGGGCTTCCAACGGAGGGTCGCGTCGATCCCGTAGAGCGATGTCGTGAAGCGACCCACATCGACGCCGCCCACGAGGCCGGCGGGATTGTGTCCATACGAATAGGAAGCCCCGAGATCGATATTGGTCGACTCTGAGAGGTCTTGGTAGCCGCGGAGGTGCCCCACGTAACTCAAGTCGCTACGCTCGTTGGTCTTGAACAGATCCGCACCCGAGTCGCCACGGAACACCTGGCCGGTGGCCTCGAGAAAGATCCACGGGTTGGGGATGAGCCGCGCGACGGAGATACCTGCGTCGTTGATGCCGTCTTCACCGCCGACAAGGTTCTGGATGACGAGCGGCCGATCGGTCCACGGCAGCACGTGATTGTGCAGCCCGTTGACCCTACCGAACGCCGCGCGCATCTTGCCGACCTTCGTCAGGAATCCACCGGGAAGTTCCGTAAACGTCAGGAATCCCTCCTCGACGCTGACGCCTTGCTCGCCGAACGAAATGAAGAAGTCAGCCCGCGCATACGGATCGACGACCGCTTGGAACGCCGCCTCCGATTCGTGCATCTCAAGAGCCGGGTTGGGGTTGACTTGGTTCCGCCCTGCGGCGCCTAAGAAGTCGCCAATGACCGCCATGTCGGGGTTGAATACCTTGGCGCCGCTCACGGCCGCACCTGTGGTGCCGTAGACGGGCAGCGTGCCGCTCTGCCCACCGCCTCCTCCCGTGGGTGGCACTTGGGCTGCCGGTTGCTCCGGCGTGACGGGTTGATTCCCCGGCGCCGCTTGGATCGCGGCGAGCCTGGCTTCGAGAGCGGCAAGCCGCGCGTCGTACTGTTGTTTGAGCGCGTCGAAATCGCGCTTGACCTGATCGATTTGCTGTTGAATCGCCTGCGCGTCCTGCGCCGAGGCGCGCGTTGCCCCAATGCCGAGAAAAGCAATGGCTAGCAACGAAGCGCTTGTGAGCGGCGCTCGCATCGTTTCCCTCCTAACATGGACACCGATACGCAGGAGTCGCAACCGCCACGGGGTCACCATAAGGCCTCGATTCGCGAAAAGGAGCAATCATTCGCTTGCGTTTCAATCTGTGGACGCTAACAAGGCCGAGACCGAGCGGCGACAAGAAGTCAATAGACTGTCCTTTTCTGACGGTGGGCATCTGATTACGACGAACGAATGGTCGTAGGAGGTGTCGCGCGTCGGGCTAAGCTAAATGGTGGAATGAGCGAATCCCTGGGGCACAATCCCGGGATCACCTCCCGTTCGTTGGTCGTTTTCGACCGCTCGTATGTTTTGAACAACCGATAACGGACTTCCTGTTTCAGACATCGGCTCAATAGGCGTACTGTGACGACCACCATGAATCTCGGCGCGCTGCTGAATCTGGTCGGCTTGAGCACGGGCGTCGTCCTCTACGCGATGCTGCTCGCCATGGTCGTGCGTGCACGCCGTACCCCCGGCGTGCAGGGTCGATTCGATCCCCTGCTCCTCCTGACCTCCGTCCTCGGCCTCGTGTGGAATTTGTGTGCGCTGACCGTGTACGAACTTCCGAAGGTCGGGATCACGGGTCCCTTCCCCTTCCTCGCTGCCTTAGGCTACGGGGCCCTTGGACTCCTTCCGGCGGTCGTGGTTCATTCGGTGTTGCGGGGTGAGCGCGATAGCGTGCGAGGGGCGGGCGGGCACACGTTGGCCGGCGTCGCCTACGGCGTGAGCGCGGTCGCGGCGCTGTTGCACGTGGCCGCCGCTGTTGGCGATGATCCAGTGCCGTCCGCCATTGGCATGCGCCTGCTCACGTATACATTCGTGGCGCTCGTGGTCCCCCTGTTCGCGGCGACACGCGGCCAGCCAGGCTCCAGACGTGCACTATGGGTGGCGGCGCTCGCCGTGTTTGCCGTGTCGGCGCTTCATCTGAGCCAGTTACACCGGGGTGATGCGTCGTGGCCGGTCGAGCTCCTCGGCCATCACGCCTCGCTGCCCCTCGCCCTCGCCATCCTCTATCAGGACTATCCATTCGCGTTGGCCGATCTGTTCCTCAAACGCGCGCTGGTCCTCCTCTCGATCGTGACCGTGGCATTTGTCGCTATCGCCACCCTCGGCGTGCAGTCAGTGGCGTTCGCCCAATTCGTGGAACGTGATCCGTGGCAGGTGGCCATCCTCGTGACGGTCTGGGTGGGGACGGCGCTGCTGTACCCGACGCTGCGCCGGGCGACCGCCTGGTTCGTCGACAGTATCATTCTGCGGCGGCCCAACTACCGGTCTCTGACGGCATTGGTCAGCCGCAAGGCCCAGACGCATGACGACATCGGTACATTGCTGTCAGACGTCTGTAGCCTCCTCGGCCCCTCGTTCAGTTCGCAAGCCGTGACGTGGTGTGAATGGCGACCGACAGATGACATCGACGGACCCGGTCCGCTCGTGCTGTCCAGTCGAGAGGCGATCGCGCGACTGAGCGCCTCAGTCGCTGACAACGTGCCGCGGGGCGTTCCGCCCGCACACTCAGTGGCAGCTGTGATGATCGTACCGACGAGCGAGTCGCCCCGTTTCATCATCACCCTCGCGGAACTCACCGGCGGACGCCGCTTCCTATCCGACGACGCCGCGACGCTCGAATCGATGGCCATCGCCGTGGCGCGTCGCATCGACGCGATTCGCATCACCAACGAGCGCTACGAGCGCCAGATTCGCGAGCGCGAAATGGGCAAGCTCGCCACCGAGGCCGAGCTGCGCGCGCTGCGCGCTCAAATCAACCCGCATTTCCTATTCAACGCGCTCACCACCATTGGGTACCTCATTCAGACCGCGCCTCCGCGCGCCCTGCAGACCTTGCTGCGCCTGACGGCGTTGTTGCGCGCCGTGCTCCGTTCCGAGGGCCTGTTCACGACGCTCGGCCGCGAGCTCGACGTCATTGAGTCGTACCTGGATATTGAGCGTGCGCGCTTCGACGAGCGCCTGCATGTGACGATTGACGTGCCCACCCGCCTCCGGGCCGTCAGGCTGCCCCCGCTGGTCCTTCAGCCACTCGTCGAAAATGCCGTGAAACACGGCATCTCTCAGAAGGAGCTGGGCGGCGACGTGACGATTCGCGCCAGAGTGGAGCGGGTGAGCGACCAGGCTCGCCAGCTCTTGATCGTGGTGCAAGACACCGGGGCCGGCAGTACGCCGAGCGCACTCCAACGGGGACGGGAGGGTGGCGTAGGCTTACGGAACGTCGAACGACGACTTGGCCATCAGTATGGTCCGGCCGCTTCTCTCTCAATCGAAAGCACCGCTGGGATGGGCACGACGGTGACACTGCGCGTGCCCCTCACCCTCATGGTCTCAGACGAGGCCGAGACCGGGCAGGTAGCCGTCTGAACGCAAGCGCTTCGCTTCGTGTGGTGGTTGTCGACGACGAGCGACCGGCTCGGTCCTTTCTCCTGGCGCTACTCCGGTCGTTCGATGATGTCTCGGTGGTCGGCGAGGCCGCATCGGGGCGAGAGGCAATCGCGCTGATCGAGAAGGAAAAGCCCGACCTGGTCCTGCTCGACTGGCAAATGCCAGAACTCGACGGCATGGGCGTCGTACGGATGCTGAAGAAGCAGGCGATGCCACTCGTAGCCTTCGTCACGGCCTACGACGAGCACGCGGTGCGGGCATTCGAGGTCAACGCCGTCGACTACCTGCTCAAACCGGTGGACAAAGCACGGCTTCGGGAAACACTGAACCGAGCACAGGAACGCGTGGAACATGCTGAGCTCGTGGCCGAGCAAGCCTCACACATGGGCGCGGCGCTCGACGCGTACGAAGCGTCGGCGAAGCCACCGTATCTCGAGCGCATCCCCATTCGGCATCGCGATGAAGTGCGCCTGATCCCGGTGCATCAGATCGCGTCGATTATCGCGAACGGCGAATTGCTCAAGATCACGACGATCCGCAACGAGCACCACACCATTGCCTATCGGCTGAAGGATCTCGAGGGCCGGCTCGACCCGGCGCGGTTCATCCGCCTTGCTAGGGGCACCCTCGCCAACGTCGATCTAATCGCCAGGGTGAACATGATGCCAGGCGGAACGCACGTAGCGACCTTGACGACCGGACAGACACTGCGCGTCAGCCGTGTTCAGTCACGCGTCCTACGCGAGCGCTTTCTAAAACTCTGAGCGAGCGTTACCGAGCCTTCGCGCTTGAGGCTGAAACGGGCCCAAGAGACCGACGGTCGTTGTCTCAACCCTCGACGGAATCTTATTGTTCCCAAGTTGTTCCCAACTTGGCGAACGAGGGCTGCATGTCGACCGGCCAAGTCGTGGCGTGACTGAATCTTGGGGCGCTGCAAGGCGGCGAAGTCCTAGAATCTCCTGGACCTCCACCCACGCGGGGTTCCAGCCGCAAGAATTCGCGATTTTGTCAGGAATTGGAGGCGCCGCCCGGATTTGAACCGGGGGTGGAGGTTTTGCAGACCTCTGCCTTACCACTTGGCGACGGCGCC
>JBGPHH010000269.1:0-5370 GCA_041484265.1 Vicinamibacteria bacterium
AGATGTCGTCGGGCCCGGGAAGATAGTTGTAGTCCGGCGCACGGAGGAATCCAAATCCATCCGGCAGCACTTCGAGGACGCCCTCGGAGAAGATGAAGCCGCTCTGCTCGGTCTGC
This sequence comes from Vicinamibacteria bacterium, assembly GCA_041484265.1. Classification (GTDB taxonomy): domain Bacteria; phylum Acidobacteriota; class Vicinamibacteria; order Vicinamibacterales; family CAVVIG01; genus 2-12-FULL-65-11. Next base: position 117 of record JBGPHH010000269.1, read on the forward strand.
GCCTTCAGGATTTGAAAAATGAGCTCCTGCTTGCGCATGCCGGTCGCGCCGGCGACGGTCATGTCTTTGGCGATCTGCGTGAGCTTTTGAATGCTCAGGTCCTTCAGATCGGTGATGTTGAGACCCTCGCCCGGACGTCGCGGCGGTGCGGGTTTCTGCTGTTCTGGGGTGGCGGCGGTTTCGGAGGTCGGATTCGAGGGGGCGGCGTCGGACGTGGGCGATCCATTCACGGTCCGCGCCGGAGCCTGGCGCTTGGGGTTATTGGGCATGAACGCTGTGCTTAAGGAAAGGTTAGGTTGTTGAAGCTGTGTGTGAGGCGGGCGGAGCGCCCGCGAGAAATGACTTAATGTGGGTGAACGGTTGGCAGTATATCCCGCAATCCCGCCAGGCTGCAATCCTGCCTTCTAGAGCTCATGAGGATTCTGCCCAATCGCAACGATGCTGCACGCGACAATCGGCTGAATCTTGAGCGCCTGTGCGCGGGAAATCAGCTGGTCACTTTCGGCGCCAGGATTGAGCCAGACCTCGGCGATACCTTTCTTTGCGACCTCCTCGATCACACGCTCCCCCACGTCCGGCGGCACGTAGAACGATGCCATGTCGATGGTGCCTGGGACATCGAGCACGGATCGATAGGCCTTCAGTCCTTCAATCTCCTGCTCGTGCAGATTGATGGGAATGACAGTGTCTCCGTGCTGACGGAACGCTCGCACGGCCCGGTTGCCGAACTTCGTTCGATCGCTCGACGCGCCGATGACGGCCACGACTTTTGGCATCACCTCAGCGCGAGACTGTGGCTCGTGTCGGCGCGTGCCGGGCCACGAATCTGAGGAGGCGCGCGCTGCCTTCCCGGAGGTTCTCTATCGACGTCGCGTACGAGATGCGGACGAAGCCCGGCGCGTCAAACGCCTCCCCCTGAGTGAGCGCCACTTTCTCCTCCTCGAGAAGGGCCTCGACAAACGCGGTCGTCGTCGCCACGTGATCCGGGCTCAGGACGTCGCTGACGTCGACGAAGAGATAGAAGGCGCCAGCCGGCTTGTGACAGCGGACGCGTGGATCGGCTGTCAGCCAGGCGTGTAGTTGATCGCGGCGCGTGCGGTATTCATCGAGCATGGCCGCGACCGGCGCTTGCGATCCGGCGAGCGCAGCCACGACAGCCTTCTGCGTGATCGACGAGACGTTTGAGGTGGAGTGGCCCTGAATGGCGCTCGCGGCCGTGATGACCGGCGCGGGTCCGATGGCCCAACCGCAGCGCCATCCGGTCATCGCGTACGCCTTTGAGGCCGAGCCACACAGCACGGTGAGGTCTCGGCACGTGCGGGCCGCAACCGCCGGCAGATTGTGCGGGGTCGCGTCGTAGATCAGGTGCTCGTAACACAGATCGACGACGAGCCAGATGCCTTGACCTGCGGCGGCTTCAGCAATCGCCGAAAGATCAGATTCTGCGATCAACGCGCCCGTCGGGTTGCAGGGCGAATTAAGGATGATGCCTCGTGTCCGCGACGTCACGGCATCGAGGATGGTCTCGGCGCGGATCGCGAAGCCGTCTTCGGATCGAGTGCGCACGACGACAGGCGCGGCTCCAGCCAACTTGACCTGCTCGGCGATGGTCGGCCAATACGGAGCGTGCGTGATCACTTCGTCGCCGGGACCAAACAGCGCCAGCGCCGTGTTGTAGAGGGCCTGCTTGCCACCGGCCGTGACGATGACCTCAGACTCGCGGTAGTCCACGCCGTAGTCGGCACGATAGCGATCGCAGATCGCGCGCTTGAGCTCGGCGGTGCCGCCGACCGGCGTGTACTTGGAGAAATTCTGGTCGATGGCGGCATGTGCCGCTGCCTTGATGTGATCGGGCGTCGCGAAGTCGGGCTCGCCCGCGCCGAGGTCAATCACATCGATGCCGGCGCGCCGCATCGTGTCCACGGTCGTCGTCACCTTCATCATCGGCGATTCGGCGATCCGCGTGATTCGATCGGCCAATCGGGGCATTACTTACTTGAGACTTTCTCCCGCAGCCGCGCTTCCACGATGTCAGGGACCAGCCCGTGCACGCGTCCGCCGAGTGTGAAGACTTCCTTGATTAAGCGGGAACTGATGTACGTGTACTGCTCGGCCGGCATCATGAACACCGTCTCGATCTTCGAGTCGAGTCGCCGGTTCATGAGCGCCATCTGGAATTCGAACTCGAAATCCGACACGGCGCGCAATCCTCGCACGATGACGTCCGCCCGGCGCCGCTCCATGTAATCGACGAGCAGGCCATCAAAAGTGTCGATCTCGACATTCCGCTGCTCCTTGAAGACCGCCCGCGCAATCTCAACGCGCTCATCGATCGTAAAGAGCGGCGCCTTCTCGGCATTGATGAGGATCGCCACGATGATACGGTCGAACAGCCGCCCACCACGCGCGATGATGTCCACATGCCCGTTGGTCACCGGGTCGAAGGAGCCGGGGTAGACGGCGAGAGTTGACATAAAGGTAAAAGTAAAAAGGAAACACTTAGAAGGACCGGATCAGAATAGCCGGCTCATTCTACTTTTGCCTTTTTCCTTTCAAGTGTTGATTTCATAGAATGCCAGCGCGCTGTGACCCGCCGGTTGCTCACGCACGCGAAGGAGCCGGCCCGCTCTCTCCGGCGCCGCCGCCCGCCGCGCGTGCTCCAACACAACCACGCCACCTGACGCGAGGATCTCACCGGCTGCGGCGAGCATTGGCTCGAAGTCCGAGCTTGCCGAGTACGGCGGGTCGAGCAGAATCACGTCGAACGCAATCGCGTCGCGTAACGACGCGAACGCACGAACGACATCGGTGCGGATAATAGCATAGCCATTCGTGACGCCACATCGCTCGAGATTCTGTGCAATGAGCGCCTGCGCGCGCCTGTCCTGCTCGACAAACGTCACGACCGATGCGCCGCGACTGAGCGCTTCGATACCAAGGGCGCCCGTGCCGGCGTAGCCGTCGATGACCCGTGCGCCGGCGATAAGGGGGGCCAGGATGTTGAAGATCGTCCCGCGCAGCTTGTCGGACGTGGGTCGCAGGCCTTCCCAGTCTGGTGGCTTGAGACGTCGGCCTTTCAACGACCCGGCGATGACCCGCATAGTGTGCGACTACCCGACTTCGATCAACTTGAAGCGGGTTTCCCAGTTCTCGAGCAGCTTCAGTATCGCGGCCGGATCGGACCCGGCATGTTCGAACCACGTTGCGGCTTCCTGTCGCGCCAGGTCGAGCAGCTCTCGGTCGCGCATCAGATCGATCAGCCTGAAGGTCGGCACACCAGCCTGCCTGGTGCCGAAGAAGTCGCCGGGGCCCCGCAGCTCAAGGTCGCGTTCCGCGATCTGAAAGCCGTCGGTGGTCTCTGTCATCGCCGTCAATCGCTGCCGCGCTTCATCGGAGAGCGGCGACTGATAGAGCAGCACACAGTGCGACTGGTGCGATCCTCGCCCGACCCGGCCGCGGAGCTGATGGAGCTGCGAGAGCCCGAATCGTTCGGCGTGCTCGATGATCATGACACTCGCATTCGGCACATCGATCCCCACTTCGATGACCGTCGTCGAGACCAGCAGGTGCAGCTCGCCGGCGACGAACGCCTTCATCACACGATCCTTGGCATCTGACTTCATCCGGCCGTGAAGAAGGCCAACGCGGTGGGCTGGGAACACTTCCTGCGCGAGATGGTCGGCCATTTCCGTGGCGGCCTTCAGATCGATCTTGTCGGACTCCTCGACCAACGGGTAGACCACGTAGACCTGCCGGCCCTGGTCAAGCTCCTTGCGAACGAACTCGTACACCTCGTCGCGGCGCGACTCGGGCTTTGCCAGGGTCTTGATCGGAAAACGCCCCGGCGGCATGTCGCGGATGACGGACACGTCGAGATCTCCGTAGACGGTGAGCGCCAGGGTTCGCGGAATAGGCGTCGCGGTCATCACCAGAACGTCGGGATGCAGGCCCTTCGCGCGCAGGGTCGCGCGCTGCAGCACCCCGAAACGGTGCTGCTCGTCGATGACGACCAGCCCCAGCTGATGAAAGCGGACGTCTCCCTCCACGAGAGCGTGCGTACCGACGACAAGATGAATCGTGCCGGCCTCGACGAGGGCTCGTTGCTCGCGCCGCGTCGCAATGCCAGTCGCACCGGTCAGGAGACCAACCCGAAAGCGAGACGGCTGCAGCAAGCGAGAGATGTTGATGAAATGCTGCTCGGCCAGTATCTCGGTTGGCGCCATGAAGGCCACTTGGAGCCCGTTTTCCATCGCGACGAGTGCGGCCAGGAGCGCGACAATGGTCTTGCCGGCGCCGACGTCGCCCTGCAGCAGGCGGTTCATGGGATAGGGCCGCTGCAGGTCTTCGACGATTTCCTTGAGCGCCTGCCGCTGGCCTTCCGTGAGACGGAACGGGAGCACGCGCCGCGCCGACTCTCGGATGCGGTCGTCGACCAGAATCGGCGCCGCCTTCTGCTCCATCGCCGCCGCCTGCCGCTTTGCGAGCACGCCCGTGTGAAACAGAAACGCCTCCTCGAAGATCAAGCGCCGCTGAGCAGGCGTCGCAAACCGGTTCAGGTCGTCGATCGAGCACAGGGCTGGCGGAAAGTGTGCGTCGACGAGCGCCGTGCGGCACGACGGCAGGCCGAGGCGCACGCGCAGCTCTTCGGGAAGGGAATCGGCCAGGTCGAGGGGCAAGCGTTGCAACGCCTCGTGGACGAGCTTGCGCTGCATCTTCGGTGTGACAGTGCCGGTTCGTTCGTACACCGGCACAATGCGTCCCGTGTGGATGGTCTCCCCTTCCTCCTCATCGAGGATTTCGTACTGAGGATTGATGAGCTGCAGGCCCGCGCTCCCGCGCATCTCGACCGGGCCATAGAAGATGACGTGCTGCCCGGCGACGAACACGTCGCGCAGGAACGGCTGATTGAGCCACGTGACTCGCAGCGGGCCGCTCGCGTCGGCCACCAGCGCCTCGAAGATCTTGAAGCCTGGTCGACGGGTCGATCGGAGGCCGCAGCTCAGAATGCGAGCGGCGATTGACGCGCTCGCGCCGGGTTTGAGCGAAGCGATTGGCTGCAGACGGCTGCGATCCTCGTAGCGGATGGGAAAGCGGTGTAGCAGATCTTCGACAGTGTGCAGCCCGACGTGCTGGAAATCGGCGGCTCGGCGGGGACCGACGCCTTTGAGAAACTGCAGCGGTGTATCGAAAAAGGGGTCGGGGGTAGGTTTTGTGTGGGCGGCCCCCCAAAACAAAACCCCCCCCCAAATGGCCC
>JBGPHH010000270.1:0-5368 GCA_041484265.1 Vicinamibacteria bacterium
CCGAGCGAACCCTGAAGACGGCATCTACTTCGCCTGCTCGCTGACGATCGGCTCGGTGCGCCCGGTTTCGACTTTCTCGTCAATCTTCTGCTCGGGGCTCTTTGCCGTCGTCTCCGGTTCGAACGGTTCTGTCTTCGGATCCTCCTTCACCTTCTCAATGCGCGCCAGATTCTGCTTCGCTTTCTCGTAGTTGGGGTCCGCGCCGAGCGCGTTGGTGTACGCCGTGGCCGCGGCCGAGAACCGGCCGGTGTGCTCGAGCGCCATGCCCAGGTTGTTGTGGAACGCGGGGACGTCCTTCCCGAGTTCAACGGCCCGAGTCAGAAGCGGCAGCGCGTCGCTGGCGCGTCCCTGTTCGAGGAAGATCAGGCCGAGGTTGTTCATCGCCCAGCTGTCCTGGCCGTCGAGCTCGATGGCGTGCCGATAGGCCTTGATAGCCTCGACGGTGTTCCCCTGCGCGTGGTACGCGCGGCCGAGGAGCCGCGGCACGTCTTTGGACGTCGGATCGATCTCGGTCGCCTCCGTGAGGCGCTCGATGGCGTCCTCGGTGCGCTTCTCTTCGAGCAGCACACGGCTCAGGTTGACGAGGCTCTTCATGTGCTTCGGGTCGATCGTGAGCGCTTTCTCGAACGCGCTCTCGGCGCCCATGAGATCGCCGCCCTTCCAGGTCGAGAGCCCGAGCATGAAGTGCCCCCACACATTGTCCGGATGCTGCTCGGTGTAGCGCGTGAAGACGCGCGTGGCCTCGGCGTAGCTCTTGGCCTTGAACGCGGTCTCGCCGTCTGCGAACGACACCGGGCCGGTGGGCACGAGCGTCGGGGCCTGCGCGAGTTCCTCCACGCCGGCTGGCTTGGTCGGCACGGGCACGGCCGGTTTCGATTCCTGAGTCTTCGCAACCGGCTTCTTGCCGCTGTCCGAGCAGCCGGCCGCGATGACCGTCCCGAGGATGAGTCCCGTGGTAATGAGTCCGTAGTGTCTGCGAGCCATTTGTCCCTCCTTTGTGGCCGGCCGCACTTGCGGCCGGCGTTCGCGGGCGAGAGAAGGCAAGCGGGCGGCCACACGGAGAGGCCGGAAAGGCGAGGATTTATGGAGTAGAGGTGTTTGCCCGGACACATGCGCCGGGGCGCGCGTGTGCCGACGGACACAGGACGGTGGCGGTCACTCGGTGGCGATCGAGTGAGGCCTCATGGAATGCTTGACCGTCGCTTCCTCTTCATCATCGTGCGCACGGAACCGCGACGTTCGGCGAAGCGTCGGGCTGTCATCAGAAAATGCGGTCTCGAAACGCCGCTCGGAGGCGGCAACCATCGGGATGTCTTCGAGCTTCCTCATCGTCTGTCTGCGCATAGGTCCTCCACGGCGAAAATGAACGGCGAGAGGGTACCACACCTCACTGGTCCAGTACCAGACCCCACTGGTTCACATGGCAGGAACAGTGGTCTCACGACCACGGACCCGACAGCGCACACGCGGGCTCGGCCACCGATTGGAATCTGACCAGTCGCGCTTCCGCGCGGTCTTTGTAGCTGGCCACAGCCATGATCCCGCGCTCGCCGATTGCGAGCGCGGCACGCTCGCTCATCAAGACTTCGGCACACGGCTGCAGCTGCCGCTCTCCGTCGCGCTCCACGATGTACGCCGGCAGGTCGGTGATCTGCTGCACGTCACCCGGGTGCATCTCCCATCCATTCTCGCGGAACGCCAGACCCAGGAGCAGCGCACAACCCAGGGCGGCCGGCGCCCACAGCAGGTGAGCGTGTTCGGGCGTGCCGCTGAGCTCCTCGAACGGGATGCCCTCGATCGGATCGGTCGTGGCGCCGTACGGCTGCCGCATCAGCAGGCGCGGCGCGGCCAGCCCGATCCACGGAGCGATCTGGCTTCGCCGCAAGGCCTGCCAGTATGCCGCGGCCGTTCCGGACACGGCCGGCCAGTCGTGGGAATCGGCGGCCAGGTTCTCGATCCGGTCGACTCCGAGCAGCGAAGGTGAGGCGGTGGCCAGCGTCGGTGCTCCTGCCTGCGCGCCGATCGCCCCCAGCGCGGACAACCAGGTCAGATCTTCCTCCGATGCGCCGACATCGAACAGCGCCACACAAGCCGACCAGCGCTTCGCATCGCCGCCAGCAGCGGACTCTTCCGCAAGCCGCCGCCGCAGAGCCGAAGACTGGGGATCGGCGTGCATCGCCTGCGCGTCGGCCAGCAACTCGGCCCGGGTGATGTCGAGCAGATGGACCTGCAGGTTGTCGTCGAGCTCGAGATTGTCGAGCAGCCAGCGTAGGCCGCGCCAATGCGCCTCGAGGGTCTGGAACGCCGGCGCGTGCAGCACCGAGCGCAGGTGCTCACCCATGGCCGTGTCGATGGCGGCCGTGGCCTGCGCCCGCTGCGGCGACGTCGTGTCGGCGACGACATACGGGGCGATGAGGGCGCGAACGAAAGCATCGACGTCTGACGCCCCGGTGGCCGCACGTGCCGCGGCCGCCTCGCCGTCGCCCGGTGAGCGCCCGAGGAGCCGTTCAAGGTCGAACGTGGCTGCGGCCTCTGCGAACCGTGACGGATCCTGCAGCCGCGCGCGCAGTTTCCGTAGAGATCGAAACAACTCAAGCTGACGCAGCAACCGGTCGGGGTGGAAATCATCGAGTGCCGACATCGACGTCTCAACGAGCGGTGCGCCCGGGACGGCCAGCCGCACCGACGGCTTCAGCCTTGCCAGCACCTGGTCGAAGGTGTCGATATCGACGCGAAGGATCGGTCGCCTGTCGAGCGAGGCGGCGTCGCCGGTGCCGAGTTCGCCGCGCCCGCTGAAATCGCCGATGAGCAGCAGGCGCATCGGCGCGTCCGGGTCCACGCGGCGCGCGCCCGGCTTGCCGGCTGTGCGGAGATTGAACCCAAATTCGAGTCGACCAGCCATGACCTGACCTCCCTGCGTCGCTGCGGTTGCGGTCAGTGTGCAGCACTTGACACCCCTTTGACGAGCCCCATAATCGGGGCACCGCGTGTCCGCAGAAGTGTGAGGCGCCTTCATGATCGACATCCATCTGGGTGATAACGACCCCAAGGTCGTGCTGGTCCAGTTGCTGCTGGCCACCCGCCCGCCGCAGGCGTCCATCACCATCGACGGCTCTTTCGGCCAAGGGACTGCCGTTGCCGTCCGCGCGTTTCAGCGAGCCAATCCGCCCCTGGCGCAAACCGGGATGGTCGATACGGCCACGTGGCGCCGACTTCTCGACTTCGGACCGTATGCCTCGGTCGATCACGTCGACGTCGATGATCTCGTCGTGGCGATGATCGAGGGGCGAAACATCGTCGCATCCATCCAAAGCGGTCAGCAGTTTGGCCTTGTCGCCGCCAACGAGCTGGCGCGCGCTGGCATGCCCGCCCAGAGCGCCAGCGTCGGGATGTCAAACGGCGTGTCGCAGATGATCGATCAGGTGATCAGTGCCCGTCGTGGCAGGAGACTCGCACTTCTCCGCATTTTCGGCCACGGCCTCGCCGGATACCAAATCGTATCCGCCGGGCACGGGGCCCCCGGCGGCGCGACGTCGCACGGCTCGGCGCTGACCGCGCAGGCGGTTCGGGTGATGCGAAGCGATTGGGGACGACTCGCTGCAGTCTTTTGTCGATCGGGCAGCGCCGAGCTACATGGATGTCACGTCGGCGATGGCGCGGCAGGACTGGCACTGCTGAGTGCGCTCGCGGACATCTGGCAGGTACCAGTGTCGGCTTCTCCGAGCACCCAACGCACAGGCCGCGGTGAAACGGCACGATTCGAAGGGATCGTGCGAACCGCATTCCCCGGCGGCGGCGGGCTGCGGTCCTGGGCGCAGCGCATCGCACAAACGGAGGGAAGTTCCTCCCGCACGGCGCCCGCCTGATTTAGAAGGATCTTTCGCGATCACTGATTCACATGCACGACTTGCGCGGGCGGAAAGCCATTGAAGTAGGTGCTGCTGGCCGCGGAATAGGCGCCAATGTTTTTGGAGTAAACGAAATCTCCCAGGTCCATGTCGGGCAGTTCCTCGGCCAGGCTGATCGTGTCGAGGGCGTCACACGTGGGCCCGAACACCGAACAGAGCTGGGTGGGACCGTTCTTGAAGCTCTTCACGGGGTACTGGCAGTGGTCGAAAATCACGCCGCTGTAGGTCTGGTAGACACCGTCGTTCACGTAGTAACAGAGCTTTCCGCCGCGGACGGCTTTGCCGATGATCTGGGAAACCGCAGAGGCGGCCGAGGCCACAAGGAACCGCCCCGGCTCGGCGAGAATCTCAATCGGCTGCGGAAAGAGGCGGTCGAGCTCCGGGTTGATCGCTCGAGCCAGGGTCCTGAACGCGGGGACCGTGTCGTCGTAGTGAGCGGGAAAGCCTCCTCCGATGTCGAGCAGCTTGAGCTCGAAGCCCAACGCTCTGGCTTCTGCGAAGACGCTGGAGGCCAGGTGCAGCGCCTGGATGTAGTTCTGGACGTTCGTGCATTGGCTGCCGACGTGGAAGCTGAGCCCCTCGACTTCGAGCTTGTTGTTGTGGGCAAACGCGATCAGGTCCACGGCCTCGCCCGGCGCCGCCCCGAACTTGCTTGAGAGCTCCACCATCGAGCCGGTGTTCGGCACGCCCAGCCGCAACACGAGCCCTGCGTGTGGCGCGTGCTTGGCAATCTTGATGACCTCGTCATGGTTGTCATAGGTGACGAGGGGCTTGTAGGGATCCAGCTGTTCGAGCGTCTCGGTCGCCTTGATGGGGTTGGCGTAGATGATGCGATCCCAGATGAAGGCCTGTCGCTCATCCTCCGGCAGGTCCTTCACGTTCTCGTGCACCGTCAGGAACTCGGCCACGCTCGCCACATCGAAGCTCGCGCCGGCCTCGTAAAATGTCCGCACAATCTCGGGCGCGCTGTTGGCCTTGACGGCGTAGTAGACCTGCACCCGCGGCAGGTGCTTGCGGAACTGACCATAGTTTTCCCGTAACACCTTGTGATCCACGACGACGAGGGGCGTGCCGTGGGTCTTGGCCAACCGGAGCAGCGTCTTCTCGTCCACTAGTCTCCTTCGGTGATCAGGAAATTCTTGAACTGCCACAGATCGGACGGATCCATCTGCGGCCGGTTGAAGCCGTGGAAGGCATTGGTGTAGTGCTTCAGCGGGTTCCAGTCCGACGCCACGGAAATGAACGTGCCCAGGTACGGCTTGCTGATCCCGAGGACGTAGTCGTGCGGCAGGTCATCGGGCACGCACACGCCCCGGCGTGGGTTCTCGATCATCCACCGGCAGGCGGCCACGACAGAGATGGCCACTTGCATGGTGGTGGCGTTCTGATGGGGCACCAGGCGCTTGGACTCCTCAATATCGAGGTCTGATCCGCACCACCACGACTGGTAGGGGTGGCCC
>JBGPHH010000271.1:0-5338 GCA_041484265.1 Vicinamibacteria bacterium
GCTCGGATTGTCGCGGTTCTTGAACAGGTAGTCGAACGGCGATACCACACCCACGCTGACGATGTTGTTGTGGAGCGGGATGTACCAGAACCACCCATTCCCGCTCGCCGTCTGAATGACCATCGTCGCGCCCTCGTCTCGCCCCGTGTCGCGATAGGCGCCTTCCCAGTAGGTCCAGATCGCACCTTTATTAAGGAGGGGGTCCCAGACCCGCAGGCGCAGCCGATTCTGGATGAGCCCGTTCTGGCCGCTTGCGTCCACCACCACCTTGGCGCGCACCTCGCGGATCGAACCGTTCTCCTCGCGAATCCGCACGCCGGTCGCGCGGTCGCCGTCGAAGAGCACGTCGAGCACGCGCACGCCCTCGTGGGTGATGGCGCCGTGCTCGCGCGCGTTCTCGAGCATCATCTGATCGAACTCGCTGCGAACCACCTGCCAGGTCTGCGAGCACTCGTGGGGTTTGTTGTCCCAGAAGTAAAAGGGCGCAGACAGCCTGCCGCTCGACCCGACGAACTGCACGCTGTACTTCTTGACGAAATGGCTCTGCTGCATCTTCGGCAGCATGTTGAGGCGCTTGAGCACCCAGTAGGTCTCGGGAATCAGCGACTCGCCGATGTGAAAGCGCGGAAACTTCTCGCGCTCGAAGAGCTCGACCGACACGCCCTGCTGCGCGAGCAGCGTGGACACGGTTGAGCCCGCGGGTCCTCCACCGATTACGACGACGTCAGGATTCATACGATGTGTTATTCAATCACAAACCGCCGGGCCTTCATCTCAAACCGTGGCAAGCTGCCTGCCGGGGCCACGTGGATCGGCACCGTGAGACCGAGCGCGTCGCGCAGCCGCTGCCCCAGCCTGGTGACGATGGGCGCCGGGTCGACCGATCCGGCCAGCTCGATGTCGAGCGACAGCGCACGCATCGAGGCGGCGCGCGAGACGGTCGATCGGAATTCGAGTACTTCGTCGAACTGGCGCACGACCGATTCGATGGCGGACGGGTACACGTTGACGCCGCGGATGTTGATCATGTCGTCGGTCCGCGTGAGGATGCCGCCTTCGACACGCGCCAGCGTGCGGCCGCACGCGCAGGGCCCGACGCGCCTGATGACGACGTCGCCCGTGCGGTAGCGGAGCACCGGGCTGGCCAATCGGCCGAGATTCGTGATGACGAGCTCTCCGGGCTGGCCATCGGGCACCGGCTCGAGCGTGGCGGGGTCGAGCACCTCGCAGATGTATTCGGGCTCGTTCATGTGCAGAAATCCCGGTCCTTCCCAGCACTCGAAGCTGACCGGTCCGACTTCCGTCAATCCGTAATGATCGATGACGCGGGCGCCCCAACTCCGCTCGATGCGCTCGCGCGTGGCGGCGATGCTGCCGCCCGGCTCGCCGGCGACGACGATCGTTCGGACGCTCGAGTCCGACAGCGGGCGGTCGCCCGTCCGGTGTTCGGCCACTTCGGCCAGCCGCAACGCGTAGGTGGGCGTGCAGACGACGACCGTGGGCGAGACGATCTCAACGAGCGCGAGCCGCTGCTGGCTGGACATCCCGCCGGTCGGCACTGCGTGCGCGCCCACCTGCCACGCGGCGTCGAACGCGGTCCAGAAGCCGAGGAACGGCCCGAAGGAGAAGGCAAAGAGGATCCGATCGGAGGGTCCGACCCTGGCGCCTCGGTACACGGCCTTCCAGCAATCGACCAGCCACTGCCAGCTGTCGTTGGTGTCGAGCCACTTGAGCGGCCGTCCCGTTGTTGATGAGGTCTGGTTGTAGCGCGTGTAGCGGTCAATCGGCTCGGTCAGCACCGTGCCCCACGGCGGAGCGGCCTGCTGGTCGGCGACGAGCTCGGCCTTGGTGGTGAAGGGGAGCTTCTTGAAGTCGTCAGGAAAAGGCAATGCGGCGAGGTCCGCACTACGCAATCCGGCCTCGTCGAGCTTGCGCGTGTAGAACCCGCTTCGGCCGTAGATGGCGCCAAGCAGTTCCGTCAGGCGGCGGCCCTGATGGGCGATCAGGGTCTGGCGGTCCGAGCGCTCGATGCTCGGCATGGCCGCAGGCGCAATCATCTCTTAGGTGTAGCGAATGCCCGCGTGCTGGGGCAGGAAGAAGCGGGGGAGCAACGAGTCGATGCGCAGGAGCCCTGGCCGAGACAGGGAAACAACCTTGTCGCTCGCCTCGACGAGATAGCCCTCGGCCTTGAGCGACGCGAATTGGTCGTGGAACCGATCGAGAATGTTCACCTTGTACTTATCCCTGAAGTACTCCGGCCTGATCGACCCGAGCTTGAGCTGCAGCACGAGTTCCCGGATGAGACGCTCGTCGCCGGTCGGGCGGTACGCGCGACTGAGCGGGATCCTGCCGCCCTCGATCGCGGCGCCGTAGGCCTCCCACGTGTCGAGGTTCTGCATGTGGACGCCGTTGATGTGGCCGAACGAGGCGACGCCGAGGCCGGCCATGTCCGCGCCCTGCCAGAGCCGGTCGCGGTAGATGAACTTGGTCCGGCTCGGATCCTTGACGGCGGTGTAGGCGCTGCCGACGTGATAGCCGGCGCGCTCGAGCGCCTCGAATGCCTCCTGCACCCAGCGCCGCTTGGTCGCCCAGTTGGCCACCGGCTCGCTGAAGAGATTCGTGCCCTTGAGCAGGTCTTTGCTAATCGTCGTGTTGTAGGGAAGCTCCATCTGATAGATGGTGATGCTGTCGGGCTGGAGGTCGAGCGTCTTCTGGACGCACGTCTGCCAGTTGGCTTCGGTCTCCCCGAGCATGCCCGCGATGAGATCGATGTTGATCTGCGGAAAGTCGAGCGCGCGGGCGGCCCGATACGCGGTAAGGATCTCTGGCGAGCGGTGCGCGCGGCCGTTCAACTCGAGGATGCGGTCGTCGAAGTTCTCGATCCCCAGGCTGATCCGCGTCACGCCGAGACGCCGGATCACGGCGAGCTTGGCTTCGCTGAGTGTACCGGGCTCGCACTCGAACGTCACTTCCTCGGCGCGCGTCCAGGGAGCGACCGCCTTCAGCCGTGTGACGAGTCCCTCGAGCTGCTGCGACGAGAGGAACGACGGCGTGCCGCCTCCGAAGTACACGAAATTGAGGTCGCGGCCGGCAATAGCCGGCTGCTGCCCGTAGAGCTCCCATTCGCGCGCGAGCACGTCGAGGTACTGGCCAACCTCCTGCGCGTTCTTGTCGGTGTACACGCGGAAGTAGCAGAAATGGCAGCGCTTCCGGCAAAAGGGGATGTGCAGGTAGAGACCGAGGGGAACAGGGTTGTCTCCCGGCGCGGTCTGAAGGGCCGGAATGGCGTCGCGACCGACGGCCTCCTCGGTCCAGACGGAGAAAGGCGGATAGGTGGCGACGAAATAGCTGCCGACTTCGGTCTGTTCGGCGAACGGGCTCATACCCTCGTCAAGTCTACCCGAAACAGTAGAGCCGTCCGTCCTGCGTGCCAACGACGACGCGGCCGGCGGCGATGGCGGGCGACCCTGTGATAGGTGCCCCCGCGTCAAAGTCCCACTGTTTCTGTCCGGTCGCCGCGTCGAGCACGTACAAATGGCCGTCGTTCGATCCGATGTACACGCGGCCGCCGGCAATGGCCGGCGACGAATCGATGCGTGCCTTTGTGGTGAACGTCCACACGGCTCTGCCGCTCTTGCCGTCGAGCGCGTGCACGACCTTGTCGCGCCCGCCCAGAATCACGCGGCCGTCAATCACCGCCGCAGACGAGTAGAAGGGAAACTCACGGCCGGGATTGCTGTAGTGCCAGACGATCTTTCGCGCCTTCAGATCGACGGCAAGCACCTCGTAGTTGAAGGTGCCGAAGTACGCCCGCTCGCCGTCGAGAACAGGCGAGGCACCGGTGTAAGCACCCGTCGGGATCTTGAAGAGGACGCGGCCGTCGGCGATTCGCACACCCCGGAAGTTCTCGTCGCAGCCCGTGATGTACACGATGCCGTCGCGCACGGCCGGCGTGGCGTGGACAGGTCCGTTGGTCTGCAGCTTCCACCGGAGCTTTCCGGTCCGCGCCTCGAGGGCGTAGAGGTGCGTGTCGTAGGAACCGATGAGGACGAGGTCGCCAACGAGCGTCGGCGACGACTTGACCTCGCCGTTGGTCTTGAACGTCCACAGCCGGCTGCCGTCGCGGGCGTTCACGGCGTGGATGGTGCCGGTGAGGTCGCCGAAGAAGACGGTGCTTCCGCCAACCGCTGGTGAGGATTCGCCAATCGATACGCCGGTCGCGTACTTCCAGCGAAGCGATCCCGACGCGAGATCGAGGGCCAGTAGATCCCCGCTCGCCACGCCGACGTACACGGACCCGTCAGCTATGGCAGGCGAAGAATCGAGCGAGTCACCGGCTTCGTAGGTCCACTTCACGGTCAACGCCGCCGGCGGCGCACTGGCGGTGACGCCTGTCAGAGCGGCGTTGCCTCGGAACTGCACCCAGTTGGGATCAGGCGATTGCGCCAGGATGGCTGGAGCCAGAGGGACGAAGAGCGCAAGAGTTGTAGCCCAAAGCCGAAAGCCTGAAGCGCGCGAGTCGTCAACGCGCGCCATTGGCGAGCGCGAAGAGCTGATTGCGGTTGTTCACGAACAGCGTGCCGTGCGCGGGGACGAGCGTCCCGTAGATGGCGCTCCCCATGTTCATCTCGGCGAGCACCTTCTTCTGCTTGCCCGCCTGCAAGACGACGATGTCGCCGTCCTCGTCTCCGAGGTAGACCTTGCCGTCAACGACCAGCGTGGAAGCCCAGACGGCGGCCAGCACGTCGTGGACCCAGTACTCCTGGCCGGTCTTGGCGTCGAGACAGTGCAGAAAGCCGCTGAAGTCCGGAATGTAGACCAGGCCGTCCACAATCGACGCGGTCGAGATGGACCGGCGGATCTTGTCGAAGGCCCACACGCGGCCGGACTGCGTGATGTCGCCGCGCTTGGTCGCGTCGATGGCGTAGAAATGCCCGACGCCTTCGCCGTGCTCGGGATCCTGGCCGTTGCCGATGTACACCTTGTCGTCGTAGATGACCGGCGTCGAAATCACTTCATTGCGCGTCTTGGGCCAGACCGAGTCCTTGGGATTGGTGTCGAACTCCCAGAGCTTCTTCCCGGTGAGGACCTCGTAGCCGCGCACCCAGCCGTCACCCTGCGCGCTCACCACCTGATCGACGCCGCCAATCCTGCCGACCGACGGCGTCGACCATTGGCCGTGGAGGATGCGGTCGTCGACCGAATTGTCCTCCCACACCAGCTTGCCGGTGTTTTTGTTCAGGGCGATGATCGACGGTGCGCGCGGTGACGGGATGTGCACGTGACTCTCGTCCTGGCCGTTGGCGGTGCTGACGTAGATTAGATCCTCGTAGGACAC
>JBGPHH010000272.1:0-5328 GCA_041484265.1 Vicinamibacteria bacterium
CCTCGCCTTCGATCATGAACTTCATGTTGACTGGGAGCCGGCCGTTCTGCTTCAAGTGCGCCTCGACGGCCTTGAAGTGCATGAACACCTGCCCTTTGTCGTCTGCGGCGCCTCGCGCGTAGATTTCTCCGTCCCGGATGGTGGCCTCAAAGGGCGGCGTCGTCCACAGGTTGAGCGGGTCAACCGGCTGCACGTCGTAGTGCCCGTAATACAGGATGGTCGGCGCACCGGTCGCACCGAGCCACTCGCCGTAGACGACGGGATTGCCCGGCGTCGGGATGAGTCGCACGTTCTGCAGGCCGATCCGACGCATCTCATCAGCGCACCAGTCGGCGCAGCGCTTGACGTCGCCCGCGTGCTCGGGAAGCGCACTGATACTCGGGATCGCCAGCAGACCCTTCAGCTCGTCGAGGTACCGGTCGCGGTTCACGTTGATGAAGTCGATGACCTTGTCCATCTGGCTCCTTGAATCTGCGGATCTAAGGAAACGTCCAACGACCGTCTTGCTCGCTGGCGATACCTTCCGCTCTCAACTTCTCGAGATGCGCACGCACGGTTTCGCGAGCCGCCGCGACGAGCTGAGGCGCCAGATCATCATAGATGGAATTCGTGATGGCCTCCACTGTCGTGTGGCCGGTCGCGAGCGCCGCGATGACCTGCTGCTCCCGCGTTCGTCGATGCTCAAGGTATTGCGTCAACAGCGCCCGTGGATCGTCCACTCGTGGACCGTGAGCCGGAAACAGCTGCCGCGGCTCGAGCGCCAGCACGCCCTCGAGCGACGCGAGGTACTGGGTCAGATTGCCGCCTCGGCTCGTGTGAATCATGACGCTGCGACCCGGCACGACGAGATCGCCCGCAAAGACCGAACGGCTCGATTCGTGCCAAAAGGCGACGTGATCGGGCGAGTGACCCGGCGTGTGAACAACCGTCAGCGTCTCCTCACCTATGGCGATCGACTCGCGGTCTCGGAGCGAGCGCCATTCGATCGCAGGCGGGTCGGCTTCGTCGGATGAGGGATATTTCGCAAGCACCGCCGCCGGATGCGCTGCTGCGATCGCCGGTGCGCCCGACGCATGATCGAGATGGCCGTGCGTCACCAGGACCGTGGCCAGCCGGGACCCGTTCGACGCCAGCGCTCGATCGAGCGCCGCGAGGTGCTTGGGATGGCCGACGCCCGCATCGATTAGGGCGGCCATCCCGTCCGCGCCGACGAGCAAGTACGTGTTGTTGCCAGCGCCGGTCATCGGACCGGGATTGTGCGCCTCGAGAAGGATGGGTGAAAACATGACACGCAAGTCTCAAGTCTGAAGTGTGAAGTCTGGCAGACTCCAGACTTTACACTCGAGACTTTAGAAACTGTACCGAAGCGTCAGCCCGACGTGAGAGTTCCTGCGGTACTGGCCGAGGAAGTCCTCACTCTCCCCGCCGATCCCCACCGGAGCCTGACGGACCGATAATGGACACCATCTCCCCGCGGGCGATCGCGATGCTGACATCATCGAGCGCAGCGGCCGTCAATCGCGGGCCTGGCGCTTAGCCTGCTCGAGGAGCTGCCTGGTCTCAGGCGACAGCGGCATCGACTTGGCGGCACTGTAGTCGTACGCCACCATCACGGACTTCCCTTCTGCCGTCAACGCGCCCGAGCTGACGTTGACCACGTCGTAGAGCAGGGAGAAGCTCGAACGACTGATGTCGCCGACGTAGAGCCGCACTTCGAGGCGATCACCGAAGCGGGCGGGCGCGCGATAGTCGCACTCGATCCGCGCGACGATGACCTGCGCGTGCTCCTTGGGGGATCCGGGGAGCTGACGCCAGAAGGCGTGCCGGCATTGTTCGAAATACGTCAGATACACCGAGTGGTGCACATGACCGAGAAGGTCGCAATCGCGAAAGGGCACCTCGAGCGAATACCGGAACATGGGATCGCCGCGCATGAAGGGTAGAATACTCCGGCGGGACCCACAGGTTCCGCCCTACACCGTGTCAGGCCCCGCCGATAGCGTCAAGCCCGAGTTCACGTCCGACGAAACACGGGCGCTGGCGCCTTACTTCTCCAACACCAACCGCCAGGTGTTTGCGCTCGTGAACCTGCCAGAAACGGTCAAGGGCGCGCTTTTCGCACGTTATTCACGATCGGCGAAGTCACTGCGCCGACTGTTCCTCGACGAGTTCCTCGGAGACCTGACCGCAGCTGGCGTCCGTCAGGGTCCGGCTGAAGCCGGACACTACGACGGAAATCAAGGCGTCGGCACCGAGCGCGCCAACCGACTCTACACGCGCGTTCTCAACGAGTACGGCGACGATTCGGTGGCGCAGCTGGGCGCTGCGCACCTGGCGTGCGAGGGCGTGTCCAACGTGCTGACCAAGGTGCTCGAGTGGGGACGCCTCATGGCGTACCTGGAGCAGTCGACGCGCTACGTACCGTACACCGATCGGCCGAACGGCCGATGGAAGTATCACGTCCCCGCCGAACTCGATGGCTCGCCGCTGCGCGACGCGTTCGTGCGCACGCTCGATGCGGCGTTCGAGACGTATGCCCGCTGGATCCCGGCATTCGAAACACACTTCCGCGCGAAGCATCCGAAAGCGCCAGAGGACTCAGACGGCGTCTACCGATCGGTGATTCGCGCCAAGGCGCTCGACACACTGCGCGGCTTGCTGCCGGCCGCCACCACGTCCAACGTCGGCCTGTTTGGAACCGGCCAGGCCTTCGAGGCGCTGCTCCTCCGCATGCTGGCTCATCCGCTGGAGGAAGTTCGGGCCTGCGCCCATGCGATGCTCGAGGAGCTCCAGAAGGTCATCCCCGCGTTTCTCGCGCGTGTCGAGCAGCCCAACAGGGGTGGTCGATCGATTGAGTACCTCACGGAAACAAGACGCGCCTTCGATATGGCCGCCCACGGTTTTCTGGCCGACGTCGAGCCGGAAGAGCGTGCGGAGGTGACGCTGACCGACTTCGACCCGGACGGCGAGACGAAGGTTGTGGCCGCCGCGCTCTATGCGAGCTCCGATCTCCCCGACGACCAGCTTCTGGCGATGGCGCGACGTCTGTCGTCTGACGATCGTGCGCAGATTCTGCGCGCGTACGTCGGCAACCGCGCCAACCGGCGTCACAAGCCAGGACGGGCGTTCGAGCGTACCAGCTATCGATTTGATGTCCTGGCGGACTATGGGGCGTTTCGCGATCTGCAGCGCCACCGGCTCCTGACGATCGAATGGCAGCCGCTCAGCACCCGGTATGGCTACACCGAGCCTCAGGCGATAGACGAAGCGGGCGCGCTTGGCGACTGGCGCGCCGTGATGGATCGAACCGCTGAACTCCACGAACAACTCGTGGCACGCGGCCTGCGCCACGTCGCCCCCTACGCCGTCCCGATGGCCTTCCGTATCCGGTTTTACATGGAGATGAACGCGCGGGAGGCGATGCACGTCATCGAGCTGCGCACGTCGCCGCAGGGGCACCCGGCGTACCGTCGCGTGTGCCAGATGATGCACCGGGCGATTGCGGAGGTCGCCGGCCATCGCGCCATTGCCGCCGCGATGCAGTTTGCCGATCACTCGGAGGTCGAGCTCGAGCGGCTGCAGTCGGAGCGTGCGAGCGAGAAGAAGCGACAGCGAATGGTTGATTGATGACCGTTGATTGATGATTACGACAGTTTCTCGAAGTGCGGTTCCTTGACGCCGAGCGCCGCATACGCCTCTTCGGCCGAGCGGACCACGCGAAGCATCTCGCGACTCTTGCCTGACATCTGGAACATTCTCACCATGCCGAAGACATGGTCGGGAGGGGCAATGACGTAGCGAGGAATCGGATCGCCGAGCAGCGGCATCAAGGCCGCGACCTGCCGGATGGCGTCCGTGGTCACGTCGAACCTCTTCAAGCCGGCCAAGTCCACTATGCCTGCCCGCACGTCGCACGATTCGATATAGCGTGGCGCGGCCGCATAGAATTCCTTGAAGATCTCGTCGGTTAGCTCGTCCTCAAACCGCGCGGCGAAGATCTTATTGACCGCGTCGTATTCGAAATAGTACGCGCTCATTGCGCCTGCTAACCCCTAATTCCCAACCCCTAATCCCTGTCCTTCATCCAGAAGCGGCTGTATTCGTCGAGGAAGGTCAGCGAACCGAGCGACCGCATGCGGTCGAGGAACAGGACGCCGTCGAGATGGTCGGCCTCATGCTGAATGACGCGTGCCGGAAAATCATGCGCGCTGATCTCGACACGCTCGCCCTGCCGATCGAAGGCGCGCACTGTGATCTCTTTCGCACGCGGCACGAGGCCCCGTACATCGGGGATGCTGAGGCAGCCCTCCCAATCCTCGACCACCTCGCGCCCGACGATCGTGATTTCTGGATTGATGATGGCGACCGGAGCCGACCGTGTGTCGTCCCCTTCGTCGGCGTCGAGCAGGGCGACAAACAGCCGGACGCCCTCATGCACTTGCGGCGCCGCGAGCCCGACCCCGCGATACTCGGTCATCGTGTCGATCATGTCGTCAATGAGCTGCTGCAGCGTCTGGCTCTCAATCTCGGCGCGGTCGAGCGCGCGCGCGGGGGCCCGAAGGACGGGATGCCCCATGCGCGCGACCTTCAGGATGGACATGACGGACGAATTATACTGAGAAGTCCGGCTGAAGCCGGACACGACATCGGATGCGACCGCAAGACATGGCCGACCCTCACTTACACACACACGATGAGTCGCACGGATACCGCTTCTGTCCACGCTGTGGCGGCCCGCTCGAGCGGCGGTTTCTGAAGACGACGGAGCCCGAGCGGCCGGTGTGCGCGCAGTGCGGGTTCGTGTTCTATCTGGACCCCAAGATTGCGGTCGGCACCATCATCAGGCAATCCGACGACCGACTCGTCCTCGTGCGCCGGGCCATCGAGCCGGGCTATGGCCGGTGGGTGTTTCCGAGCGGGTACGTCGATCGGGGCGAGCCGCTCGCCGCGGCGGCCATTCGCGAGGCCCGCGAGGAATGCGGCCTCGAGGTGCGCCTCGAAGGCCTCGTGAACATCTACTCGTATCCGCGAGAAATCCCGGTGATCGTCGTATACGCGGCCACAGCCGTCGGCGGCACACTCGCGATCGATGACGAATCGCTCGAGACGGCTGAATTCGAGGCGGGCGTGCTCCCCTGGGACAATCTGGCCTTCCGCAGCACAACCGACGCCCTACGCGATTATCTAGCTGGCATCAGGCATCCGGTCAAGCTGTGACCGCACTGTAGTCGGCGGTCGGCAGTCAGCGGCCAATCAGCAATCAACAATCCGCAATCATCAATTCACGATCGCCTAAGCGATCGTGACGTCCTTGCTGAGGTACACGTC
>JBGPHH010000273.1:0-5289 GCA_041484265.1 Vicinamibacteria bacterium
ATCTCGACGGCCGGCGTCCCCTACTTCAACACGACGCCGATTGGCCGCGCTGTCACCGGTACGATGCTCGTCGTCGCGATGAAGGAAGACGATGTGCACATCTGGGGTGACGGGAGCACATACAAGGGCAACGACATCGAGCGCTTCTATCGCTACGGTCTGCTGGCAAACCCCGACCTGCGCATCTACAAGCCGTGGCTCGATCAGCAGTTCATCGACGAGTTGGGCGGCCGCAAAGAGATGTCGGAGTACATGCGACAGGCGGGCCTGACGTACAAGATGTCCGCCGAGAAGGCGTACTCGACAGACTCCAACCTCCTGGGCGCGACGCACGAAGCCAAAGACCTCGAGCAACTGAACAAAGGCATCACCATCGTTGAGCCGATCATGGGCGTGCCCTTCTGGCGACAGGACGTGACCATCAAGTCGGAGGTGGTCGCCATCCGCTTCGAGGAAGGCCAACCAGTGGCGCTGAACGGCGTCTCGTACAGCGATCCGGTTGCGCTCGTCTCTGCCGCCAATCAAATCGGCGGTCGCCACGGCCTCGGCATGAGCGATCAGATTGAGAATCGGATCATCGAAGCCAAGAGCCGCGGCATCTACGAAGCACCCGGCATGGCCTTGCTCTTCATCGCCTACGAGCGGCTCGTCACCGGCATTCATAACGAGGGCACCATCGAGCAGTACCGGACGAGCGGCCGGCGCCTCGGACGGCTGCTCTACGAAGGGCGCTGGTTCGATCCACAGGCGATGATGCTGCGCGATGAGTTGCAGCGATGGGTGGCCCGCGCGATCACGGGCGAGGTGACGCTCGAGCTGCGTCGCGGCAACGACTACTCGATTCTGGACACAACC
The DNA here is from genome assembly GCA_041484265.1 of Vicinamibacteria bacterium. Classification (GTDB taxonomy): domain Bacteria; phylum Acidobacteriota; class Vicinamibacteria; order Vicinamibacterales; family CAVVIG01; genus 2-12-FULL-65-11. Next base: position 856 of record JBGPHH010000273.1, read on the forward strand.
AGCCCCAATCTGACGTACAAGCCGGAGCGTCTCACGATGGAAAAGGGAGAGTCGCCGTTTTCTCCGCAGGATCGCATCGGCCAGCTCACCATGCGCAACCTGGACATCGCCGATACGCGCGACAAGCTCCTGACGTACGGGAAGGCCGGCCTGCTGGCGCCCTCGGTGACCCTGCCGCTCCTTTCGGGAACCAAGTCGGATCCGAAAGACAAGGATTCGGAGGACAAGTAGGCCGGACCCGGCCTACCAATAATGGTGGGTGCGTTTGGGCGGGTGCCTGTGCGTACGCACAGGGGTCCACCCTGTGCGTATGCCTAATAACCGCACACGCACACGCTATAGATTACAGTTAAATAACTGCATATAAATGACTTACTGTAATAATCCGTTTCTGGCACAACCCTGGCTCTTCGTTCAGGCGTCCGACGCTCGACCGCGTTGGGTCCCTTAAGGAGACGAAGACCATGTTTCGCACCGCCGCTCTCACCGTCCTCTGCCTGGGCATCTTGAGTCTGCCTGCCTACGCGGCAGACGCGAACGCTGCGGACCTCGCCACGAGCGGCCCAACGACAGCGGTGGTCGAATTCACCCCATTCCTCGCCTCGTCCCCGGCGCCGTCGATGGTCGGGAACACCGACCGGTCATTCGGGCGCACGCAGATTGAGAAGCCGGCGAGCCGGCCTCGCGTGCTGCCGGCGCTCTATATCAGCCTGGCCGCCTTTCAGGCCTTCGACGCGTACTCAACGGCACGGGGTCTCTCGAGCAGCGCGCAGGAGAGCAACCCGCTGATGCAGCACGTCGCGGGAAACACCGTCGGGTTCCTGGCGCTCAAGGCAGCGACCGCGGCCGTCCCGATGCTCCTCGCCGAGCGGATGTGGAAGCACAACAAAGTTGGCGCCGTCGCGCTGATGGTCGTCGCCAACGGTGTGGCCGCTGCGGTCAGCGCGAACAACGCGCAGGTCCTTCACCAGGTCCGGTAACACACAAGCAGGGATAACGCCCATGGCCTCCACTGAACACAAGGTGACGAGCGAGGCGAACGGCCCGGTCGTCCTGGTCGTCGACGACGAGGATAGCGTGCGACGCTTGGCTTCCCGTGCGCTGAAGATGGCAGGCTATCGCGTGCTGGAGGCGGGAGGCGGAACTGAAGCGCTCAGGTTTCTTGATGACGACACGCCCCTCGATCTCCTGCTGACCGACATCAATATGCCCGACCTCAAAGGCGACGAGGTGGCCCGCCGCTTCCGCCGTGCCCGGCCCGAGTTGAAGGTGCTCTACCTGAGCGGCTTCGTGGATTCCCTGTTCGCCGAGCGCTCGGTCCTTTGGGAGGACGAAGCGTTCCTCGACAAGCCGTTCACTATCAAGGGCCTTCTCGAAGCCGTTTCGCTACTGACGTCAGGCCATCCGATCGCGATATCGGCCTGATCCTCAGCGCTTACGACTTCTTGACTGACCGCTCGGCCCTTCGGACATATGATGCTGCCAAGCAAGGAGCCCGCACATGTCTGAAGATTCGCGCAAGGCGCTCGAACCGCTTCTGGCGCTCGCCGCCCCCCAACGTCGCCGCTTTCTGAAGCAGTTGCTCGTCGGCAGCAGCGCCCTGGCCTTCCTCGCCCTTCCCGAAACACGTGTGCTCGCCCAGGGCGACACCGACGGCCGTGGCAAGGGCAAGGCAAAGGGCAAGGCCGACGACGGGAAGGGCAAGGGCAAGAGTACGGGGAAGGGCAAAGGCAAGGGCGCTGGACGAGGCAAGGGCACGGGCAAGGGCACGGGTAAGGGCAAGGGTACAAGGCCTTCGTAAGCGAGGCGTCTGGCCCGAGGGCCTGTGACGTGGCGCCGAAAATCGGGCTGTCTCCATCTGTCGTACTCGCCCCTGACGAGCACGGTTATCTTTCGTACGACATCGCCACCGGCCGCCTACATCACCTCAATCCAACGGCCGCGCTCGTCGCTGAGCTCTGCGACGGGACGCGCGACACAGCAGAGATCGATGCGGCCGTGGCGCCTCTGCTCGGATCCTCGGCACCGGACGTCTGCCGAACGTGGATCGCCTCGGCGCTCGCAGCCGGCCTGCTCAGGGAGACTGACTCCCAGGATGGGACCGCGGAGCATCCTTTCCAGGCCTTCCAGCAGCCAAAGGCTCTCGCCGCCCGCGCGTGGCGGCTCCGCGATCGCGGCTTGGTGCTGCCGGCGTTTGTCTGCCAGTGGCACGCTGCGCATCTCGAACCCACAAACGCCTCACACTGGCTCGCCCTCGGCGAGCTCGCGCACATCGTCGGGCGCCGAGCGGCCGCTCGCGACGCCTACGACAAATATCTCGCGATGAGCCCGGACGACGCGGAGATTGGCCATCTCCTCGTATCGCTGCGCGACGAGCCCGCGCCGCCGCGTGCGCCGGACCGCTGTATCGAGCAGCTCTACGCCCGCTTTGCCACGTTCTACGACGAGAACATGTGCGGCGAGCTCGAGTACCGCGCGCCCGCGTGCCTCGACGCGGCGATAGCCGCCGCGGTCAACACTCGACACGATCTCCTGGTGCTCGAGCTGGGATGCGGGACAGGTCTGGCCGGGCGCCTGCTTCGTCGGCGAGCGCGAAGACTGATCGGCATCGACCTGTCGGAAGCCATGATGGCGCGCGCTGCCGCGACTGGCGCGTACGACGCGTTAGAGGTCGCCGAGATCACCGGGTGGCTTGCGCGCACGGACCGGCCACCCTTCGACCTCGTGGCGGCGTGCGACACGCTCATCTACTTTGGCGACCTCCGTCAGGTCATTGTGCCGGCCACACGGCATCTCGCCGCCGGGGGTTGGATCGCGTTCACCCTTGAGCGCGATGGGAGGTACCCGTTCTGCCTGACCGACTCTGGCCGCTACGCACACCATCCCGATCATGTCCGCGAGGTCGCCGAAGAGGCAGGCCTGACGGTCCGTCAGCTCGACACCGTCAATCTGCGTTATGAGTACGGCGAGCCGGTCGCGGGACTTGTCGTGGTACTGCAGAAGGAAGTCGGTGCGTAGGTGCTGAGGTGCGTCGGTGCTTAGGCGTCTGAGTTCGTAAGGTTGAGGTCGAGCACCTCAGCACCTACGAACCCAAGCACCTAAGCACGACAAACGTCTTGGTCTCTATGCGCCCCCGCGCTGACCCGGTGCCGCCGGTGCCCCGGCGGGCGCCGCGCCGCGGCCCGGGTTCGGCAGCGCGATGTTGGCGGTGTCGTTGTCGCCAGGGGTCCGCGGATCTCTGAGCTCCAGATTGGTCTTCCGCACTTCTGGCTTCAGCCATATGACCGTCGAGCCTCGGAACCCGGCCGCCGGCACAGGCGCGCCTGCGAGCGTCACCGAGAACGTCGGCTTCTCGTCGGCAGCAATCCGCGCGACCTGCCACACGGCCACATCGGCCATGATGGTCTGCGCAGGGGTGCCCGGGTTGCCGCCACGCCCGGCGACGGCCGGCAGGTTGATCGGCTGCTTGCTGACCCCTTTGAATCCGGCGCCCGCGTTGCTCACGAGCGTGGAGCCCTGCGGCAGCACGAGCGAGACGGTGACCGTTTCGGCTGTCAGGCCCTTCACCTTGTCGCCCTGATTGGTGACCGTCACTGTGTACTCGGTATTGGCGCCCGACAGTATGCCTGCGTTGATGTTGGCCACGATCGGCGCGAGCAGCCCGAGATCGGTACTCACGAACTTCCAGATCTCCCGCAGTACAGTTTCAGGGAGCCTGTTTCTCTGGAAGTTGCCCATCACGGGAACGGGGTCGACGTACTCGTCGGTGTGCGTGTAGACCTTCTTCGCAAACGACTCGAAGTCCGCGCCCTCGCCGCCGAGCACTCTGCGCGGATCCCGCAACTCGGGCATGTGACAGTTCGCGCAGCCGTAGCTCTCCACGATGTACTTCTGGGCCTGCGGTGCGCTCGCTGGCGTCGCGAATCGGGCGGCGCCAAGGTCGGCCGCCGCCGTTCTCGGCAGGCTCGCGAAATACGCCGCGATGTCGGCTAGCGCCTGATCGGTCGCCTGCGCATCGACGAATGCCGGCATCACGCCCCAAGGCTTGCGGACGGATCTGATGAACTGCTCGGCGCTGAGCTGCCGGCCGGCCAGGTCGGGCGCGTAGCCTCCCTGACCCTGAACGCCGTGGCAATTCCGGCACTGCAGCCGGGCACCTGCCCACGCCGTTTTGCCGTTGTCGACGTTCCCTGCGGTCGTCTGGGCGCCGGCCATGCCCTGCAGCAGGGGAAGCACGAGGAGCGCAACAAATATCCTGCTCATAAGCTAGTACCTCGGTGAGTGAAACATCGACGCGTTGACGGCGCCTGCCTGATGGAAAATCAGCTTACTTTAGACGACATCCGCTCGAGGACGCAATCTAAAGATATGCAGTGTATGATGGCCCCCCTTGGGGTCATTTCACACATTTCGCAGGGTTTTTCGCCGCCGCCA
>JBGPHH010000274.1:0-5251 GCA_041484265.1 Vicinamibacteria bacterium
ATGGCGTTAAGGGCGGCAGCGTCGGCTGCGATGTCCGTGGCTAGAGTGCGGCAGCTCCGCGACGCACAGAAGTCTGGCGGTAGCCAATCCGCGAATATCAGCCGCGTCAACCGTCGCTAAAACATCGTGCCGCCGGATCGATCGATGAACGAAGACCGAGAAACGAGATGACCCTCACGATGGTGAGGACGGGAAGGCTTTGCTGACTTGACAAGTGACAGCCATATCAACGACCGGCGCTGAGCCGCGCGGCCACGGACGACAAAGCCGCGTCGGCTCCAGCGCCTGGTTAGCCGGCCAGCCAGGTTTTCGCCGTGAGTCTTTGAAGCCGTTCAAGATACCGCTGATAGGTCTCGCCCGTTGAAGCCGAGCCGTCCTGCATCAAGGTGTACAAGTCCTCTGCAAGAACCGACCCGATAGCATGAACGGCGTCGTGTCGATTCAGACCCTCGCCCTGGAGACGCACCGATGTCCTGAGGACAATCTCTTCACCGAGTGCAAGCTGGTTTTCGACGACGACATGGATGACCGCATGGAGTCGCAGGTTTGGTAATTGTGTTTTCTTCCGGCGATGGTAAGCGGCAGCCAACTCGATGCGCTCGGCTTCGTCGGTCCCAAGCCACTTGGTGGGAGGTGGTGAAGTATCCGGATCGTACGAATTCATTTTGAATTGAGATCTTCAAGCAGCGTCGTCTGGGCCCTGGTTGTCCAAGTAGCGGCCCCTCGCGTCTGTGAAGATGTGGGGGCGCGGCACGGGCATGGCCATGGCTGCGGCCCGAGGAAAGTCATCGAACCCGGCCTGAGCGTAGTGCCAACGAGCTTTTTCAGCCAGATGCTGAGCCCGCGTCGTCGCGCCTCGGCGTCCGTAATGATCAGCCAGGCGCTCGTAACGATCCCCCAGGTACAAATGTACTTCAGGCTTTGGACTCCCGATCCGGCGCGCCTTCGCAACCGCCAACAGAGCCCGGATAGAGAGTACGTCGTACCGAAGCCGCCAAGCCGATGGGTCGGATGGATTTTGACCCATGTGTTTGTTCCTGTCCGGCTAGACAGTATGACTTCGGCGACAGAACGCGGCTGACCTCCGGTGTGATCGCGGGTTAGCCTGTTCGGGCCAGAGCCGCAGCGCCGCATGGAGCGCGGCGTTGTGTTCCCGGAGGTCAGCCATGGGCCAGTCTACTCCGCTGTTTGTTGGTTTGGACGTCCACAAAGATTCAATCGCGGTCGCGCACGCCCAGGGCCAGTCGGCCGATCCGCCCGTGTTCGTCGGCGCGATCGGGCCGCGGCAGGCGGACCTCGACAAGTTGATCCGGCGCCTGCAGGGGAAGACCCCGGCGCTCGTCTTTGCCTACGAAGCCGGCCCGTGCGGCTACGGGCTGCATCGGTACCTGACCGGCCAGGGGTTCACCTGTCAGGTCGTCGCGCCCTCCTTGATTCCCAAGAAGCCCGGCGACAAGGTCAAGACTGACCGGCGCGACGCGATCGCCCTCGCGCGGTTGCTCCGGTCCGGCGATCTCACGCGCGTGTACGTGCCGACGGTCGACGATGAAGCGCTCCGCGATCTCTGTCGGGCCCGCGATGCGGCCCGCCTCACGCTGAAGAACGCCAAGCTCCGGCTGAAGGCCTTCCTGCTCAGGCTCGGTCGGCACTATGTCGGGCGGGCCGACTGGACCGAGGCCCATCGGCGGTACCTCGCGAAGGTCGTCTGTCCGACCGCCACGCAACAGATCGTGTTTCAGGAATCGGTCCGCGCCGTCGATGAGCAGGTCGATCGGGTGCAGCGCCTCGAGGCCGAACTGCTCGAGCGGGCGCCGGCGTGGCGCCTGTATCCCGTCGTGCAAGCCCTGCAAGCCCTCCGCGGCGTCCAGTTCCTCGTCGCGATCACCGTCGTCGCCGAGCTCGGCGACCTCACACGCTTTGACTCGCCACGCCAGCTCGCCGCCTTCGTCGGGCTCGTGCCATCGGAATACTCGACGGGCCCGGCGCGTCGGCTCGGCGCCATCACGAAGACCGGCAATGGCCGGGCCCGGCGCGCGCTGATCGAAGGGGCCTGGGCGTATCGGTATCCGGCCAAGGTGTCCGAGCACCTCCAACGTCGCATTGGTTCCTTGCCGAAACCCATTCAGGACATTGGCTGGAAAGCGCAAGTGCGGCTCTGCACGCGCTTCCGTCGGCTGACCGCCCGCGGGAAGCATCCGAACGTGGCGGTCACGGCGATCGCGCGCGAACTCATCGCGTTCATGTGGGCGATTGCGAAGGAGGTCCCGATCACGACGTGAGCGTCGTCCACTAGGTCTCGGGTCGGCGTCGAGCTGCGGCCCCGGTTATTCCGCGCAGCCCTCGTCGACGTTAAGAGGCGGCTTCGGCCGATCCTCGTCCCTAGATCGAGGCAGGCGCGTTGACGGTTCCCAGTCAGGTGGTACCCAATCCACGGATCTCAGCAGGATCAACCGTCGGTGTGACTGGCTCCATCTCGGCGCTGGCCCGGGTGTGTTCACGAACCAAGAAGCAGAAAAGAGCGGCTGATATGTAAACGCCCTTCGTCGACGATCTCGCCTCAGTTGACAACCGAAGTCATATCAACGCCCGGCTTCAGCCGCGGCGGCTCAGATGCTGCACCGCCGCCGTCGGCTGCAAGCCGAGGTTAGCCGGCTCTCAGATCGGAAGCTTCATTCGACGGAGCAGATCCTGAAAGCGCACGTCGTCGCGTAGGGTCTCAAAATCCGGCAGGCCGACAAACGGCATGTTGGGCTCGCGTAGCTCGTAACCCTTCTCGAGCCATTCGATCGCTCGGTCGCGATCGCCTGCAAACGCATAGAACGTCGCCACATCGTAAGGCGTCACATAGGTGGCACGTGCGCGCGCAACGAGGGCCTCCGCAGCGCGCTGCATGGTGTGTCGATAGTCGTCGTTTGGCGCTGTCTGCGCCAGGACGTCTTCAACTTCACGATAACTCATCGCAGTCGCATAGTTCCTCAGGGCGTCCACGGCTTCCGAGTACATTCGCTTGTGATGGAACGCCGTAAAGAGACCGCTGAGTGCGAAAGGCAAGTCCGGCGCTGTCTTGAGCGCACTGCGGTATTGGGTAATCGCCTCGTCAAACCGGCTGACGTACATCAGATTCAAACCGTACTGGGCATGGAAGAAGGCGTTGAACGGATCCAGTTCCAGCGCACGCTCAATTTCAGCCAGAGCCTGCTGCGGATGATTCATGTTGGCCAGAAAATTGGAGTAGAAGGCTCGGGCATCCGGATAGCTCGGATTGAGTTCGATCGCTCGCCGGAATTCCTGGTCCGCGTTGACCCAGTCGTATTCGTACCACGCCCTGACGATGCCAAGCCAGAGATGCGGCTCGACGCGCGTGCTGTCCAGTTCGACGGCCTTGAGCGCGGCGGCCAGCGCCCGTGGCGTTGTCTCGCGCGGTGACGCGAACCCCATCTGGGCGCGCCCACCCCAGACGGCCGCAATGCCGGTGTACGCGACGGCGTAGGTTGGATCTTTCTCTCTGGCCACTTCGAAGTACTGGAGTGCTGTGTCGAGGTCGGCCTGTGTGAGTTTGTACCAGTGGCCGAGACCCTTCAGGTAGGCTTCGTACGCCTCAGGGTTGACCGTCCGGACGCTGGCGAGTTGAGTCTGCTCGGCCGGCAGCAGCGTCAGCGCCAGCGATCTCGCCACTTGTCGCGCGATGTCACTCTGCAACGCCAGAATGCTCGCGAGCTCCCGTTGATAGGTGTCCGTCCACAGCAGTGTCTGGTCGCGGGTGCGAATGAGCTTGGCCGTGATGCGGACCTGGCCTGCTTCGCGACGCGCGCTGCCATCGAGGACGTAGTCCACGCCAAGCTCGCGACCGATCTGATCGATAGGCTTGTCGGCCTTCTTGTAGCGCATCGCCGACGCACGGGCGATCACTCGCAATCCCTGCGGGTGCAAGCGTCCCAGCTGGGCGATCATCTCCTCGCTCAGGCCGTCGCTGAAGTATTCCTGCGAGGGATCGCCGGTGAGGTTCGCAAACGGCAACACGGCCAGTTTGATTGGCGCCGCCTCGGCGGGGCCGCCGACAACCCGCTGCCGGACGCCGCCAATGTTGAAGCCCACCAGAGCGGCCCCAACGGCGAGGAGCGCCGCCACCGATGCCAGCCAGGGCCTCTGTTTCAGACGGAAGCGCCAGCTGGTGCCCAACGAGACGGCGCCCGTCTCGATCGCGTCAAGCGCCGCGCGCACCTGGCCTGCGTCCCGATAGCGCCGGTCAGCCGGTTTTTCCAGACACCGCGCCACGAGCGCGCGCACCTCGACCGGCACACCATCGGGTAACGCGCGCGGCTCATCCCTGAGAATCGCCGAGTACAACTCGGGAATCGTGGCCGTGTCGAATGGCTTGGCGCCCGCCACCATCTCGTGCAGCAGGACGCCGAGCGCCCAGATATCTGCACGGCCGTCGGCCGCCTCACCTCGCACCTGTTCGGGCGCCATCGCGTACGGCGTACCCGCCACGGTGCCGACAGGCGCGAGAGACGTCGCCGTGGTCGCTGCGCTCATCGCCGCATCGCGGCGCCTCGCCAGCCCGAAGTCGACAATCTTCAACCGGCCGGCGTCGGTGACGATGGCGTTGGCGGCTTTGAAGTCACGGTGCACGACGCCGTGCTCGTGCGCATAGGCCAGGGCCTCGGCGGCCTGGGCGGCATAGCGAACCGCCTGGCCGACCGGCAGCGCACCCGCGTCGAGCCGATCACGCAGCGAGCGCCCGTCCACATACTCCATGGCGATGAACGCAAAGCCGTCCGCTTCGCCAACTTCGTATATGGTGCAGATGTTCGGGTGATTGAGGCCGGCCGCGTTGCGGGCCTCGCGCAACAGCCGTGTGCGCGACGTCTCGCCATCGGCAGGCTCCGTCAGTACCTTGAGCGCCACCTGTCGATGGAGCGCTGTGTCGTACGCGAGGAACACCGCGCCCATGCCCCCTCGGCCGAGCAGGCGCTCGATACGGTAGCTCCCTAGTTCCGTCCCCGGCGCCAAAAGGTCGTCGCTCACATAGGCCTGCGGAATTGTCAGCTGTTTCTGGATTGCGTCCTACGTGGGGTCTCCCGATTCCAATCCATCGCCAAAATGAGATCGTCCGGCTAGACAGTATGGCTGTCAGATCTAGTGACCTGCCTCACGTTGTTATCGTGGGTTACGCGAAGCCGACGAGGGTGTCGCGCAGTGCCACAAACAAAGGAGGCAGGTCATGGCGAACCGTAACATGTTCGTGGGG
>JBGPHH010000275.1:0-5240 GCA_041484265.1 Vicinamibacteria bacterium
GCCAGCGGCGGGCCTGATAAGGCCCGCGCTACAGCGGTTAAGAATTGTCGCCGTCATTGCGCTCGCCGCGGGCGCTTCAGTGGCAGCGGCGGATTGGCCGCAGTTTCTGGGGCCGGATCGAAACGGCGTCTACAGCGGAACGCCGCTCGCGACGGTTTGGCCTGCCGGCGGACCGAAGGTCGTCTGGAAGAAGCAAGTCGGCGCGGGCTTCGCGGGGCCGGTCATCGCCGGCAGTCGCCTGATCCTGTTTCATCGTGTCGCCAAAGAGGAAGTCGTCGAGTCTCTCGACGCGCGCACGGGCATGCCTCAGTGGCGCTTCGCGTATCCCACGGCCTATCGCGACGACTTTGGGTTCGACGACGGCCCGCGCGCGGTGCCGGTCGTGGTCAACGGCCGCGTCTACACCTTTGGCGCCGAAGGGCAGCTCAGTGCGATCGACCTTGCGACCGGCCGCCGCATCTGGGGTGTGGATACGAGGCAGCAGTTCGCCGTGCGCAAGGGATTTTTCGGGGCCGCCGGCTCGCCGCTCGTCGAAGACGGCCGCGTGCTCGCCAATATCGGCGGCAAGCTGAATGGAAAAGACGCCGGCATTGTCGCGTTCAATGCCGACACGGGCGCGGTGCTCTGGACGGCAACCAACCACGAGGCCAGCTATTCGTCGCCCGTCGGCGCCACCTTCGGTGGCCAGCGCCGCGCCGTCTTCTTCACCCGCGACGGGCTCGTCGGGCTCGATCCGGCCACAGGTACCGTGATTTTTCAGAAGGCCTGGCGATCCCGAACGTCCGCGTCGGTCAATGCCGCGACGCCGCTGGTCGTCGGCGATCAGATTTTCGTTTCGGCGACGTACGAGACGGGCGCCGCTCTCCTGCGCGTGCAGGGGAGTCAACTGACCCAGGTCTGGTCCGGAGACGAGGCGCTGTCGAGCCACTACGCGACCCCCGTCTACTTCAACGGGATCCTGTACGGATATCACGGCCGCCAGGAGTACGGTCCGAGCTTCCGTGCGGTCGACTTGAAGACGGGCGCGGTCAAGTGGAACAGGGACGGTTTTCGGGCCGGCTCGGTGACGCTGGCAGGGGACAAGCTGCTCATCATCCGCGAGACAGGCGACATGATTCTCGCGGCGGCGACACCGGAAGACTTTCGTCCAATTGCGCGCGCGCAGATTCTTCCGGCAACGGTCCGCAGCTTCCCGGCCCTGTCGGACGGCTTCCTCTACGTCCGCAATAACGACACGCGCAACGACACGCTCGTCTGCCTCGACCTTCGCCCGTAGAGGCTGCCGCCCGGCCTCATGATTCACTTTCTCGCCCTCCTCGGGGTCCTCAGCATTTCTTTCTCGGCGGTGTTCGTTCGTCTCGCGAATGTGTCGCCTGTCACAGCCACGTTCTATCGCGCCGTGTATGCGCTCCCGCTGCTGGCGGTCCTCTGGATCATGGGTCGTTCGGGCGATCGCCGCACGAGGCGCGAGCGGTGGTTGGCCGCCGCGAGCGGCCTGTTTCTCGCGGCCGACCTCGACGTCTGGCACGAGTCCATCGCGCTGATTGGGGCCGGACTCGGCACGGTGATCCCGAACACGCAGATAGTCTTCGTGGCACTGGCGGTGTGGCTGCTGCACGGCGAGCGTCCGTCCCTTCGCACGGCCGTACTGATCGCGACTGTCTTCATGGGATTGGTGCTGACCTCGGGCCTGGGCCGACAGGATGCGCACGGCGCGAATCCGGTGATGGGCGTTGCCTTGGGAGTCGTGGGGGGCCTCTGTTACGCGGCGTTTCTCTTGATGTTTCGTGCGTCGAATCGCTCGTTGGCGCCGGCCGCCGGGCCGCTCTTCGACGCAACGATCGGCGTGGCGCTCGGGGCCGTGCTCTCCATGGCGTTCGACCCACACTTTGTGTTGGCGCCCAGCTGGCCTGCGCACGGCTGGCTCGTGCTATTGGCTCTGGCTGTACAGGTAGGAGGCTGGCTTCTGATTTCCACGGCGCTGCCGCGCCTCGCGGTGATCGAAACGTCACTACTGCTCGTGGTCCAGCCAGTCTTCGCGATCATCTGGGGCCTGGTGTTCTTCGGTGAACGCCTGTCCGGGATTCAGTGGCTTGGGTCGGTCATCGTCCTCGCCAGTGTTGGGACAATATCAGTCGGACGGCTCGGACGAGGGGTTCACTAGGTTCAGAAGGTTCCCAAGGTTCACGTGAACCTTTACTTAGGCCTTAGGTCGAAAGCCGCCATCTCCTGGATGTTGCGTACGAGCAGGCGGCCATCGACGATGACCGGATGATTCCAGGTCTTGCCATCGATGGCCGGGAACCTGCTCAGCTCGACATAACGCTCGGGCGTCGCCTTCACGAGCGCGAGGTCGCCGTCTTCGGAGATCACAATCAGATGCTCGCCGGCGAGCAGCGTCTGGCCGTAGCCGTAGTGGCCACCCTTCCATTTGAGCGCGCCTGTCGCGGCATCGAGGCACGTCAGGATCGCCTCATCCAGTCCGTAGATGTAGCCGTCGCGAAGCACCGAGCTCGTGAACTTGTTCTTCATCCGCGTGTTCTTCCAGACGGTGCCGACTTTGAATCTGTCGCCGCTCGGCTCCAACTGGATGACAGCCGCGCCATGGCCGTAGCCCGCGGACAGGAAGATTCGGTCGTTGCCAAGCAGCAGCGGCTGAGCGACGTTGATCCCGATCTCGGTCACCCACGGATACTCCCAGAGCAGCTTCCCCTGGTCGACCGTCAGGCCCATCGCGCGCTCGGCGCTGACGACGAGGAGCTGGCGCACGCCGCCGATCGTCACCAGCATCGGTGACGTGTACGCCTGCTGATCACTGAGCGACGTCCACACCGGCCGGCCAGTCGTCTTGTCGTATGCCGCGACGGACTTTCCGTTCGGACCGCCGGGCAGCACGATGACCGTGCCGTCGACGATGAGCGGCGCGGCGGCCATGCCCCACTCGAGATTCGAGGCGCCCGCGTCGTTGAGGATGTTGCGGCGCCACCTCGGGACGCCAGTCTGTGCGTCCAGGCAGCGAAGCTCGCCCTGCGCCCCGAGCGCATAGATCCGGCCCTCGTCGTACGTCGGCGTCGCGCGCGGGCCGTCTCCCCCCATCGTCTCGACGAACTCGGCGTCCCAGCCGTTGGTCCACAGCTCGCGACCCGTGGCGACGTCGTATGCCGCAACCACTTCCTGCTGCCGGCGCTGCTCGATGGTAAACGCGCGGCCATCGGCAACCACAAACGAGGCGTACCCAAGACCGATCGGCTGTTTCCAGAGCGGCTTGAGCCCGTCGGCGGGCCAGTCGGTTCGAATCGGCGGCCCGTCGTAGCGGCCGTCACGGTTCGGTCCGCGGAAGTCCGGCCAGTATCCGTGTGAGGACGTGGCGCTGCTTGCGGCTGCGACTGTCTCTCCGCCTGGCGGACCTAAGAAGGTCCGCCCCACATCAGTAGGCCGGACCTTATCAGGTCCGGCGTTGGTAGGCCCGGCGTTGGCTAGGTCGGTTGTCGGAGGTGGCGCTTGCGCGCGTTGCCTCGCTCGATCGGCGTCGAGCGCGTCGTAGTCAGGCCGTCGCGAGAAGAACCGAGGCCATTTGCCGGTCCCGTCGAGGGCTACGCGCAACCGCGTGACCCGCAACAGACCTGTCGCGGCGACGACAATCAGCACAACGACGATGACAGATTTCTTGAGCATCTGAAGGCGGACACTACTTGGATTGGAGCGTGCTCAGATGTATGCGCGCGACCCAGCCCATGAATCCGGCGACTGAGGCATACGGGGCCTTGGCGGCGGCGGTGATGTGCTCGAGCGCACGGTCCTTGTTGCCAAGCGCGTCGAAATACAAGCCGGTGTAAAGATGCGCATAGAACTGGGACGCCGGGCTGGTGCCCGCGGCGGTCAGCACCGCCTCAGGCGTGAGCGTGCCGCCAAACATCCGGTAGATCTGGCCCATCGGCACGCGCGAGTCTGGCCCGACTGGAAGGAGCGCGGCCTTGGCCTTCGTCGGCGACTCCGCTTTGGCGACGCAGAGAAAATGCCACGCGGCGTTCTCAACGTCATTTGGATTGACCGTGCGGTGTGATTCGAACTGGGCGCGGCAATCCTGATAGCGTCCGGCGTAATAGAGTGCGATGCCGCGCTGCCAGAGCTCCGGGGCCTGGTCGGGGACGAGCTTGGCCAGCTCGTCGAAGGCGGCGACCGACTCGGTGATGCGGCCGTCCCTGAACTCTACAGTGCCGCGCTGGAGCAGGGCCTGCGCGCGGTCGCTGGTCGTCTGTGCCGACGCCGGAACCACGACGCACACGAAGGTAAGGAAGAAACCAAGTCTCAAGGCTGAAGTCTCAAGTCTGGCAGGCTTGAGACTTGACACTTGAGACTTACGATCGCCGTTCATCATCTTCCTGCACCTATGCGATAGAGGTCGTGGTTCGTGCGAATGAAGATGGACCCGTCCGAAACGGCCATCGACGCGAGCATGGCCCCATCGAGCTCGTTGGCGGCGATCTTCTGGAACGCTTTCCCGGGCGCCAGGACCGTCGTCACCCCCTCCTCGCTCTGGAAATAGATCCGGCCGTCGGCAAAGACCGGCGAAGCGGAGTAGTTACCGGGGAGCCGCGCCTGCCAACGCGGTTGCCCGGTCTCCGCGTCCAGACACGTCATGACGCCGGTGTCGCTGATGATGTAGAGCTCGTCGCCGACGAGGATGGGCGACGGGGTGAGCGGCGCGCCTCGTTTGAGCGTCCATGCGACGTGCGTCGAGGTGACGTCGCCTTTGCCGTCGGCGCGCACGGCGAGAAAGGACGGTTCGTTGAAGCCGCCCGAGATGAACACCAGCCCGTGGCCGTATACCGGGCGGAGGACGTTCGAAAAGCCCTCCGGAAAGCGCACCGGGTAGCCGACACGCCAGATCTCCTGGCCTGACAGCGGATCGTAGGCGGCGGCTCGATACGCGCCCACCGACACCAATTGGTCACGATCGCCGACGCGAATCACGAGCGGCGTGGAGTAGGCCTGATCGAACGGCCGGCGCCGCGGCGTCTTCCAGCGGACCTTGCCGGTCAGTTTGTCGAGCGCCACGACAAACGCCGTGTCGGCGCCGTCGCAGCTGAAGATCAGCAGGTCCCCGTACACCACGGGCGATCCGCCGTTGCCGTGCATGGAATCGTACTGAAGACGTGTTTTCCACACGATGTCGCCGGCGGTTGTGAGTGCGGCCGTGCCGTCGGCGCCGAAGTGGACGAACACGCGATCGCCGTCGA
>JBGPHH010000276.1:0-5216 GCA_041484265.1 Vicinamibacteria bacterium
CCCGCGCCGCGGAACGCCGCCTCGAGCTCCTGGATGATCTGGCCGTTGCCGCGCACCGGGCCGTCGAGCCGCTGCAAATTGCAGTTGACGACGAAGATTAGATTGTCGAGCTTTTCGCGCGACGGGAGCGTGATGGCGCCGAGCGCCTCGGGCTCGTCGGTCTCGCCGTCGCCCAGGAACGCCCACACCTTCGCGTCGGAGGGCGCCTTGAGCCCGCGATCCTCGAGGTAGCGCATGAAGCGCGCCTGGTAGATCGCCATGATCGGGCCGAGGCCCATCGAGACGGTTGGATACTCCCAGAGATCCGGCATCAGCCACGGGTGCGGGTACGAGGACAGCCCACCCCCCGGCTTGAGCTCGCGGCGGAAGTTTTCGAGATGCGATTCGTCGAGACGGCCCTCCAAGTACGCGCGGGCGTACACGCCGGGAGCGGCGTGGCCTTGGAAATAGATGACGTCACGCACGCCGGTGTCATCTTTCCCGGCGCCGCGAAAGAAATGATTGAATCCGACCTCGTAGAGCGTGGCGACCGACGCGAAGGTTGAAATATGGCCGCCAATCCCTTCGTCGGCTTTGTTGGCGCGAACGACCATGGCCGCCGCGTTCCACCGGACCATACTCTTGATGCGCCGCTCGACGTCGGGATTGCCCGGCATCAGCGCCTGCTCATCGGCGGGAATCGTGTTGATATACGGGGTATTGGCGGTGAAGGGCAGCTTGACGCCGTTCTGGCGGGCGTGAATGGTCAGCTCACGGAGCAGCCGCGCGACTTTCGCCGGACCGCCGCTCTGGAGCACATACTCGAGCGAGTCGAGCCATTCACGGGTTTCTGCTGCGTCAAGCTCCGCCGCATCTTTGGGAGCGATGTGTCTCACACATCCATTGTAGATCTGAATTGCAGAGTGGCAGGATTGCACAATGGCAGGATTGCAGGATGTCCACGACACAATTGTCGCTTGTGAGAAATGCCCTCGCCTGCGCAAGTACTGCGCGCGAATCGCCCGCGACAAACGGCGAGCCTATCGCGACGAGACTTACTGGGGCAAGCCCGTGCCAGGGTTCGGCGATCCACGTGCCCGCGTGCTGCTCGTCGGACTCGCCCCCGCCGCTCATGGCGCGAACCGCACGGGCCGCATGTTCACGGGCGACGGGGTCGGGGGTTCCGGCGATTTTCTGATGGCCGCGCTCCACCGCGCGGCCTTTGCGAATATCCCGACCTCGCGCCACGCGAACGATGGCCTGAGACTGAGCGACGTGTTCATTGCGGCGGCCGTGCGCTGTGCCCCACCCGGGAACAAACCGACGCCGAAGGAGATCGGACGCTGCCTGCCCCATCTCGAAGCTGAAATCGACGCGCTCCCACGTCTCCGCGTGGTCGTTGCACTGGGGAAGATTGCCTTCGACTCGTACTTGCAGCTGCTGAAGAGCCGCGGTGTCGTGGTGAGACCGCGACCAACGTTTGCTCACGCGAGCGTTTGCACGCTGCCCGACGGTCAGACCCTGATCGGGTCGTACCATCCGAGCCGTCAGAATACGAACACCGGCACGCTTACGGCCCGAATGATGGATCAGGTGTTCGAGCAGGTCAGAAGGCGGCTCTGACGGTTCGCGAGGTTCACCGGGTTCGCAAGGTTCACGCGGTTCACAATGTTCGCGCAGTCCCTCTGGCGCCGAACCTCGGGAACCATGTGAACCCTGAGAACCTTGTCATAATGTCCTCGTCCATGTCGCCAATCGACCGCCTGCTCCATGACGTCTTGACGAGCCGCGTGTACGACGTGGCACGCGAGACGTCACTCGATCCCGCAGCGCGGTTGTCGAAGCGGCTCGGCAACACGATTCTCCTCAAGCGCGAAGATCAGCAACCGGTCTTCAGTTTCAAGTTACGGGGAGCCTATAACAAGATCGCGCAGCTGACCGACGCCGAGCGGTCCCGCGGCATCATTACGGCCAGCGCCGGAAATCACGCGCAGGGCGTCGCCTACTCGGCCTGCAAGCTCGGCCTCCGCGCGGTCATTGTCATGCCGCAGACGACGCCCCAGATCAAGGTGGACGCGGTCCGCGACCTAGGCGCCGAGGTGGTGCTCGTCGGCGACACCTATGGCGATGCGCAGGCGCACTGCGACAAGCTGGCAGCCCAGACAGGCATGACGTTCATCCATCCCTTCGACGATCCGCTCGTCATCGCCGGTCAGGGCACGATTGGGGACGAGATCCTGCGTCACCGCCAGGGTCGAACTGCGGCGATCTTCGTGCCGGTCGGCGGCGGGGGCCTCATCGCCGGCATCGCCGGCTACGTCAAGGCCATCAGACCCGAGGTGAAGGTGATTGGGGTCGAGCCGTTCGAGAACGACGCGATGTACCGGTCCGTCCTCGCCGGAGAACGCGTGCGGCTCGACCACGTGGGTCTGTTCGCCGACGGCGTGGCCGTCCGCGAGCCAGGCGCCCTGACATTTCCGATCGTTCAGCAGTCGGTCGACGACATCGTCCGTGTCACGAACGATGAGATCTGCGCGGCGATCAAGGACATCTTCGATGACACGCGCTCGGTGATGGAGCCGGCCGGCGCGCTCGGGGTCGCGGGACTGAAGACGTGGGTGGCGCGCGAGGACGTGCGCGAGCAGGAACTGGTCGCGGTCTTGAGCGGCGCGAATATGAACTTCGACCGCCTGCGCTTCGTGGCAGAACGCGCCGAGGTCGGCGAGGCGCACGAGGCACTCCTGGCCGTCACGATCCCCGAGCGCCCGGGCGCCTTCCGCGAGTTCTGCGCCACGATCGGCCGCCGCGTGGTTACCGAGTTCAATTACCGTTTGAGCGAACGCGAGCGCGCGCACATCTTCGTCGGCATTGCCACCGAGTCGCGCGGCGATGCCATCGCCCTCGAGAGCCTGCTGACCTCACGCGGGTACGAGACGGTCGATCTGACCGACAACGAGGTGGCGAAGCTGCACGTCCGTCACATGGTCGGCGGCCGGGCGCCCGAAGCGCGCCACGAGCGCCTGTGCCGGTTCGAGTTTCCCGAACGTCCCGGGGCGCTGATGCAGTTTCTGGAAACGCTCGGTGGCCGCTGGAACATCAGCCTGTTCCACTACCGCAACCACGGCGCAGACTTCGGCCGCGTGCTCGCGGGATTCGAAGTGCCCGACCAGCAGATGTCGGACTTCCAGCAGTTCCTCGACGGCCTCGGCTACGACCACGTGCACGAGGACGACAACGCGGCGTACAGCTTCTTCTTGCGGTAGCTGCTCACTGCTCCGCCCACGCGTGCAGATTCTTTCGGATTCGCCCGGGAACATCCGGATCCTTCGGAACCTCGAACGTCGCGCCGGTCATCCGTTCATAGAGTTCGATGTACCTTGCCGCCAGCATCCCGCGCACGTCGTCGGTCACGGGAGGTCGCGGGCGACCGTCGTCCATGAAGCCTTGTTCCTTCAACCACAGCCGGAAGAATTCCTTGTCGAGCGATTCAGGCTCCTGGCCTTTCGCGAAACGCTCTTCATAGGAGGACGCCACCCAATACCGCGATGAATCGGGCGTGTGCACTTCGTCGCCCACGCGCAACACTCCCTCCGCGTCGTAGCCCATTTCATACTTGGTATCGACCAGGATCAGTCCACGCTTTGCGGCCACCTCCTGCCCCCGCGCAAAGAGCGCAAATGCGTACTCCTTCACGCGCTCGATCTCCTCGAGCGTCGTCAGCTTCAGCCCGATCAATTCCTGTGGGCTCATCGACTCGTCATGTCCTGTCTCAGGTTTGGTGGACGGCGTAAAGATGATCTCCGTCAGCTTCTGATTCTTCCGCATGCCACTCGGCAGCAGATTCCCGCAGAAATTCCGTACACCCTTGTCGTAGTTCACCCAGACCGACGTGGAGGTAGAACCTGTGAGGTACGCCCGAACGACAACCTCGACCTTCAGCATGGTGAGCGTTTTGGCGATCGTGACGTTGGGATCCGGCGTCGCGACCACATGCGTCGGCATGACGTCGTTCACGTGTGCGAACCACCAGTTGCTGAGTTGATTCAGCACTTGTCCTTTCAGGGGAATCGTGCACCATTGGTAGTCGAATGCGGACTGGCGATCCGTTGAAATCAGGGTGACGCGGTCCTGCTTCGTGTACACATCGCGGACTTTTCCCCTGTATTTCTTTCCCAGAAAATCGAAGTCCGTGTCATTGAGGGTGGTCGCGAGAAAAGGGCGGAGAGCGCTGGAGTCGATCATGTTGCAAATCCTACGGCGTGCTACCATCCGGCGCAACTGAGTACAGAAACGGAGTGTGTCCCATGCGACGCGTCATTCTGTTGCTGCTGTCTCTGCTGGTGGTTCTGTCCGGCACGCCGGCGGAGAGCCAGACCAAAGACGACCTCACGCTTCAGGTGCGCCAGGCGGAACAGGCCTTCGCGCGCACGATGAGTGCACGCGATTTCACGGCCTTCGCGACGTACGTCGCCGATGAGGCGGTGTTTTTCGGGGGTCAGAGTCCATCGCGCGGCAAGCCGGCGGTGCTGGCAGCGTGGAGAGGCTTCTTCGACGGCGCGGCGGCGCCGTTCTCATGGGAACCGCAGATCGTGGAAGTGCTGGAGTCCGGAACCCTGGCGCTCACCAGCGGTCCGGTGCGCAACCCGCAGGGTCAGCAGACCGGAACGTTCAACTCCATCTGGCGCCGCGACGCCGACGGCCGCTGGCGCGTCGTGTTCGACAAGGGCGCGCCGGTGTGTCCGCCTCCACCTACCCGCGCCCAATAAACGGCATCTTCGCCGCCATCACGGTCATGAACTGCACGTTCGCGTCGAGCGGCAAGCTCGCCATGTAGACGACCGCCCGCGCCACATGCTCGACATCCATCGTCGGCTCGACGGCGATCGATCCGTTCGCCTGCGGCACGCCCTGCTTCATACGTGCCGTCAGATCGGTCGCGGCGTTGCCGATGTCGATCTGACCGCAGACGATGTCGTACTTCCGGCCGTCAAGAGACGTCGACTTGGTGAGGCCCGTGATGGCGTGTTTCGTGGCGCTGTACGGTGCGGAGTTCGGCCGCGGACTATGCGCAGAGATCGAGCCGTTGTTAATGATGCGACCGCCACGCGGCTCCTGGGTTTTCATTAATTTGAACGCTTCCTGTGTGCAGAGGAATACGCCGGTGAGGTTGATATCGACCACGGTTTTCCACTGCGCGTAGCTCAGCTCCTCCAGCGGGATACCGGGTGCGCCGACGC
>JBGPHH010000277.1:0-5141 GCA_041484265.1 Vicinamibacteria bacterium
CCCGGCAAGTTCGAGCTGGCGCACCGCGGGACGCTCTTCCTCGACGAGATCGGCGACCTTCCGCTGACGCTGCAGCCGAAGATCCTGCGCGCGCTCGAAGAGAAACGATTCGAGCGCGTCGGTGGGACGATGCCGCTCCAGGTGGACGTGCGTGTGGTGGCTGCCACGAACCGCAATCTCAAGGCCGCGGTCTCGGCCCGGCAGTACCGCGAGGATCTCTACTTCAGGCTGTCGGTGTTTCCCATCACGATTCCGCCGCTTCGCGAGCGCCCAAACGACATCATCTTGCTGGCGAGGCACTTCATCGACCGGTTCTGCCGCGACCTGAACAAGAAGCCGTTCGTGCTGGCGCCCTCGGCCGAGCAGGAGCTGTGCGCCTATGCCTGGCCGGGCAACGTCCGCGAGCTGCAAAACTGCATCGAGCGTGCGGTGATTCTCACCGGAGGAGATACGATCCACGCGCGGCACTTGAGCCTGTCATTCCGGACCGCTCCTGTCGCCGGCCCAGGGAGTGAGGAGCCGGCGAGCCCGTGGGCGGCCATCGACCTCTCCGGTACGCTCGCCGACGCCACCCGCCGCGTGGTCGCGGAAGTGGAACGGCGAAAGGTCGGGCAGGCACTCCACGACGCCGCTGGGGATCGGGCGCGGGCGGCTGAGCTGCTTCAGGTGAGCCATAAGACGCTCCTGGCCAAGCTGAAGGAATATTCGTTGTAAGGATGGACGATCAAGCGCTCCGCTCCCGCATCGCCGCCATCAAGTGGTGCCATCCCATCGAGCTCGGCGGCGTGGCGACGAGGCCGGAGTGGCACGTGCGCCGGCGCTTCGCGCGGCGGCTGAAATTCCTCGATCTCCCCGCCGACCTCACAGGGAAATCCGTCCTCGACATTGGAACGTGGGATGGCTTCTTCGCCTTCGAGTGCGAGCGGCGAGGCGCCGCGCGTGTGCTGGCGATCGACACGTTTGCGTGGGACAACTTCGGCAAGGAAGGGTTTCTCCTGGCGCACGACGTGCTCAAGTCGAAGGTCGAGCACAGGCGCCTGGCGGCAGAGGAGATCGACCGGGCGACGCTCGGGACCTTCGACCTGGTCCTCATGCTGGGCGTGCTCTACCACCTTCGCTCGCCAATCACGGTGCTCGAACGCATCCGGACGGTGACGGCCGGCACGCTGGTGGTCGAGACGCACGGGCTCGTGCCGGCGATGCACGAGCGATATCCGTTGATCAGCTTTTTCCCGGGCGATGGTCGCGGCTCAGGCGCCGCCTACGAGTTCTGCGCGGTCCCGACAATCGAATGTCTGGTCCAGATGCTGCACGCCGCCGGGTTTGCCACAGTCAGCGTCAAACATCGACCCTCGCTGAAGATGCTCAAGAAGGTCAAAGCGCTGCTCACCGGCCGCCCTCAGACCGGGCGTCTCATCGCACACGCGTCTTAACGTCGAAATCCCACGGCTTTGAGCGCAGCTTTCAGCTCCTTCTCGGTCACATCGTTGACGATGGCCGTCGCGCCGACCGCGGTCGGCAGAACGTAGTGCAGCCGACCCGACACGACTTTCTTGTCGTGCCGCATGGCTTCGAGGATCTGTGCGATCGACACGTCGGCAATCGCGGGCAGCGGGCCGAGGCCGGCGATGAGGTCTGCTAGCGCCTTCTTGTCTCGGTCGGCCAGCGCCCCGCGCGCGACGGCCAGCTCGGCGGCCACGAGCATCCCATACGCGACGGCTTCGCCGTGCCGGTACCGCCGGTACTTGGTCACCGCCTCGATCGCGTGCCCAGCGGTGTGGCCGAAATTGAGGACGCGTCGCGGCCCGGCTTCGTGCTCGTCGGCCGAGACGACGTGGGCTTTGATGCGGCAGGACTCGGCAATGATGGGCGTCAGCACCGGCGGCTCGCGCGTGAAGATGGCCGTACGGTCGCGCGACAGCTGGTCGAACAGACTGGCGCTCGACGTCATGCCGTACTTGACGACCTCGTAGAGGCCGGCGCGGAACTCGCGGCGGGGCAACGTGACGAGCAGTGACGGATCGACGACGACCGCGTGCGGCTGGTAGAAGCAGCCGATGAGATTCTTGCCTTGCGGATGGTTGACGCCGACCTTGCCTCCAATCGCGCTGTCGACCTGAGCGAGAAGCGTCGTCGGCACGTGGACGAGCGCGATGCCGCGCAGATAGGTCGCCGCGGCAAATCCCGCCATGTCGCCAATCACGCCGCCGCCGAACGTGATGAGCGTCGCGGCCCGATCGGCCTTGGCGCCGACCAGCTCGTCGTAGATTCGCGACACCGTGGGCAGTTGCTTGGCCCGCTCGCCGTCGGCCACGAGGATCGGCTCGACGGCGCCGAGCCCGCGCGACAGCCGCGGACCGTGGAGTCGCCACACGAGCGGGCTCGAGACGACGAAGCGTCGTTCGGGCACGCGGAGGTCGTCGAGAATCCGACCGACTCGATCGATCGCGGCGGTCTCGATGGTGACGGGATATGCGCGAGAAGGTGTGGTGACGTCGATGCGAATCGGAGGCATGAAGGAGCGACTAGGATAACATTCAGTCGCCTTGCCAACAGATTTCGTGATCGTCGGTGGCGGAATCGCCGGACTGCGTGCGGCGATTTCGCTGGCCGGGGCCGGACGCGTCAGCGTGCTCACGAAGGCCGATCCGGGTGAGAGCAATACGGGTTACGCGCAGGGTGGCATCGCGGCTGCAGTGGGAGACGATGACAGCGTGGCGCTGCACGCGGCGGACACGATCGCCGCAGGCGACGGGTTGTGCGACGAGCGTGCCGTGTCCGTACTCGTGGAGGAGGGGCCCCGGTACGTCCGCGAGCTCATGGCCTGGGGCACGCGCTTCGAGTGTGATGCGGCCGGGCGATTGGTGCTCGGCCGAGAGGCCGCTCACCGCGTGCGGCGTGTGCTGCACGCCGCCGATGCGACCGGCCGCGAGATTGGACGCGTGCTGTGGGAGCGCGTGAGAGCCCTCTCGTCGGTCGCCACGCTCGATCACGCGCTCGTCACGGAACTGCTGGTCGAGGACGGCCGAGTCGTCGGCGTCGCGTATTTCGATCGTGACGGATCGCGCGCGGAGGTCCGTGCACGGGCGACGCTACTCGCGACGGGCGGCGCGGGACAGGTGTTCCGGGAAACGACGAATCCGGCGGTCGCCACCGGTGACGGCATCTCGCTCGCATACCACGCGGGGGCGCGGGTGGCCGACCTGGAGTTCGTGCAGTTTCACCCGACGGCCTTGAAATTGGCTGGTGCGCCCCGGTTTCTCATGTCCGAGGCGTTGCGCGGCGAGGGGGCGCGACTGGTCAACGGGCGCGGCGAGCCCTTCATGGAACGCTATCATCCCGGCGGCGATCTCGCGCCGCGCGACGTGGTCGCGCGCACCATCGTGCGCGAGGAAGAGCGCGTGGGCGGCCAGGTATTTCTCACGCTCGCGCACCTTGATCCCGGCTACGTCGAGCGCCGGTTTCCCACTATCGCCGAGATGTGCCGCCGCATCGGCCTCGATCTCGCCCGCGACCCGATTCCGGTCGGCCCGGCGGCGCACTACATCATGGGTGGCATCGAGACCGACGACTGGGGCCGCACGTCGCGTCCGGGGCTGTTCGCAGCCGGCGAGGTCGCTTGCACCGGCGTCCACGGAGCCAATCGTCTGGCCAGCAACTCTCTCCTCGAGGGCCTTGTCTTCGGCGCGAGAGCGGCCGCCGCCATGCAGGAACCGTCTCGAGGCTGCGATGACAAAGAGGCTAGAGGCTGGAGGCTGGGGACTAGCATCGGACCCGGGCGCTCTTCCCTAACCTCCAGTCCCCAGCCTCTAGCCTCTGAGGCCGTTCGCGATCTGATGTGGCGCAAGGCCGGCCTCTTTCGTACCCGCGATGACCTTGAGGGCGCCATGTTTGCGCTCGACGCGGCCTCTGGCGGCGCGGAGCGTCTGGTGAAGTCGGCGACGACCCACGATCCGGACGCTTGGAAGGCCTTCCATTTGGTCACGGTCGCTCGACTCATCGCGCGGGCGGCGCTTCAGCGCGAAGAAAGCCGCGGGGGCCATTTCCGGGCGGATTTCCCCGAACGCGACGATATACACTGGAAAGTCCATTTGACGGATCACATCGACCTTCATGGCAAAAAACGATAAACCCGACGGCTTTGTCACCGAAATCACGCCTCGATCCCAGGACTTCTCGCGCTGGTACCTGGACGTCGTCCGCCGGGCCGAGCTCGCGGACTACACGCCCGTCAAGGGCTGCATGGTCATCCGTCCGTACGGCTACGCGATTTGGGAGCTGATTCAGCAGGCCTTCGATCGCCGCTTCAAGGCCACCGGACACGTCAACGCCTACTTCCCGCTGTTCATCCCCGAGAGCCTGCTGACCAAGGAAGCGGAGCACGTCGAAGGATTCGCCCCGCAGGTGGCCTACGTGACCCACGGCGGCGGCGAGAAGCTCGAAGAACGGCTGATCGTGAGGCCGACCTCGGAGGCCATTTTCGGCACGATGTACGCCAAGTGGATTCACTCGTGGCGCGATCTCCCGATATTGATGAACCAGTGGGCAAACGTCGTGCGCTGGGAGAAAGTCACGCGCCCATTCCTGCGAACAACCGAGTTCCTGTGGCAGGAAGGCCACACCGCCCACGAGACGGAAGCCGAGGCGCAAGAGGAGACGCTGAAAATCCTCGATCTCTACAAGGAGGCGGTTGAAACCGAGCTGGCCATGCCTGTCGTGACTGGCTTGAAGAGCGACAGCGAGAAGTTCGCGGGCGCCGTGCGGACGTACTCGATCGAAGCGCTGATGGGCGACGGCCGTGCGCTGCAGGCTGGGACGTCACACAATCTCGGTCAGAATTTCGCGAAGGCGTTCGACGTGACCTTCCAGGCACGCGATAAGTCGGTGCAGCACGTCTGGGGCACGTCGTGGGGCGTTTCGACGCGCCTCATTGGCGGTGTGATCATGACGCACGGAGACGACAGCGGTCTCATCCTGCCGCCTCGTGTCGCACCGTACCAAGTCGTCATCGTGCCGATTCCACGCGGCAACTGGCAGGAAACCGTCCTGCCGAAGGCGCGCGAAGTCCAGCAACAGCTGGTGGCCGGCGGCATTCGCGTGATGCTCGACGACCGCGACGCGTACACGCCCGGCTGGAAGTA
>JBGPHH010000278.1:0-5129 GCA_041484265.1 Vicinamibacteria bacterium
CCTGCACCGCCATGTCCGCGCGACGCCGCCGATCTTTGTACAGCGTGGCGATCCGATCGGCCAGCGCATCCGCATCTCGAATCGGCACGACGAACCCGTCGACACCGTCCCGCACGACTGATCCGGCATTCGGCGTCGTGACAACCGGAAGCCCCGAGGCGAGCGCCTCGAACACCGAGATGGCTGACCCTTCAAACAGCGACGGCAGGACGAAGACATCGGCGTCCTGATACACCTTGCAGACCTGGTTCCGCGGGACGTGCGGGAGGCGACGGATCCGGTCGCCGAAGGGCGCCAGGAACCGGTCCGGCACCGTCTCCTTGCCGACGATAGTGAGCGTCAGTCCTCGAAGGTCCGCGAGCCGGCGCATCGCCTCAAGCAGGTACCACGCGCCCTTCCGCAGCCCGAAGTGACCGACAAAGAGCAGGCGCAGGCCGTCACGCTCCGCCGACGTTTCGCGAGGCGAGAACGTCTCCTCCGGCACACCGTACGGGATGACGCAGGTCTTTTCAGCCTTCACGCCGTTCTCGATGAGCGTGTCGCGCACAAACGCCGACCCGCAGACGATGCCGTCGGCCAGCTCCATTTCACGTTCCACCCGCTGCATGTCGGCCTCGGGGTACGGCAGAGGGTAGGGATCGAAGTCGGGGCCGACGAGCGACCGCTCTTCCGTCAGAATGCGGTTCCAGACGCGAGGGTGGCCGATGGTCTGCTCCAGGACGCAGCGCACGCCGCGATCCTTGACGCCCCGGAATGCCGTCAGGCTGGACGTGTCCGATCCCCAGATGGCGTCGACCGACGTGCGCGCTGCCAAGTCGGCCACCTGCCGGCCGAACCGCACGTTGCCCCACTCGTTGGCGTAGTGCTCGAGCATGCGGAAGCCGGCGCGCATGCTCAGACGCTCAATCCATTCCCAGACACCGAACGTCCGGACGAGCGACGGATCGATGTCCGCGTGATAGCGTCGCTTGAATTCATATTCGAGGCGGCCGCGCGCGCCGGACGGAAGAAACTTGACGGCGTTGTAGGGCCAACGTTGAGGGTCGTAGAAAATCGAGGTCGCGTACCAGGCGAGCGATCCCGCCTCCTGGAAGGCCAGCGCCGTCTCGTGCGAATGCTGGGTGCCGGGATGGAAGACGCCGATCCTCACGTCAGTGTCGATAGAGCGCGACATAGTCGGCCGTCACATCGTCCATCGTCCGGGCGGCCGGGATGGCCGTGCGCCAGACGTCGACCGTTCCTGTCGGGTCGCTCGCGATCTCGGCAATCACCGATGCCAGCGCGCGCCAATCGCCGGGCAACACGAGACGCCCGTTGCGGCGATCGGTCACCAGCTCCGCCAACCCGCCGATCCGTGTGCCGACGACCGGCGTGCCGGCGGCGTGTGCCTCGATGGCGACGGTCGGCCCACCTTCCAGACACGCCGACGGACAACACAACACATCGAGCGACGCAAGATGGGTCGGCACGCACGCGGTTGGTACGGCGGGCCCCACGCTGACGCGCGCGTCCCCTTCGAGCATCCGACTGAGCTGCCCGTGCACCTCGCGGCTTTCCGGCGTGTCGAGCGGTCCGCGAATATCGAATCGGAAGGGCACGTCACGCGGCAGCGACTGAAGCGCACGGCCAAGGTCGTACACGCCCTTGATCGGATCGAATCTACCGAGATAGCCGAATTTCACGGGCGTGCCGGTCGGTTGGATTGACGGTGCCGGCTTGCGCGCGAACGCGCCGCCAATGCCGAGCCGATTGACGGCCACCTTCGATCCCAAGGCCCCGTTGCGAACGACCGCGTCCGCCGACCAGTCCGTCAGGAGCACGAACCGATCGACGGTGGCCAGCAGTTCCCGCTGGCGGGCCATATTAAAGAGGATGGCCGACGGCATACCCAGCGTCGTACCGAGCTTTCCTGATAAAGGTCGGCCAAGCTCGCTCAACCCTACCGGGACGCTGCCTGCGACGCGCGCCACCCACTTTGGCAGCCCTCGTTTCTGCAGATCGCAGGCTGCACACTTGTGCGGTTCGGCAACGCCATCGCAGAGCGCCCGGCCCCACCGAAGCATCGTGCCGCGCGCACAGATGTAGCCAAGACTGCTCGCGTGCGTCGTGGCGATGACGCGGGCTCCGGTGCCCTTCGCCGCTTTGACTTCGTCGAGCTCCAGCCCCGGCACGAGCGTATGGAAGTGGACGACATCGGGGCGGACGTCGCGCACCCACCGGCGAAACCACTCGCTGCCATCAACGGCGGTGCGCCCTTGTGCCTGGTCGCGCGTCAGCGGTGTGCGGATAGGAAAGCGAAATACCGGAATGCCCGCGTGATCGTAGCGTCTCGGCGCCGACGCCCCAAGTTCCGGAGCCACGATCCGCACATCGTGATCCAAGCGGTGCAGCCTCTCGGCCAGCGCTGCCACGTAGACCTCGGTTCCGCCCAGGCGCTCGGGAAAATACCAGCCGGCGGCTTGGATAATTCTCATCAAGTCTGAAGGCTGAAGTGAGCCTTGAGCCCTGCTTTTGGTCGCCAGCTGTAGGACAACCGGTGGGCGAGCTCGGCCTCGGACACGCCGGCGAGCATCAGAAGCCGCGGGCACTCGAGCCGCTCGGCCCCAGACGCAAACCCAGACTCGGTCGTGAACGCCATGTCGTACGACAACTCTCTCAAGATCGACAGCGTCTCGGATGTGTAGTCCGAGCGCTCGCCATTTGGATACGCGAACGCCACGGGCGGGCGCCCGATCCAGCCGCCGATCGCCTGCCGGTTGCGCGCGATCTCCTCGCGCTGGCGATCGCGATCCGCTCGCGCCAGGATCGGATGCGTCGCCGTGTGCCCGCCGATCTCGAACCCACCCTGCGCGAGGCGGCGGACCTCGTCGACGCTCAGCGGCGCCTCCGGATCGCCATCGCCGGCAGCCGTATGGGTCGCGCCGCAGGTGGCTGCCCGCCAGAGGGCGAACGGCACCTGCTTCAGGCGCTGAACCTCCGACTCGCCGCTCCTGCGAGCCACCGCGTCATACCAGAAGAGTCTTCGTTCCTCGATCGGCGAGCTGCACGCGAACAACACGGCCGGAATGCCATGCCGCTCGAGGATCGGATGCGCAACGGTCGCCACCGTCCGATACCCGTCGTCGAAGGTGACGAGGACCGGCCGGTCAGGCAACGGCGGTCCTCCGTCGAGAGCCGCCTGCCACTGCGCGAGGGTGATCGGGTGACACGAGGACGTGAGCAGGCGGCAATGCGCGTCGAACTCAGAGGCCCGGACGTGGAGTCCTTCGAAGGCCATCGTGCCGGCTGGCCACTCGTCCGGCCGGACGGCGTGATAGCAGAGCACCGCCACGCCAGGAAAACGATCCCGATGGAAACGCCGGCGGTAGTGGCCAGTGGCGAGCAGGGCGGCCTTCAGTCCGGCGCTCAGAACGGCGTTCATGCTTTTTCTGCCGCGAAGTGCACGTGCTGAGAGCGGATCGTGAGGTGCCGCAACGGAAGATCTCGCACCGCATCGTCCCCGCACATCGCACGCACGCTGAAACCGACGGATTCGAGTTGCCTGACGGTGTGCGCAGGCGGCGCGGAGAACAGAAAGTGGTCGCCGCAGCCGTCGGTGTAGCGGAAGTACCACTCCCACGCCACTCGATTCCTGATCTGATTGCCGAGAAACGCGGCGGCGTTCAGGAGGCCGCGGGGATAGAAGACGCCGCCACAACACACAGCTCCGATCGAGTTGTGTGTGCTCAGCACGAAGGTGCCTCGCGACCGCAGCACGCGATACGCCTCGGCCATGCACGCCAGCCGTCCAGCGACCGGGTAGATCACATCGATTCCGTTGTAACTGAACAGCGCCGCGTCGAAACTCCCATCCTCGAACAGCAGCTTGGTGGCATCCATCGCTCTGAAGTCGAGCGCGGGACAGTGGTCGCGTGCGATCGCGAGAAGCGCCGCTGACAAGTCGATGGCGACGACCGAGTAGCCCAGTTCCGCCAAAGCCTTCGTGCTGCGCCCTGCGCCGCAACCGATATCAAGGACACGCGCGGGGGCAGGTGGAAAGAACGCCGAGATGAGCGCCGCTTCGGCTGGATGCGCGCGGTCGCTGCCGTACTCGGCCCTGCTCCACGGCGTGTCGTAATTCGCAAGATTGTGCGTGAAGACCGCGGCGGGAGTAACGCATCTCATGGCGCGGGCACCGCCGACTCGCGATGCCGCCCGTCGTACCAGCCGAGGAGCCGCCCTTTCATGGTCGGCGCATACCAGCGCACGGCGCGAAGCGACTGTTCGGCTGGACGCCACTCGCGTTTGTACTGCTGATCGCCCGTCAATAGATGAACGGAACGGCAGCCGCGATGGATGCATCGTCGGATGATGAGCGCGAGCAGCAGGCGCCCTGGCGAGAACTCGTAGTACGCCGAGTCGTAGGTCGTGATCCACAAATAGAATGACTCCCGATGCACGAGGCCGATATACCAGGCGACCGAATTCCCGTTGACGGTCATCCGCCCGTACTCGGCCCAGCCGTCACGGGTCCCCTCAGCAACGACGCGACGAGCGAAATCGAGCACGCCGGGGCGATCGAACATGCTGCCCACAGGCCGGGTCCGCCAGTTGGCGTGGTATGCCGGCACGAACCCGTGTGTGAAGTCGTCCAACGCGGCCGCCGCATCGCCGGGGTCGGCGACGTGCAGCGCGATCGGGCCGCGGTCGCCGAGCCGCCGCAGGAGGCGGCGGGTCTCGTGACGATGGTCTTTCGAACATCGAGCGAATGCGTCATCGAGGCTTCGGCACATGGACACATCCAGCAGAGGACTCGCCCCGCCGCTCGGATCCGTGAGGGGGCCGGCGGCGCGGTCCGTGTGCACGAAGCGCAGAAGCGCCTGATCGCACTCCCCCGCAGTTTCCTGTCGAACGACATCCCAGAATTCGGACCAATTGATGTCGGCGACGTTCGGTGCCGACACAAGCGGATCGTGATAGCCGAAGAAGCCCTCACCCGCTGCCGATAACGAACGCCGCCTCGCATGTCGGCCACGTTGGGTCGTCACGACGAACGTCAAGAGCGCACGCGCGCCGTTCGGGCCCGTCGCCAAGCCGAAAAGCGGCTCGGCGTTGAGCGCTCGGCCGTGCGTCTCGGCCCACGCACGTAC